>CAYFRT010000051.1:0-9657 GCA_964345585.1 uncultured Actinomyces sp. | reverse complement strand
GAATCGGCTTGCGTAGTCCTCCAACACCAAGTCTTGGGTCGGCGAGGAGAGCAGCCGTGCACCCCGCGTAGACGCGACACGGAAGAGCTCATTGGCTGGGGGTTCAGCGAGGATCAAGTGGGCACTCAAGCGTACTCTTTCAGCGAGAATCCCGGCTGGGAGCTCGAGTGTGACCTCTTCCGTGAAGGTATCCTCTTTGACTGGCAGCAAATGCTTAGCTGCTACTCGTATTTGTGCCGCTGGGCAATCTGCCATGACTAATAGAGCGGTATTAGCGATGGAAGGGAGCCCTGTCGACTCAAGCAGGAGCATCGGATTCACTTTGGCGTCTAACCCAACAGTAAGGCTGCTTGCATAATCCCACCCCCTCAACGTCTTTTCGAGGATGCTCCGAGTGTTGCCAATTTGCACCCACCAAGCGCTGAACAGCACGCTTTCAGTATCCGCCATATTGTGAGGGTAAATTCGTGTCTTAACCATTACCTAATCTCACCTTAGGTATGACGTCTACAGCTAAGTCCCCGCGCTGCTCGAACACAAACTCTCGTACTCCATTAGGTTGCATGAGAACGGTTTCCTGCGGCGGGGCATCGTCGCCGCCCCAACCAACGATATGGATCAGACCCGACTCGGATTCGCTGCCGGCTTCTGTACCGACAAGCACGTCTACTTCGACTCTCTGTCTAGAGCTCGTGTCACTCAGTCGCACAGAGACCGTCGAACGCAACCATCCTTCTCGCTTCGATCGGACCACTTTCGTGCCAACAATGGCCGCTTGCGGTTTCTCTGCTCTCTTACCTTGCGTCCGTCTACCTCGCTTTTTCACGGACTTCACTGAGCTACCTACACCTACCATCAACCCTGCGAGTGCGTCCCCAGCGACTGCCGCAGACTTGGGTTCTGCTGCAGAGAGTGTTAGATGGTTCGCAGGTGCTGTGAAAGTCCTTACTCGATCTTTGATTCGAGTAAGGGCGACGTTAACTTCGCTCCGTTGAGTGGGATCCGTGACGCCTTTCGGCACCCAATCATCGTGCGCTGGAGGCTCCGCGGCAGCAAACGAACCATCCGTAGCCTTTACCGGCTTGAATACGCCAGCCCATTGGAAGCCATCCACACCGAGTCGCCGGCCTTGGAACCCCTTGACGACCAATTCCGCTTCGTTGCGCATCAAGGTTACTCCTTTAGGTTCTTCTGTCTGTTTTCCGTATTGCGGGTATGTGATTAGCGCTAGATGCCCGAGGAGTTTTCGTGGTCGCAAGCTTTGTATCTCGTGAACCTCCGGCTTCCAAACCGATGAAATGCTTGGCGCTTCGACACCATCCTGAGCTGCACGAACAGCATGCAAACAGGCCACGTAGCCCCAGAGCTCTTCGTGTTCTTCCGGCTTCGGTAAGGGCACGCTCTCGCCGTCGACAGTGAGCTTTATGTCCATTACAGTCCGCCCAACTTGGTGCTTTACAAGCTTGGGCCAAAGGTTGTTGACGATTGCGCTCGCCAATGCCTCTTGGTCTTTTTCAGGTCCTTTGGATGTCAACGTTGGCGCAAGGACCATAATGCTAGTCCCTGTCTCTGATCCTTTGAACCCATCGACGAAAAGCGTGTCGGCGAGCTTTTCTGCTTCAGGGCCTATCAGTGGCTCGACTCTCATTCCATCTTCGGATCTCTTACCCCACCAGTGCCGACCGGTATATCTAAGCTCGCCTTCGTCATACGCCGAACCTATGGCCGACCCGATGATCCGAGTCTCTATGCCGCCAGGGGTTTCGCATCGAGTGCAAATCAGTACGGTTCCGACCTCGGAAGCACTGTAGACGGCGGTCTTTCCGAATCCATACGTTCCTCCATCGAGGGTAGATTCTCTTTGGACACCGACGTTGAGCACGAAATCGACAAAATTCGTAGACTCACCTAGAGGAATGGAACGGTCATTTCGAACGGGACCATTGAGCCCTACGGTTCCGCGATCGCTGATCTCGAGTACACGGACAGCCGGTCGCGACAACACCGTCGAAAGATTTAGGTTCTCTGCAGATTCAACATAGACAAGTTCCTTGAGAATCTCGGCTTGGCGCGGAGTGAGAGTCCGAAGATTGAGGTGGAAAGACAATCGTTCATTGCTACTACGGGCATCCCAGCTGTTTTGAGCCGTCTCTCGAACAAGGACTTCTACTTGATCGATGTTCGGCGCGCCCAAGAGTTTCTTGGAGCCTGAGCCGTCCAAGTCTCCCGGCCCGAACTGCTTCGGAAACCAAGCTAGAGACGTACTCTTCCCTCGCAACGGCTTTGCAGGAGCATCCCACCTTGGCGAGCCCTCAGCCGTCACGCTGTCTCTTTTTGCCACTCCCGTTACGGGGCTAGTTTGGCTTTCTTTCGCTGCTTCGACAGCAGCCTTAAATGACCCCGTATCGTTCAAGGCTCTTTTCGCCCTATCCCAAGTAGCCCCCGTAAGGCTGAGTTGTTCGGCGCGAAAATACGCTGCTAAGACCCGATTCGCTGTCAGTCCACGACCGGTTAAGTGCTTCTTAACTGGACGTGCCGCCTTCGAGAGCTCCTCTTTACTCCAGCGTTTCACCTAATCCAGCCTCTGATCGCTTCGGTAGCATCCTCTTCATCCATGGGCTTGGGGGCGGCGTCGAGGTCGAGCCTGTAGACAAGCTGGCTCACACCTACGAGCCTTTCCTTTGGAATGTCTGATGCCCTGATCCCAGGGAAATCACGGTCCACCTTCCACAATCTGAACGAGCGAACGGTATATCGGCCAGATTTCTCATCGCCCGTCCCATATACGTACCCACTCTGAGCCACGCGTTCTAGCAGTTCGCCGCGCGGAACCCCGCTGCTGATCAGATCCGTGATTCGGTCATCTAGCGATGGTGCTGTCTCATCTCTAATCAGGTGTACCGCTGCTAGGTGCAAATTATTAGCGAGGTGGGGGTCGAGCTGTTCCGCACTCGAAACACTGACCACACTTCCATCATGCCCAGCAATACTCTTGACTTCGAGAGTTGCATCGTCAAAAGAGAAATCGTAATTCGTTCCTGTTGGACCGACCCAGCTGTCTAATGCTCTCGACGCTCCCACTGGGGCCAATAGCCTGAGCACTTCGAGCTCCCCGACAAGACCGACCATGGTCGCGGCGCTAGCGGGTTCGGGAACTTCTTTGAATAGACTTCGCCAGTCATCCAAAGCCATCCTGCAGACATCTATGGCGTCGAGTTCTGCTTTTACTAGGCGGTTTACCATGTCTTCCAACAACTGTTCGAAGACAGGCTCGAGCTCAAAAATCTTGCAGTGCACATCAACGAACGAGTGGTCCTTACCGTGCATCCGCAACGTGCGGCTAGTGAGAGAGACCCCTTGGCTATCATGATCCTCGGGAATATCTGGCTTGTCCGTCGGGACGAGCATGTGCTTTTCGCCCATTGCATCTATTGCCACCAATATGTTCTCGCCCCGGATAGTCGCGCCTACCGGACGAACCCACATAGCTGATCCAATGAGCGGCTCAGTTTCTAGCGCAAGATAGTCAAACTGGCGCGATATGTCGTTCAACTACATCGCCCCTAGGATGGGCTCAGCTTCAGCTGTCCCTTCTAGATCTTCAATGATTTCCAGTTCTTCGTCATCCTGGTTGGAGTAGACCTCGTACTTTGGAGACACAGAGTAATAATCGCCAGAGGGTGCAAAGCCCTCTTTATCTGTATCGGGAAAGATAATTCCTAAGCCAATAAGGTCCTGAGGAGCTTCCATAGGACGTCTGCTCTTAACCCTTTTTGAGGCACCCATGGGTACAGAGTCCTTGCTCACCGAATAAATGACCAGCAATCCTCGGTCTTCAGCGAGTTCTTTTCTGACCTGTCGCGGATTCACGTGGTCACCTTCTTGTTCGAGCTTTGCAGCCCTATCAATGCCAATGTCAAGGAACCAATCGTCCCGAGACATCAACGCTTTGATATTGGCAACGCCTGAAGATGCCGCCGGCGTAACTAGCGGAGCACGATTTACCGGGTTAACGAGCTCGCCCAATCCTAAGTCCACGCCAGGAAGGTCACCTGGCGAGCCTTCGGAGCCCTTCCGCGAGGATGACTTCTCGAACACCACGACATTCCACAGCCGGTTGTGTGCCTTCTGTTTCATCCACCCGAGAACGTGCTCAGGATGCAGCGATTGCTGATCAGGGTGGAACCGGTAGTCCCTGAAGAACTCTTCGACTAATTCACTAGACACGTCCCTTGCTATCTTGTGTCTCGTCCCCGCCAGAGGATTTATGCCGCTCTGCTCCTCGCATCGGCCCAGAAACTTCCTTGTCGCTTCTAAATTGTGGTCAAGAGTTCCCAGCCCTGACGCCTCTACCTTGGTGTTGGCTTCATCGAATATGAAAGTTTGCATACGCTTGCCCGAGTAAGAGATTTGAACTTGGCTAGCCGCACCCATCTTATTTGGAGCGACGATTGACAGCCGTCCGGGGTGTGCGCGAATGCGGAGGCCAACTTCCCGGGGGGTCCTTCGTTCTCTTGCAAGCGCAGAGATCTCGTTGCGCATTTCCTCTTCTACTAACGCCAGAAAACGGTAGTCCTCGTCTAACCCCTCTTGGAGCCACAGCCTTGGGAGGTCTTCATAACCGGGTCGGAACCCAAACCACCGTCCCATCTGGAGCAGCGTGTCGTAGGTGGACGATGTTCTCGTGAAGTAGGAGACAATTAACCCCTCGAGTGTTAACCCTCGAGACAGGGTCCCTCCGCCTACAGCTATAACTTTCTCGGCCTTGTCGGTGCCATAATCGAGTCGATCTTCTGAACGTCCATTGTCAACGACTGTTCTGATCTCATCGAGCACATCAGGGATTTCTGCTCGAACGTACTCCCAGCTCGGCATGGGTACGGTCGCTTCGTTTTCCACTTGGAATGCCTCATTCGCAAATGTCCGTTCGAACGCAGCCCACTGAGAGTGAAAGACCTCCTCTTGGAAATCACCTAATAACTCGTCGATGCGTCTTTGCAAAGCGAAGTGCGGATCCACGTAGTGAGTAGTGTGAACAAGCATTGAACTATGTTCATCTCCCTGTCCACGGGCCGCTCTAATCGCGGTAGCCACCACAAACCAACGCACCGCATCTTTGAGAGAAGATGGCAATGGCGGGTCGAAGATCATGCGCTCGTCGGCGTTACTCGGAGGTCGCAGGTCGCCGGCGTCTGTGATGATCCGGACCATTTCCAACCCGGGATCTGGATCATCGTCCTCGTGCAGAGGCTCTCGCCCCATGATCCTCTCTGCTCCGAAATAATTTGCTGGACGTGGAAGCGTGATCAGAAAATCTGCAGGGTAGAGTTCCTCCTCGTCATCAGGGTTCATGAAGACATTCGCGAAGGGTGTCGCCGTATAGCCGACATACGTTCCTTTCTTTACCTCACCCCAAATCTCTCCCACAAGCTTGTTTATGCCACGCTTTTCTTCTTGTAGTCGCCTATTAGTATTCGGAGTAGCTTGGTCTGCTTCGTCGTCCAATAAAAGAACGGGGACACGCTCACGTACATCCTCTGGAATATTGCGCAGCCAATCCCTCAACGCCTCTAAACGGTTCTTGTTCTTCTTGATCACTATCAGGGAGGGGATATCGTGTTCGAGTATCGCTCTTCCTGATACGTTTCCGCCGAAATCCTCGTCTTCATTGGTCCAAGGGTGCCACAGCCCGCCCACGTCCCTAGTTACGCGCACCTGTGTCTGGCGTCTGAGGTTGTTGTGAAGGCCCGACAGAACTATGAACAGCTTGTATCCAGCATCGGCAGCTTTTGTCATCACTGCCGTGTAGTTAGCGGTCTTGCCCGATTGAACGTGCCCAAGCACTAAGCCTCTCTTCTTCATGCGATCAGCAAAGGGCGGAGCAAGGTGCGCCACCACTTTGGTAGAAGAAGAATCGATAACGTCGACTGCGTCTCTCAAGCTTCCAGCTCGAAGTCGGCTCTCCAATGCCGGCCAGTATTTATCTCTAGAATGAGACGGCACGTACCAAGGAGCCGAGAGGGCTTCGTCTCCTGGATCGTAGCTCCCACTTGGAGAATCTAGACGCTGTGTCTCCCGCATCTTGCGTCGAAGATTGTCTCTAGCTCTTTCGAGCAGATCAGCCGAGCGGACAAGTCTGGAAAGCACTCTGAAGGCTTCGTCCAAAGACTCTTTCTTGCCCCTAGTCCTTTCAATGAGCATGTCTTCGAGCTCTACGAGCTCTTCGAGATCATCCAATGCTTAACCCTCTCTACACTCATTGCCTTCAGCTCATCTATCTTAGATAACGGCGTCCTCGGCCGCCTCTCATTTGAAAACTATGGGTCCGCTGTAGCGTAAACTTCAGCTATGTCCGCTGAGATGGATTCCATTCGAAGAACCCGTAAATACACAAGGGGTTCTTCTGTGGCTCTTATGCCCCACCGAGACAGCACTTCAGTTCCAGATGAACTCTCTTTGCTGTGCAAGCGAGTGCGGATCGAAAATCCTGACGTCCTTCTGGCAGCAGACTTATTCTCCGGCGCAGGAGGCTTGAGCCTCGGCTTGACTCAAGCTGGAATCGAAGTTGTTTTGGCGGTAGATCACGACCGCTACGCATTGGAGACACACGAGCACCACTTCCCCGGTATGTCGTTGGACTGGGATCTCTCCGATGCGGACAAAGTCGAAGAGCTTGCAGCGCTGATGCGTGACAACTCCATCGACGTCCTAGCAGGGGGTCCTCCGTGCCAGCCTTTCTCAAAAGCGGGGCGCCCCGGCATAAAACACCTAGTGCGCACGGGGGCTCGTGAGCCCCACGATCAGCGCCGAGACTTGTGGCGATCATTTCTGGAAGTTGCCAAGCTGTCCAGACCGAAAGCCATCCTGATGGAAAATGTTCCAGATATGGCCCTAGACCGCGAGATGTTCATCCTTAGATCTATGGTCTTGGAACTCGAAGAGATGGGCTACGCCACCTACGCAAGGGTAGTCGAAGGTTGGAGGTATGGCGTTCCACAAGTGCGCAAACGTCTGATCCTCGTCGCCGTGTCGGAACGACGCGCATTCCAATGGCCGGCAGAAGCACAACGAAAAGTTACGGTTGGCAACGCCATCTCAGACCTCCCACCTGTGGAAGGGGGATGGCAACCCTTGGGGAGTGACGAAGGTTGGGACCTTTACGGCGCCCCTAAGACTTCATTCCAAAAGGAAATGCGTAAAGGGGTGCCGCAAGCAGATGCGAATAAGATCTTCGACCACGTAACACGACCAGTTCGGGACGACGACCGAGAAGCATTCGAGCTACTCGACAGCGACAGCCGGTACTCTGATTTACCCGCACACCTCAAGAGGTACAGAGACGATATTTTCGATGACAAGTACAAGCGACTCGCCGATGACGACGTTTCGCGCACGATCACAGCTCATCTGGCGAAAGACGGCTACGGCTACATCCACCCAGAACAAAATCGAACGCTCACGATACGGGAAGCGGCCAGACTCCAAACCTTTCCCGACTGGTTTCGCTTCGCTGGCCCTCCATCAGCCGCATTCCGCCAAATCGGAAACGCAGTCCCCCCTATGCTGGGTGCTGCACTAGGACGCGCTCTGATAAAGGCCGTCCAAGCAGACAAGTCGTCGTGGCCATCGACTGAAGATGTATCAAGAGTCTTAGCTTCTTATTTTAGGGAGTCTCACGCCACCTCCGTCCCTTGGCTTCATGCTGAATCCAACTGGCAGGCGATAACAGGGGTGCTCGCACTCGACAGAACACGGCCCCTCGTCGCCAATGCTTTATGGCCCTTGATTGAGAAAATGAAGGCACCTTCTGATCTTCTCCAAAGTGTTCGAGAGCTAAAAGAGATGCTCACTTGGATCGGAAGAGAAGAACGCCTCCACGACATCATCCGCTTAGCCGAAGCATCTCCAAAGGCGGATCTTTCTGATGCCGAGATAGAGGACCTGTTAAGTAAAGGGATAATTACGCAGGCGATCGCCGACCTAGCGGAGCTCAAGAAATCGACAGGCGACGAACCTGTGATCGTAACGAGTGGAAACCTGCGAGTCCTCGCTCGGTTCCGAGGCGACACGACGGAACTTCGTAACCGGAACACTGATGGAAGGCTCGGGATAGCAAGCTTAATCGGCTACAGCACCCAAGCGAGAGCCGCGCAGCTCGCTCTGCTCGAAATCGCCGCAGATGTTTGTACGCCGCAAGAACCCAAGTGCGCTGAGTGCCCCCTGAACCGCTGGTGCCTATCAGCCCCCGTTTTTCTCGCAGCTAAAGGCCTAGAGAACGAGCTAACTCTGGATGTCGATCTTTAAGGAGCTCCAGCGTCTTCTGGAAGGTCTCCAGCCCAGTGGCGTCAAGAAGCGATGCTTTCAACGCAATCCCGACGTCTCTCAAAGCTGTGTTTGAAACCGCCTCGGAACCGGCCACTTCTCTGCGCTCCGCGACCAAGGATGCACGTCGATAACGGGCTTCAGCCTGTGCACACAAGTCAGCGATCGGCCTGGCGATCATCTTCTTTAAGGTAGACGGCAGAACTACTCGCATCTTTGCGACATTGACTTGAAAAGCCTCATCGAGCTCTGTGCCAAAGTCGATCGCTGCACGGGCCAACTTTGTATGTTCGTCGATTCCTCGGATACCATTCCAGCCCCCGTATTGAACCAAGCGGTTGGCCCTGTATATATAGAGCCCTTGCTGTCTATTCCACTTCAGCGGGCCTGAGAGTCTTTCGAACTCTTCAGACGATGAGAAGCTGCCGCGAGCTGGCAAGACGTAACCTTGAAACCAGACCTCTCTAGACGTGCCGTCAATTTCCAGTTCGAACCCTTCAGCCGCGAGCTGTACAGAGTTCTCTTCCGAACGGGCAAATGGATCCCAAGGTCTCAATCGCTCGCCATTCACAAACATGGCTACTCTCGGAACTTTGTTCTCGGAGTCTAGGAACCGATGGAACACCATGCTCAGGTGTTCAGCCGTTTTCGCGGCTAAGTTCGCCAGCCGGCGACGTCCCCAACCTGACTCCGCGAACCGGTCGGGCAACACGCGATCGAGGAGTTCCCATACAATGACGGTCCCTTGGCCATCACCGAGTTCTTCTGCCGCACGTACGATCGGTTCTGTTTCTTCGTTCTTCAGGACTGACCAGCGGTCTGTCTGGTCAATAAAGTCTAGGTCAAGCGTGCGAATCAACGGAGCGTCGGTGTCGCTTGACTCAGCTCTAGTAACGATAGTCATTCGTCGGCACTGAGACAGGGAACCAGTCTTCAATCCCAAGCCAAAGCGGCCCAGTTGGTCCTCAGAGTAGTCACGCCGTGTACCGAAGCGGAGGGCCTCGACAGCCGCTGCCTTGCCCATACCGTGCCCGTCATCTCGGATCAAAACGTATGAGTTATTCGGTTCGAACACGAGGTCTACCCAAATTGAAGACGCTCCTGCTGAAATGGAATTGTCGACTAGATCCGCTACCGCAGTCGGAAAGTCGTAGCCGATATCCCGCAAAGAAGCCGTAAGTCGCGCGGCTGAAGGAGACACGTCTAGGAGCTGTTGATCCGTATCCTCAGTGCGCTCGTCTACAAGTCCATTCACCAAGTGGAGGAGCTCCGTTCCATCGTTAGAGTGCTAGGTCCGAGCCTTGCGAGGGTACTACGTTGTCGATTCTACTGTTT
>CAYFRT010000050.1:3042-9806 GCA_964345585.1 uncultured Actinomyces sp. | reverse complement strand
GACCAAGGACGCCTTTCGTACCAGTGCTTTCAACCCTTCCTCACCTTCGTGAGGTACATACGTCACCGGGACATCAAGCGCATCCGAAACCCACGTGACTACTTCGGTCTCACGCGCTTCGTCGGCCAGGATCGCGCTCTCAATCACAGCTTGTTGAGCGATCCCCTCCAAGATTTCTCTAAAAGTCGGTGACCCGTAAACAAACGACAGATCAACGATCGGTACGTCGTAGGGAACTGGGAGACCCGGGTCCGCAATCACGAACGTGTCTGTATGCCCCAGCCGTGCCAGGCCAGCTAGCAAATCAGGATTGATGATTCCACTGCGTAACATTCAAAACCTTTCCTATTGGGGTGGGAGACCCCTGCGGATCTCCCACCCCGGAGGGAAGTTCGTGACTACTTGAAGTCAGCCACGTTTTCCTTGGTAACGGTCGTCACCGGGACGTCCACGACGGTGTCCACGGTGTCGCCCTTAAGGATAGCGAGAGCCGTTTCCACGGCAGTGGCCCCAAGCAAACGAGGCTGCTGAGCGATGGTGCCAACCATCGTTCCCGCCTCGATCGCGTCAAGAGCGTCCTCGGTTCCGTCAAATCCGAAGACCATGACGTCGCTACCTGCACGAGAACCAAGTGACTGAACTGCCCCAAGGGCCATCTCATCGTTCTCCGCGAAGATGCCCGTAACACCCGGGTGTGCCTGCAGCAGGTTTGTCGTAACGTCCAAGCCTTCAGCCCGGTCGAAGTTAGCGGTTTGCTTTGCAACCACGGTGATATCTGAGAACGCAGAGATTCCTGTTTCGAAACCTTCACCACGGTCACGTGAAGCGGATGTTCCGGGGACGCCCTGGAGCACCACTGCTTCGCCCGCATCGCTCATCGCTGCTGCCAGTGCCACAGCGGCCTGCTCGCCACCAGCGACGTTGTCTGATGCGATGTGCGAGGTCACTTCAACACCCTCAACGGTGCGGTCCACCGAAATCACGGGGATGCCCGCGTCAATAAGTTCCTGAACGCTTGGTCCTGCAGCGTCAGAGTCGACTGGGTTGATGATCACCGCATCATAGCCCTGAGACTTCGCGTCCTGGGCTTGGTTTGCTTGCGTGATCGAGTCGTTCTGAGCATCCGAGACTTCTAGCTTGATGCCCGCGTCCTTTGCTGCGTCCTGCGCTCCATCACGGAGATCGACAAAGAACGGGTTGTTCAGCGTGGAGACCAGGAGTGCGACCTTGTAGTCGCCCCCTGCCGCTCCCGCACCGTCGTCGGATCCGCTTTCAGCGCTGCCGCCGCCTGATGTATCTGAGCCACAAGCCGCCATGCCCATGGTCAATGCTGCCGCTGCGCCAAAGGCGACGGCTGTCCGCACAAATCGATTCCTCATTTGTTTTCCTTTCAACTTCATATTCTTCGCCTAGTTTCCGATTCCCGTGCTCGGGGTAGGTTGACGCACCTAACTGGGTTAGTGCGACGCTTCGCTTCGACGGAGGACGTCGAATCCAACTGCAATGGCGATCACTAGGCCGATCACAACTTGCTGCCAGAACGAAGAGACATTCAGGATATTGAGCCCATTTCGAATAACTGCCAGGAGCAAGGCGCCGATGAGTGTTCCCGACACCTTTCCAACGCCACCAGCCAATGAGGCTCCACCGATGACGACTGCAGCAATAGCATCCAGTTCGAAACCCGAACCAGCCTGCGGTTGCGCAGAGTTGAGGCGGGCTGCCATAACCAGGCCGGCCAGCGCTGCGTAAAGACCAGAGAGCGCGAACACAAGGACCTGAATCCGCTTCACGGGAATACCGGACAGTCGCGCTGCCTCAATGTTCCCACCAACCACATACATGGCACGGCCCCATACGGTCCGGTTCAAGATAAATGCTGCGATCACTCCGGCGACTGCGAACACCAAAATCGGCACTGGAACAGGTCCAATGTCGCCACCCAGCCAGTTGATCGAGGAGGGCGTTGAAACGGGGCGGCCACCCGAGATAACGAGGGTCAACCCGCGAGCGATCGAGAGCATCGCAAGCGTCGCAATAAACGAGGGGAGCTTCCCATAGGCGTTTGCCATCCCCGACACCGAGCCAACAACAAGGCCTGTCAGCAGTCCGATGAAGGGGGCGAGGAACGCTGGGAGCCCCAGGTTGGCAAACCACACAGCCGCAACCATCGCCGATAATGCGGCGACCGAGCCGACGGACAGGTCAATGCCCGCCGCCACGATAACAAACGTCATTCCGAATGCGAGGATCGCGACGGTGGCGGCCTGCACACCAACGTTGATCAGGTTAGACATGGTGAAGAAAACAGGGGTTGCGATTCCCAGTCCCACACAGAGGATGACCAACCCGATAAGGGCCCCGTTGTTCGCCGCAAACTTCCGGAGTTTCGCTCCGGTTGAAGAGCTCTTGCTATGAGCACTCCTTGTCTCAGTAGTTGTCATCTCAGCTTTCCTTCTTTTCGTCATCTTTGTCAGACATGCGCGAGACAGCCAGGTGCATGACCGCGTCTTGTGTTGCATCTTCAGCGTTCAGTTCGCCCGTAACTCGACCTTCGGACATCACGACAACTCGGTCAGACATGCCGAGCACTTCGGGAAGGTCCGAGGACGCCATCAGGACGGCACCGCCATTGGCGGTGACTTCATTGATTAACTCGTAAATTTCCACCCTCGCGCCAACATCCACACCGCGGGTTGGCTCGTCAAGTAGCAGGATCTTGGAGTCGGCACTGGTCCAACGGCCGAACACAACTTTCTGCTGATTTCCACCAGAAAGCTGACGTATCGGCTGCCAGGGACCAGCGGTCCGAATGCGTAACTGTTTGATGGACTCCGCGGCGCGTTGCGCTTGTCCGCGGAAATCCACCAGGCCCGCGGTCGCGGTAGGGAAAAGCGTCGCCATGCCAATGTTCGTGGCAACCGAGGCGTCCAACACCAAGCCCTCGTCCTTACGGTCTTCGGGAACAAACCCGAGCTTGTCCTTGACCGCCTCAGCGATTGACCCACGCGGCATGGGTTTACCCATGACGTGCACGGTTCCGGAGTCGTACTTCTCCGCTCCCATCACGGCCCGTAGAACTTCAGTGCGGCCCGCCCCAACCAGTCCCGCCAGGCCGACCACCTCACCGGCGCGAACCGTAACCGAAACATCGTCGAAATCGCCGGCTTTGGTCAGGTTCTCAATCTGCAGTACGGGTTCACCCAGTTCGCCCCTACGTCGCGGATATTGGTCGCCGACGTCCCTTCCGACCATCATTCGGATTAGTTCGTCTTCATCGGTGGAAGCCGGGACTTCTCCGACCAGGATGCCGTCACGAAGAACGGCGACAGTGTCACCGATGCGCGCGATCTCATCGAGGTGGTGCGAAATGAACACCATGGCTACGCCTTCTTCGCGTAGTTGTTCCATCATCGCGAAGAGTTGGTGGGCTTCTGTGCTGGTCAGCGCCGCAGTCGGCTCATCCAAGATGAGTAAAGACGCGTCTTGCGAAAGGGCGCGCGCAATTTCTACTTGCTGACGTTGCGCGATGCCTAGCTCTTTCACTTTCGTAGTGACTGGGGTCTTTAGACCAACCATTGCCAGAGCGCGTTCCGCACGCTCATTCATGGCCTTTCGGTCTACTACCCCACCGTGTTCAGGCAGCTCTCCCATAGAGATGTTTTCGGCTATTGAAAGCTGCCCAGCCAGGTTCAGTTCTTGGTGGATCGTGGCTATGCCGTGGGATTTAGCTGCCGCGACATTCGGCAGGGTGACCACCTGGTCGTCAATGATGATCTTGCCGCCGTCCGGCTGGTAAATCCCACTCATCATCTTGATGAGGGTTGATTTCCCCGCACCGTTCTCCCCAAGGAGAACTAGGACATGTCCAGGAGTCACCGTGAGGGTCACATCTTCGATGACCGTCACCCCATTGAAGGATTTCGACACATGGTCCAGGGTCAGTGTTGTCATTCTTTGCTCCGGATACTCTGAGTTTCGCCAATTGATCTGCGAGTTATGAATTGTGTGGGAATGCGTTGGGACTTGGGTTTTTCTCCCCTCATGAGCGCCAGAAGAGTTTTTACTGCAGCGGTGCCCAGCTGCTTAACGTCCTGCGAGATGACTGCTACGGCCGGGTCCATCAAAGTGAAGAGATCGAGGTCGTCAAACGATACAAAAGCAATGTCACGTCCGGGAACCAGTCCCCGACGCCGTAGCTCGCGCAGAGCCGAGATCGCGTTGGGCGAGTAACCGAAAATCAAAGCATCTACGCCCTGGTCAAGAAGCAAATCAAGGGCAGAGTTAACCTGACTTTCACTGTATCCGCCGTACGCCACCCGGACGTGGTCGGGTGGGAACACTTCGTTCGCAACGTACTCAAACTCAGCCAGCCTGTCGCGCCCGGTAGAGGTGTTCATTGGGCCCGCAACAAAGCCGACTGTCTTCCAACCGACTCCGCTTAGCGCTTCCAGCGCTTCCCTTATGCCCTGTGAAGGATCTGAGTCCACGGAAGCGATCCCCAGATCCGGAACTGTCCGGTCCACGAAGACAATTGGCAGCTTCAGGTCGATCATGCGTCGGATCGACTGAGACTCATCGCTTTGTGGAGACAGGATTACTCCATCGATCCTCTGTTCCATCAAGCTGGCGAGGTAAGCATCTTGACGCTCACGATCTTCAGAAGCAGAACCAATGAACGTGGCGTAACCGCGTCGAGCCAGGTCAGTTTGGATTACGTGGGCCAGCTCAGCAAAGAACGGGTTTCGGATGTCAGACACCAAAAGCCCGACCGTGTTTGAACGAGCTGACCGAAGCGAACGCGCGTGTCCATTCACGTGATAGTTCAGGTCGGCTGCTGCTTCCAGAACCCGTTCCCTAGTGTCCACGGATACGACGTCCTGGTCAGACAGTGCTCGAGACACGGTGGCGATAGACACACCCGCGCGCTTTGCGACGTCACGAACAGTTGGCCGATTCATGCACACTCCATTGTTTATTAGGGCTACAGCGACGGTGCGTCACCCACTAGGCACGAAATGAATACGTTTACATTGTGGCACGGGAGCTCCTATAAAAGTCACTCAGCGCGTAACAAAGTGATAACAAGTAGCCCCACTTTCCGGGACAAACCTTAAGAAACGCCGTTATTTTCGCCAGCCGGCATCTTGAGAACCCTGCACCGCTTTGTGCGGTGTGTGCCAGGCCCGTTAGCCCACCCTCGCACTGCGCTATGATCGACGACTCGCCACCCATCAGTCGGCCACTGTTGCAGGTGCAACAGTCAACAGGTGCAGCAGTTAACAGGAGTGCGAAGGTAAGACACCCTGACCGACGAGTAGAGTTGCCGCATGAGCGGCGCTTCCCCTTCAAATTCGCAACCTGGCGACCTCCTTTCAGGGCGCGAAAGAGCCGTTTACATTGTCATCCTCGGCACGCTCACCGCGTTGGGCCCTTTCACCATCGACATGTATCTGCCAGCGTTCCCGTCGATCGAAACGCAGTTCAATGTTGACGCGGCCCAGGTTCAGCTGACTCTTACTGGCACCATGGTCGGGTTCGCGTTGGGACAACTGATTGTCGGACCACTGTCCGACCGGCTGGGGCGCAAGAACCCGCTAGTCATAGCGGCGATAGTTCACATCGGGGCATCGATCGGTGCGGCCGTGGCGCCAACGATCGTGATCCTGGGTGTATTCAGGGTTCTGCAGGGTTTCGGAGCGGCGTCGTCCGGCGTTGTTTCGATGGCCATGGTGCGGGATTTGTTCTCCGGTAGACGCTTGGTGCAGATGATGAGCCGGCTGGCCCTCGTAAACGGTCTTGCACCCGTGATCGCTCCCATCGTTGGCTCACAACTGCTCGCGGTCATGAACTGGCGCGGGATCTTCTGGGTGCTGGCCGGCTACGGCATTTTTGTGGCGGTAGCGGTCGCGTTCTTCATCAAGGAAACGCTGCCCACACACATCCGAAAGGCCGACACCCGGACACTGCGGGACCGCTACTCCTCCCTGCTGCATGACCGGACCTACCTGGGCATCATCGCCATGGCCGGGTTGAACTCCACGGCACTGTTTGCATACCTGTCCGCTTCACCGTTTCTGTTCCAGCAGGTGTTCGGGATGTCGGAACAACAGTACGGTTACGCCTTCGCCATCAACTCCGTTGCCGTGATCATCGGCGTCCAGACAAGTTCACGTTTGTTGCACCGTGGAATCATCGCGCCCCAATGGGTTCTCGCGTTCACCACCGTCACCCAGTTTATGTTGGGCGCTTTGATGGTCATCCTGTGGCTGGCGGGAGCCGGCATGTGGGGGACCCTGATTCCCCTGTGGTTCTTCATCATGATGTGCGGGTTCACTTTCCCGACGGTCCAATACCTGGCTCTTGTTGACCACGGAAGCGAAGCGGGGACAGCAGCCAGCTTCCTCGGCGCAATCAACTTCGGGATGGCAGGGATCCTCACCCCGCTGATCGGCGTGCTGGGCGTGGATACCGCAATCCCCATGGCCGGGATGATGGGTGGCGCTGCCCTGCTCTCCGCGGGAGTTCTCTGGATCGTGGTGCGACCAAAGCAGCTTCCTGCGTCCATATAGGCAGATCCACCCCGAGCGCCGCGTTGTCCCGCTGTGTCACGTTGCCCCTGGGGCACCATTGTCCGTTTTAGACACACAAGCCAACGATAACGCCGCCATGACTCCACCAACCCGGCCCCGCGTGTCTAAAACGGACGGGGAACAGTGTTGTGAAACAAAGTGGGTGCCACCTGCCGGCGATCTTGGGGCACG
>CAYFRT010000050.1:0-2942 GCA_964345585.1 uncultured Actinomyces sp. | reverse complement strand
GGGAACAGTGTTGTGAAACAAAGTGGGTGCCACCTGCCGGCGATCTTGGGGCACGCGCTGGGGGCTAAGGCGTGTTACGCGATGGCCGGGCAGGCAAAGCGCGGGGTTTGGGCAGTCGGATGCACGAACTGGTCTTAGGACCCCTCGCATACAAGAAGTTGGCGGCCCGCCGGCCCTCACGACCGGCGAAGCCGCCAAACCCCTGCTTTGTTTGAGCTTTCCGCTGTGTTTACTCGCCCGGTGGGAAGTAAACGAACATCTCGCTCAGAGTGTCCCAGCTGTCATCGTCCAGCACCTGGAGCACTCCCTCGACGTCAACCAACGCCGCCATGTCAGGGACATCATCGGAACTAAACCACATCGTGACCTCGGCGTACTTACCTGGCTGAATGGTTTCCGAGAATCCCGGACTGATCATCTTCCCGTTCACGGAGAACGTGCCGTACTTGGTGGTGACGTAAATTGGCTTGTCCCACTCGTTCCGAATCTCCATCACGTAGCTAGGATCGCCGCTCCAATCTTCCTCCACCGCTGTGATGGTGAACGTTGCGTAGCTGTCGCCAAACGGTGTGCCAACTTCGGCGTGAACCTCTTCGAGGTCTTCAACGGCAACTTCGGCACCATCATCGTCCTCGATCACTTCTTCCTCGATGATTTCGTCGCCGTCTTCGTCGTCCTCATCGAACAAGTCCCCGTAGTCAGCGGTGGCTTCTTCCATCTTCTTGATCTCATCAGCGCTAGCCTTTTCAAAGACCATTGCCACGCCGTCTTGTTCGATCCGAAGTTTGCCGTCTTTTAGAACCATCGGGACGCTCTCACCGTCAATCTTGATTGTCCCCTCCGTGGCGGACGTGGCTTCCCAGGTCGCGTCCTCGGATTCGCCAAGGAAGTTCATGGAGGCCTTACCCTCCTCAGCAATGGTTAAGGTGATGAACATGCCGAGCTGTTCCATGAGCTCCAAATCTGCTTCTTCGGCGGCGTCCTCCCCTTCCATCGCTGTCATCTTCCAAACCCCAAGAAACGCGTCCGACGAGGATGCGCCACCGGAGCATCCGGCCAACCCCAAGGCCAGGACAAGACCCAGAATTACGGAAGCGATCTTGCTCCCCACTTTCGTGTCCATTGCTGCTCTCCCTCTCTCATCAGTTTTCGTCGTCCAGCGCCGTTTTGCGCCTTACCTAACCTTGGCAAGAACGGGACCTCGAGGGACGAATTCGTCAAGATGTTACGAGCTTGTGTCGTGCGCCACGCTCCTTTAATGCCGTCTTGAACATTTCGCATGACTAAAGGCCCAGAAAACCCGATATTTCACCGAAGTACCATACGCGCCAGAAACGCCCCAGAGCGTCTCTTACGCCCAGCCAGCATGATCGCTGCCGGGCTCACTCAGTCGCATTTTTGGCTCATTTGAAAGAAGCTTGGAACATGACCAGCACCAATTTCTCCCCCTCAGCCCTTCCCGATCTCTTCAAGCGAATTGCCCCCGACGTCGTAATACCGGATCCGTTTGACGCCCCCTCCCTCCGTTGGGGGATCCTGGGGGCTGGCGGAATCGCTCGCACCTTCGCAAGGGACGT
This sequence comes from uncultured Actinomyces sp., assembly GCA_964345585.1. Lineage (GTDB taxonomy): Bacteria > Actinomycetota > Actinomycetes > Actinomycetales > Actinomycetaceae > Scrofimicrobium. The sequence goes on along the minus strand of CAYFRT010000050.1, from coordinate 1,365 downwards.
CCCTGCCTATTCGAATCAACAGGTCGTGGCTGTGGGTTCCCGCGATCTTGGACGGGCCCGGGCTTTCGCAGGAGAAATGGGTGTCCCGGCCGCGGGGGCCTTTGGAGGCTACGAGGAGCTGGTGGCTGCTCCAGACGTAGACGCCATCTATGTGGCGACCCCGCACATGCGCCACCACGACGACGCGCTCCTTGCGCTTCGCGCCGGAAAACCGGTCCTGGTTGAGAAATCCTTCGCAATGTCAGTTGCCGAGGCACAGGAAGTTTTCGATGAAGCTGCGGCCAGAAACCTCTTCGCCATGGAGGGAATGTGGTCCCGCCATCTGCCTCACTACCACTTCATCCGCGCGGCGATTCAGTCAGGTTCCCTCGGGAACGTAGTGAAAGTCTCCGCGGATCACGGCCAGCAACTGACCCACGTTCCGCGTCTAACCGAGCCCGCGCTCGCCGGCGGCGCCATGCTGGACCTGGGCGTCTACCCGCTGTCGCTGATACAGATGGCGTTGGGTAAGCCAAAGGAACAGTCGGCCCTCGGGCGCCTCTCTGACAAGGGCATTGACCTTGGCGACGTTGTAATCGGCAAGCATGAAACGGGACTCTCGGTCGCCACCTGCCAACTTGATGGGGCATCTCCTATGCGCGGCATGTTGACGCTCGCCTCCGGCGTGATTGAGATGTCGAAGAACTTCTATCAGCCGACAAAGGTCAGGCTTACGGTCGGGAAAATGGATCCGGACACGGGAGCGATGATCGGGTCCGAGGAGTCCGCATGGGATGCACGCGTCCCAGGTGGGTTCCAGTACCAGGCAGCGGAGGCTGCCCGCCGGATCACAGCGGGCGACCTCCAATCTCCCGTTGTCCCCTGGTCCGCGACCCTCGAAGTGCAACAAATGATGGACGAGGCGTTGGCGCAGGTAGGGGTGTCGTACCCGAAGTTCTAGGCGCGGACCCTACCGCCCCTGTTGTCCGCGGCCGCCTCGCAGTAAGCGCACCGGTAAATCTCCCGCTCCGGGTCAACCAGAATGAAAACGTGATCGGCTGTCTCCTCCTGAGAGGTGACGCATCTAGGGTTCTTGCAGCGCACAATGTTTCGCAGCGTGCGGGGTAGTTCGACGTGCTTCTTTTCGGCAAGTTTCCCGTCTTTCACCACGTTTACGGTGATCCGAGGATCGATGTAACCAAGCGCATCCAAATCAACATCGATCTCTTGGTCGATCTTGATGATGTCCTTGCGACCATACTTTCGACTGCAAACCCGTTGGATGATCGCCACCGTGCATTCCAGGTCACCCAGGTTGAGGAGTTTGTACAAACGCATAGCGTCCCCAGCGTTGATGTGGTCGAGGACTATGCCGTTTTGGACTCC
>CAYFRT010000049.1:0-10814 GCA_964345585.1 uncultured Actinomyces sp. | reverse complement strand
CCGCCGTTCTCCTTCCGGGGGTGTGGGAGCGATGGGAATCGCTTGCGACGTGGGGGCGGGCACTTCACGCCCTCGGATGGAACATCGAAGTAATCCCAGAGCTGGACCTTCTCCTCGGGTCACTCCAGGAGCTGGCAGACAAACTCCAGAAGGCGCTCCAATCAGCCAACCTCGAACAGGTCCTGATCGTCGCCCACTCCAAAGGCGGCCTCGTAGCCAAGCAGGCCATGTTGGGAGAGGAGGGGTGGAGAATCGCCCGGTTAATCTCCTGTGGCACGCCCTACAACGGTGCCCCCATCGCGAGCCTGAGCGTCCCCGCGCTCCAGATGCGCTCCCTGGTCCCGTGGAACGAAGAGATTACGTCGTTGGCTTCCCGAGACGAACCCAACGAAAAGATCGTAGCGATCCAGGCCGAATGGGACCAGAATGTCCCATCGGATCCAAAGCTTCCGGGAGCCCAAATCATCACGGTCCCTGTCACCGGCCACAACGCGCTCCTCACTGCACCTGAAGTTATTGCAGTGATAAGTCATTTTGCGGGGGCACAGTGGCCCGAGGAAACCTCGGATCGCCCTGCGCCAGAAAACTAACGCACTGGCGTGCGCTGTTCACACAACAGCAAGCGTTGCTGTCCACGGCGAGAAGTAGAGAATCACCAGCCCAACAACAACAAATGCCAGGACATCCCACCGCTTGGAGCGGCTGGCGAACCAGGGGCGGCCCGGCCAAACGGCTCGAAGCGCCCCCATGAGGATGATTGCCACCCCCATCAGCACTGCGGACCGGAACGGGTGTCCGAAAACAGCAAGCAGGAGAACCCCCAGGACCGCCAGGGAGGACCCGATTGCGGTTGCCAAACCAAAAATGAGGGCGGCGCGGGTGGAGGGTTCGGTTCGGAACGCCCTTGACACGCGTCCCCCCGGGGCTGTTTGCCCACCGTCATTGGAGGGCCTCACGACGGCATCAAAGGTGGGACGCCGCTTCGAGGTTTGGGCCTTCTCTGTTTTGCTCATCGTTTCTATTCTGTCTGCTCGGGGCCACCAGCAACCTGGGTACCGTTCAAGCCGCGTGTCCGCTCGCCCGCCCCATCATCAACGTGCTCGATATCGTTATCGTCCAACGCTTCCAAAACTGGCGTCTCGCGTTCCCCCGTCAGGGTCTCCCCCTGCGCCCCTTCTGTCACCTCCGCGGAGCCTTCCCCCCGAGGACCACTATTTTCCTCCCCGTCGGACGCTCCTGGTCCCCTGCTTTCTTTCACACGAGCATAGGTTTCCCCAACGAATACGACCGTGGCATTCCACCCGGTGCGCATCGCCGCAACCGCAACCGGGTGCGTGAGAAGAACAATCACGACTGCCACTCCCGCAACTTCTGCAAGCACCAGCGGCCACGCCCAGTCAACTGGCCCTAGCGCAACCATTCTTTCGGCCCCCAAACCACCGCGGGACAGAGCGAACCAAACCCCGACAAGGAATGAAAAGAAGAGCAGGGCAACCACGACCCTGCGAGTGGCATCCACAAAGCTCACGTTCCGCAAGCGCCAGCTGGTTATCCCCCCACACAGAACACCGACCGCCACCAGAACCAGTGCCGCCTGTGTTCCCCACGGGGTGGCAGGCAGCATTTCCGTGACGGGGAAAAACGGCAGTTCTGCCACGACTACAGAAGTCGAAGAGTAAATGTCTCCTTCAGCGATCGTAAATCCCGCACCGGAAAACCAGGCCAAGGCCCATGCAGCCATCGTGGGCAGGTAGGAGATTTGAAGCAGTGCAAGCAGTACCCCTGAGAACCCTGCGGCTCCCAGGTCAGCACTGACCACCGCCATCTCACCCCGGTGTATCAACGCGGAAACACCGATCGTGGCAAGCCCCACCGTCACCACGCCAAGAAACCACCAGGCTCCGGTCCGGATTCCTGACCAGACCCATTGAAGTGGGGTAAACCAACGAGGATACGATTCGCTTCGGGAAAGAACAGCCCACAAAACAGCAAGCAACGAAACCAGAAATGACCCCAGGAGAATGGGGACAATCCTCGTGGTGCCGGGGGCCGCTGCGACAACAAAGATGTTGGTCAACATGTAGGACGGGATCGCCGCCCACAGCCCAGCGGCAGTGCTGCTCCTACCCCCTGCCAGCAAGCCGCGGAGAATCAGAATCTCCACAGCCGTCCACAGTAACGGGATCAAACTGATGGGAAGCCCGGACACGGCAATCGGCGCGCCCAAGGAAAGCGCCCAAAAGTCCGTCCCGATCGAAGCACCTACGGAAAGGTCCATTCCCCGCATCCATGGGTTACTACCTTCGGCAAGCAGGCCTATGACAGCCAACAGTGCGGGGACCGCCCACCCGAGCAGTGAAGCCTCGACTCCCGAGAGCGCAGCCTTCGCCCACCCCCGTGGCAGCGCGATAGTAACCGTGCGCCGACCATCTCCTATGGGCTGGCGCAGGTGATATTCCTGCTCAGCGGGTGAGGCGGTAGATGTGCTTCCTGAATCAGTCACCAAGCCAGTCTAGGCTGATCACCCGCGCATCTTGGCATAGGCTTCCCGTGCAAGTTCGGCTGTCTGGCTGGGAGTCCGGCCCACTTTGACCCCCACCTTTTCTAGGGCAATCTTCTTGGCTTCCGCCGTGCCCTCGGACCCCGTAACGATCGCACCGGCGTGGCCCATCGTTTTCCCTTCGGGAGCTGTGAATCCCGCAACGTAACCGATCACGGGCTTCGTCACATGGCCGGCAATGAACTCCGCGGCGCGTTCCTCCGCGTCTCCACCGATTTCTCCGATCATCACGATGATGTCCGTGTTCGGGTCATCCTGGAACGCCTTCAAGGCATCAATGTGGGTGGTCCCAACAACCGGGTCCCCTCCAATGCCAACGCATGTGGAGAACCCGATGTCTGAGAGTTCATACATCATCTGATAGGTGAGGGTGCCCGATTTGGAAACCAACCCAATTCGGCCGTGCCCCGTAATATCACCTGGAGTGATCCCCACATTCGACTGTCCGGGGCTGATGATCCCCGGGCAGTTCGGGCCAATCACGCGCACTCCCTTATCGAGGGCGTGCTGCACGAACATCACGGAGTCTGCAACCGGGATTCCTTCAGTGATCACCACTACCAAATCCATTCTTGCGTCAATCGCTTCGATCACCGCGTCCTTAGCGAAAGCGGGTGGAACGAAAACAACTGAGACGGTTGCGCCGGTGGCCCCTTTGGCCTGCGCCACTGTTCCGTAAACGGGAACTTCAACTTTGCCTTCGTCTACCAGTCCGGCAGCTGCTCTGGGTCCGTATCCGACAACGTCGAATTCGACTACCTGGCCCGCTTTGCGTGGGTTGACGCCCCCGACAACATTCGTTCCGGAGCCCAACATGCGTTTGGTGTGTTTCATCCCCTCAGAGCCCGTCATGCCCTGAACGATCACCTTGTCTGATTCATGGAGGAAGATTGACATTTCCCTTACTTCCCTTCCGCCACGCCTGCGGCAAGTTTCGCGGCAGCCGCTGCTGCCTCATCCATTGTGTCTACCAACGTCACCATTTCGTGGTCGGCTTCGGTGAGTATGGCTTTCCCTTCGTCGACCCGGTTTCCATCAAGGCGAACCACGATCGGCTTCTTTGCGTTTTCTCCGAGGATCGAAAGGGCTTCGTTGATGCCGCGAGCGACCTCATCACAAGCTGTGATCCCACCAAAAACGTTGACGAAAACAGAGCGGACCTGATGATCACCAAGGATGACTTCAAGACCGCTGGCCATCACTTGGGCTGAGGCCCCACCTCCGATGTCCAAGAAGTTTGCCGGTTTGACACCCAACTCTTCACCAGCAAGCGCCACCACATCCAATGTCGCCATCACCAGTCCAGCACCGTTTCCGATGATGCCTACTTCGCCGTCCAGTCGCACGTAGTTCAAGCCCATTTCCTGAGCGGCGACTTCGCGTTGGTCATCCGAGCGGCGATCTTCCAAATCCACGTGCTCTTGGTGACGGAAGCGAGCGTTGTCATCAAGCGAGACCTTTCCGTCAAGCGCGATGACATCCCCCTGTTCTGTGACGATCAGTGGGTTGACCTCCACTAGGGTTGCGTCTTCCAGAGCGTAAACGTCCCACAGTGCCTCCAGGACTGGGACCAGCTTCGCCTCGAGTTCACCTTCGAACCCCGCTTCCCGAAGAATCGCCTCCGCCACGTGCTGGTTGATTCCGATGGACGGGTCAAGTTCGACCCTCACCAACGCCTCGGGCCGCTCTTTCGCCAAAGTCTCAATATCCATGCCCCCTTCCTTGGAGCACAGAGCAATGTGGGTGCGCGCAGCGCGGTCCAGAAGAATAGAGAAGTAGAACTCTTCTGCTATGTCCGCCCCCGGTACCACGAGCACCGCACGTGTCACGTGTCCGCGGATCTCAAGCCCCAAGATGGTCCGCGCGCATTCCTCTGCTTCCTTTGGGCTGAAGGCCAGCTTCACTCCGCCGAGTTTTCCGCGGCCACCAATCTTGACCTGCGACTTCACCACGACGGGGAAAACATTGATCTCCTCCGCCGCCTTACGAGCCTCCTCCGGCGTCGTACAGACGATGCCTTGCAGGATCGGCACGCCATGAGCGTGGAATATATCCTTGGCCTGGTATTCGTATAGGTCCACTCCGCTGTTCCCTTCTGACAAGTTCCGTGGGTCGCCCGCGCCTTCGCGGCTGCCATGCTTCTGCAGACCCAGGTCCACACTTGATTATGCCGCGCGTACCGACATTTCGGGCACTCTCCGCCGCGTGGATCGGATATATCTGAGGTTCCGAGGCCACCTGTAAGCAAAAACGCACACACAACGACAAGGGGAAGTCCCCTCAGCGCTTCACACGCGGGTCAATGGAGCCAGCCTCAGGAGCAGCCGCTTAGTTCCGGTGGGGAACTGGACGTCAGCAACCTTCTGGCGTCCCGAATGCTGGGTTCCTGTAACAACCCCTTCCCCCAGGGTTGCATGTTTGACTCGATCCCCAACCGACAAAGACAAACGAGGATCCGTAGCTTCTTCCCCGGCGGACCCTGCCGCCTTCGAGGAACGCAATCGCGTTGGGCTGTTCGGGGCATCGGCCGCACCACCAGTTCCGAGGTTCCGCGTCCGCTCCACGCCCCGACGCCCAGGCCGCGCCGTGCCAACCCCACCCTTTTTCGCTCGACCGCTGCCGTAGACGGGACCGAAGTCATCGTCACCGTATTTGCGCGCAGAACCGTACCCGGATCCGCCGGACCAACCGGAGTCTCCGTAGCCACCCCAGTCTGATTCGTCGAACAGGCTCCGAGCGGTTGCTTCCCTATTCGCCCACAGCTGCTGACGCGAACTCTGCTCCCTGTGTTCTAGGTTCTCTTCGGGAATGTCGTCAAGGAAACGCGAAGGCGGCATTTCCTCTATCGACCCCCAAGAACTGCGGGTCTCCGCCCGCGTCAAAAAGAGCTTCTTACGCGCCCGAGTGAGCGCAACGTAAGCCAGTCGCCTTTCCTCCGCGAGTTCGGCCTCATCATCCATGGAGCGCTTGTGCGGGAATGTCCCGTCTTCCAACCCGGTGACAAAAACGTAGGGGAACTCCAGCCCTTTCGCAGTGTGAACGGTCATGAGTGTCACCTGACCGCTCCGTTCCTCTTCCTCCGGAATCTGGTCTGCATCCGCTACTAAGGAGATGCGTTCGAGGAATGCTGGGAGCATCGGCAACACTGGGCCAGCATCTGAGTCTGCTGCTTCGCTGGCGTGGAATTCCTTCGCAAAGTCTTCGGCAACCGACACCAGTTCGGCCAGGTTATCCACACGCGATGCGTCCTGAGGGTCCTCTGACGCTTTGAGCTGCTCAACGTATCCGGTCTCCGCTAGAACAGAGTCGAGGATCGTTGCGGGACTCTCCCCGTCGCGGTCCTTTTGTCTCATCTTCTCTAGGAGGCCCCAAAACTGCGCTGCTGAGGTTCTGGCACGGGTAGCCAGCCCTTCCACGGGACGCGTCGAATCCTCCATTGTGTCCGCCAGCGCCTCCCCAAAGGAGATTCCATACCTCTCGGCATGCGCCGCCAAAGCCCCTTGCGCTTTATCCCCTATCCCACGACGAGGGGTATTCAACACCCGTCGCAACGCAACCAAGTCATCTGGGTTAGCAATCGCTTGAAGATAGGCGAGGGCATCTTTCACCTCTGCCCTCTCATAGAAGCGGGTTCCCCCGACGATGCGGTATGGAATACCTGCACGCATCAGACGGTCTTCCAATGCGCGTGATTGAGCGTTTGTGCGATAGAAAATCGCCACTTCTCCCCAGTCGACACTGTTCAAGGCAAGACGGTCCAGCTCCGCAACAACCAGCCGGGCCTCATCGTGTTCTGTGTCCGCGACGTCCAGGGTTACCTTGTCGCCCTCTCCTTCAGCAGTCCACAGCCGTTTGGGGCGACGCCCCTTATTCTTCGATATGACCGCGTTTGCAGCATCCAAGATTGACTGGGTTGAACGGTAGTTCTGCTCCAGGTAAACCGTCCGAGCGTTTTCGAAATCTTGTTCAAACTCCTCGATATTCCTGATGGAAGCACCACGGAACGCGTAGATCGACTGATCAGAGTCCCCGACCACCGTGAGTTCAGCCGGTGGCACGCCGTCCTTCCCGTCGCCGACAAGTTCGCGAATCAGAACGTATTGGGCGTGGTTGGTGTCCTGGTATTCGTCAACCAAAATGTGTCGGAAACGGCGATGGTAGTTCTCTGCGATCCCAGGATGTGCCTGGAGCAGACGAACCGCACTCATTATCAGATCGTCAAAGTCCAGGGCGTTAGCCTGCCGCAAACGCTTCTGGTATTCCGTGTAAACCTGGGCAACCAGTTGGGAGATGGGATCTTTGGGCGCTTCCGCAACGTATTGGGCGGGACCAACAAGCTCGTTTTTTAGGTCGGAAATTCGACCAAGAATGAAACGAGGGGTGAACCGCTTCGAATCAACATTCTGGTCCCGCAGAATCATGCCTATGAGCCGGAGCTGATCCTGCTGGTCGTAGATGCTGAACGTCGACTTGAGTCCGGCTGCGTCAGCGTGTTCGCGAAGTATCCGCACACATGCGGAGTGAAAGGTTGAGACCCAAATGGACCTTCCCCGTGGGCCAACGAGCCGTTGGACACGCTCCCGCATCTCCCCGGCAGCCTTGTTCGTGAACGTGATCGCCATGATCTGGCTTGGATACGCCCGCCCGGTTTCCAACAGATACGCGATGCGGTGAGTGAGCACGCGAGTTTTCCCTGACCCGGCACCGGCCATGATGAGAAGAGGCGCACCCTCATGGACTACGGCCTCCTCTTGTTGAGGATTCAAACCTTCAACAATCAGTTCCAACGCTTCTGTGTGCGAAGGCGCCCCGTACTCACCTTGGCTGCGCGGAGCCTCCTGTTGAACGAACTCATCAGGAACAGAAGAGATCGGCGTTGAAGGCATCGGTACCAACCCCGGAGGCTGGTAGGCACCAGGGTCGTCTACCGGAGGGGGCTCTTCTTCAGGTTCCCAGTACTCCGACGCGGGCCCGGAGGGCGCTGCGTTTGATAAATAGCTAGAGGAAGCCCAGTCATTATTGGGTTCCGTGGCTTCAGGCCCGCTGTCCTGGGGGCCCGCTGAAGAAAACAAATCAAAGTCCATGGCGGCTCCAACTCTAGATCAGGACGCCGACATCCACCGCACCCCGGCCACGCTCATCTGGGGATAAACCCAAAGAGTGGTACGCCCTACATCGTTTACGCGCTACTTCCCTTTCGTACCAGCACGCATGGACTGGGCCATGTGGATCACGTCGCGGGCCGTCATATCTGGAATGTACGCATGTGCAATCGCCAATCCCACTGTGGGAAGCGTGGTTACATCCGGCACCGTCAAGAATACGGGCTGGTACTCCGGCTTGAACTTCGCTTTGAAACGGAGCAACGAAGAGAACCCGTACACCGGTTCTAGAGCCTTCCCCAGGATCGACAAAACCACGTCAAGGAAAGCGGCCGAGGATCCCTCAACCGCATCCTCACTTGCGTCCACGTCTGCTGGCTTCGCTTTCGCCAGGGGAGCGCCGGACAGCGAGAGCACCTCGTAGTGTTCCTCCTGCGCCCACATCGCCGCCTGAGCGATCAGGAACTCCATGACCGGTCGGAAACCATCTTCCTTGCGGCGCATGAAGTCCAGGGTCCACCCGATGATGTCCCCCTCATCCCAAATCGGCATCCAGGAAGTGACGCCGTGGATCTGGTCCTCCTCGTCAACCGCCATCAAAATGCGAACATCGGGATCATCCAGCTCGGCGACACCCCCAAGGGTGAAGCCCATTTCCGGTAGGCTCTTGTCCCCCACCCACGCAGCCGAAATGTTCTCGATCTGTTTGCGGTAGTTGTCGGGGCAGTCCTCCCAGTTCGTCCAAACCGGGCGAATACCCTCCCGTTTCCCATGGTTGAGCGCCGTTCGCACATCCTGGAACGCCTTGCCTCTAAACGCCAGGTCCGGCAACTGCAGAATCGTTTCTTCCGCGACTTGCAGACGCTGCCAACCCCAAGAGTCGGTGATTTCGGCAACCGGTGGGTGCACAGAGTAGAACGCGGGGATCAAATCCTGGTCCACCGCGAAGTCAGTGAACTCCTTGACAACTGCAGCCAAGTCTTCCGGTTTCGCCGCAGGGTCGGAAACGGTCAAGGCGACTCCGCCGTCTGAACGGTAGGCCACGGCTGCCTCGTACTTGTCCGAAGCCCAGTAATTGTTGCCGTTCCACGTGCCCATCCAGGCCATCGAACCACCGCTGGTAGCCCGCAAAATCTCCATGAACCGTTCCTGGCTGATGGAACTGGGCAGGTAGCGACGCCTGAAAGAATTAAGCAAAAGGATGCCCAGAGCCACCCACGGCACCAGCGGAGCCCATTCCAGGACTCTCATGACCGCCGTGTTGTCGATGAGTGCCTGCGGGGCAACCAGCGACAGAACAGTCGATGGCAGCAGCCGGACAAAGAAGTCCAAGACCATGAACCCCGTATCGCGGATCCAATCGGTCTGATCGCGGAAAATAACGGTCAAAATCAGCGCAACCAGCAGCGTGCCAGCAGTAATCGCAGCCATCTGAGCCCAGAACTTCTGGTACGTTCCGGGAGCGGCCTTCACGGTGAACAGCTTCCGGGTTGCTATCAGCAAAACGATGATCACGATCGGCACCACAATGGGAACAATGAAACGCGCCGTTGGTTGTCCCAGACTATTGAAGCCCAGTACTTGCGCGGCGCCTTCCCAGTTGTGCACCAGTGAGCCAACGTAGATGAGATGAATCGTCGCGATTAGGCCCGAGGTTCCCTGCAGAATCAGCGTTCCCCAGTAGGCGGCCCGGCGCCCTCCACGTAGACCCCAGGCGAGGATCAGTTGGACAAGGAGAGGAAGAATCGCAAGGATCCTCGACCCCAGCCCGCCCGTCTCCTGCAAGAAGCGGTAGTGCGCGCACTGACCCTCAAGGCCCTGCGTTGCGCAGAGAGCATCCACCGACTCCGGGGGAAGATCAGTGGAGACAAAATCCCACCGCATCGAGGCTAGGGCACCCGACATCGACGGTGAATGAAGCGACACGAAAATGCCGACCACAATGCCGCCGACCACCAGGGCCACAAGGGTCCGGCCCTCGTTCTTCGACCCTTCTGCGGGACGCCTATCACGCTCTTTGCCCCACAGCACGAGACCGATGATCAGCCCGATGATTGCGGAAGACACCATCGCAAGAGTGTTCAAAGTTCCCGCGAACGTGAGCATCACCAGCAAAATGGTGCCAACAACGATCCAGATTCGTCGGCGCCACAGCGTCTCCATCTTCACGCTTGCTGCCAAAGCCGCTCCTACCAGGAACACGGAAGTGCCCCCGATGAACTGGGCATGAAGCGCATCGCCCCAGGCGTGGTCAAACCGGGAGACACCCAGTGCGACCGCGAGGGCAACAAGAGACCCTAGCCAGTAGGACGCGAACCCCGCGGCCGCATACCACTCGGATTTCATCATCCTTTCCAGGAAGACTCCCACCGTGAGAAGCAAAATGACGTCCGTGACGAGGTGAAGAATCGAGGTGGTCCACGCGACCGAAGAGAAAATGGTCCACCACGGCTGCCCCAGACCCGCAACAACATCAGCTTGGAAGTCTGCACGCCCCATTGAGGCGCTAACAGCAAAGAGAGCGATCAGGACCAAAGACAGAATGCCCGAGACAGGACCCGACGCCAGCCAAGAACCAACCGAGCGCATCCCCCGCCTCATGGCCCCAAGTTGCTGTTCCCTGCGGGCCCGGCGGATCACCTGACTTTCCTTCCTGGCCTCTTCCCGGGCAGACCTTTTCTCTGCCTTAGCAGCCTGGAGTTCCGCCCGCTTTTGTGCGCGGAGTGCCTTTCGCTCAGCCCGCGTCACGGTTGCAGACGGCGCGATCTCATCGCTGCCATCGCCGCGCGGTTCAAAATGGTCGACCCGCTCCTGGTCCTCTTGAGAGGCCTGCTCTGCAGCCGGATCCTGGCTGGTGGCAGCCTGTTCCAGATCCTGGGGCTCTGTTGGGTTCAAATCTTGCGCTTGGTCTGGGCTAGACACATGCTCTCCTCGGATTACGCGGTCATCCCACGGGCTTATGAGCAAACCTTACCGGAGCCCACTGCCGCGCGTTCACATGAGTTCGGCGTCACACCCACACCTCTGGTCTGGCAGGATGGTCTACACGGATGGTTCCGTAGCCGAAGGCTGCGACCAGGCCTCCTTCTGTACGTAGTTACTGAAAACCCTACGGAGTGTCAATGACGAAACCGAAGTCCACTAAGCGGTCC
>CAYFRT010000048.1:8588-11233 GCA_964345585.1 uncultured Actinomyces sp. | reverse complement strand
CCCCTCGCAGCGGCGCCCACAGCCCCATCCACACGAGCGCCGCCAACACAGCATGTTCCGTGGACCAGTTCGAGGGGAGAGCAACCATGAGCGCGAGCGTCCCAAATTCGACTGCGAGGAGGAGTGTAGCGCGGATGCCCGCCACGCTGGCGATGATTCGAAGTGGGCGGGTGGCTTGATCCTCCAAAACAGAGCCCTGTTGCAGGCGACGCTCTGCTGCACCGAACGTGAGGACTTCCCTGAGCCCGTGGAGGTTGTCGCCAAGGTGGATTGCGACGGCGGCCTTTGTGTCCCCCACTTTCTGCACCTGCGGCCATGTGAACGCTCGGGACAGGAAGGGCAGGGAAACGATAACTAGGGAGGCAATCGTCATGGTCAAGGCGCGCGCGCCACCCAGGTTTATCCACGACCAAACGATGGTCACCACGGGTACCACCGCGGCCGCGATCACGGGCGGGATGGTGTGAGCGAAGAAGACTTCGACGCGGTCGATGTCGCGGGTGGCTCGCTCGCTCAACTCCGAGGCCGCGCTCCCCTTAACAACTGCGGGAGCCTGGGGGACGAGGGCTTGGTAGAACCTTGTTCTCAACCTTGTGAGCATCGTGAAGGCAACCCAGTGTCCCGCGTAATGTTCGCTATAGCGCAGGACCGCCTTCAGTAATGAGAGCCCAACGATCCACCAGATCCACGGGGTGAGTGTCGCGGTGAGGATGGCGTAGCCGGCAAGAATCAGCACGGCGATCATCAGGAGTTGGTTGAGCACGCGGGACGCGATGGCGACGAACCACATGGCTCGTACCCCGCCTGTCTGCTTCAGAAGCCATGCGATGTCGGAGCGTTGAGAGGACTCATTGCCCATTGTTCTCACCTGCTTCGACGATGTGGCGGTCTTTCACCTGAAGGACGCGGTCTGCCTTTCGAACCGCTGCGCGGCGGTGAGCGATGGTGAGGACGGCTCTACCCTCGGACGCCTGTTCCAACGCGTCAAGTATCAGCGCCTCACTTGCCAAGTCGACCTGGGAAGTAGGCTCGTCGAGGATCAGGAAGGGTGCGTCCTTGAGAAGCGCCCGGGCAATCGCCAAACGCCCAGCCTGCCCCCCGGAAAGGCGGGAGCCGTGGTCCCCCAGTTGGGTTTGGAGGGCGCTCGGCATCGCCCTCACCTCGCCAGCCAAATTTGCCTGTTCAAGAACCGCCCAAAGCTCATCGTCGGTTGCGTCGGGGCGGACCAAACGCAAGTTCTCGGCAATCGTCCCGTTGAAGAGGTAGCTGCGCTGCTCAACAACTGCGGCGTCGGCCGTCGGCCCATCGGGCGAGGTGTGCTGCGAGCCAGCCACCAGCACGTTTCCTGATCGCGCATGAAGCAAGCCCTGCAAGATGGCACTCAAGGTCGATTTCCCGACGCCCGAGGGCCCAACCAAGGCAACATGCTCTCCCCTGTCGATGGTAAGAGAGGCCCCCTCGAACAAATCCGGGCCGTCCGGCCAACCTGCCGTGAGGTTCTCGACGACCACCGTACTTCGCTGTTCAGCGTCCGGAACTTGGTGATGAGCAACTGCTCTGCGGTCGTCTTCTTCCGCCTGGTCTTGTTCACGCAGCAGCGCGCTGAACTGTCGCTGGGCCGCCCGCCCACCGATACCGATGTAGAAGAACTGGCCGATCAGGTCAACGGGGGCGACCAGGAGCAGCGTCAGAAGTATCAGGGACAGTGCTTGCCCCAAGGTTAGGGCGCCGCCTTGCAGTCCGTTCACGGCGAGGATCGTTGCCAGCACCAGTGCGGCCAAAGAGAACGCCAAATCCATGATCAAAATGAGCAGTTGGTTCGCTCCAAGGAGGCGCATGATTTTGCGTCGGTGCTGCTCATTTGTCTCCGCAAGATCCGCTGCGTACCGGCCGCCGGCCCCCGCGTAAGCCAAGGATTCAAGGGCGCGGATTCCTTCCAGGAACGCCCCTCGTAAATGTGTTTGGGAGGCGCGGAACCTGTCCCCAACGTCCTTGTTCATCCCTTGGAAAGCCCCGATCACCAAGGGCCCCACGGTGATCACCAGCGCCATGATGCCCGCGACCTTCCACCCCAGTTCCACACCCATGACGAGGGCGACGACTACTGGCGCGGAAAGGGAGGCAACGGTGGCGACCATGAACCCGCCCCGGTACCGGGCGGCCCGCAGCGCGCCGTTTGTGGCGAGGTCGAGGAGCGCACCTTCCCGCCCTCGGATCCTGATTGGCCCCAAGGAAATCCAGGCACGCTGCGATGCCTCACGCAAACCGCGTTCCGTTTCGGACTGGTTGCGAAGAGACAGTGCGGACGCGACACCCATGGTGATAGCGGCGACCGAGATCATCACGACCACCCACGCCCACCAGTTACCCGGCAACGAAAAGTCGGGGCCACCCTGGTGGTACAGGTCAACCGCCCGTCCAACCAGCACGGCGACAATCGCGCCGGCAAGGGTACTGATCCAACGCAGGGCAATCTGGGTGACCATCGCGTAATGAGGGGTGGTAGCGCCAACGCCAGGATGCAAGTCCCCTTTACGCGTCATCAGTCAGGTCACCATGCTTTCCACTAAATCAGACGCGGTGTGCAGAACACCCGCGTCTTGACTTAGGTTAGCCTAACCTCCACGAGTTGCGGCATGGGGTGC
>CAYFRT010000048.1:0-8488 GCA_964345585.1 uncultured Actinomyces sp. | reverse complement strand
GGGATGACGCTGGGGTTACAGGGGCTTGTATCGCACCTCGTAAACCACCGTTTCCGTGTCGGGTTCCTCAGGTTTGCTTACGCAACCCTGCGCGTGAATCAGCGCGAGGCGTCCAATGAAGCCCCCCGCCACCTCAGTTGAGAGGTAGCGGCCGTCAACGCGTGCCAGCAGGTGTTCTCCAGCGTCATCACGGACCGCCAGTTCAATGTCATCCGGGCCAGGAGAAGGCACCTCACCCGGCTCCACCGAACGAACGATCAACGTGGCTGTATCGCCGTGAGTCTTCGCGGTTTCCGTTTCCTGGACCGGGCCGATCTGGAGGCGCACATACGCCTGGCCATTCTCGATGCCGACTTGGTACCAGTGCGATTCATCCTGCCGCAGGCGCAGCGCGGGACAACCGGCTGTTGACACGTCTACTTCCAAAGACCAGTGGCTGTCGCGAACCCGAACTCCCATGCCGCTGGGGGCGCCGTTCGGGGCGTGGGCTTCCACCAGTTTCAAACCTTCTTCGGTGAAGGAGGCCACCTGTGACGGCGCATAACCCGGAGAAGTCCATCGGGGAGTCAGCCAGTCCACGTAGTCCCCTGCCGATTCGCTGTCTTTCACGTAGCGCTCTTTGAAGCCAGTGCCTCCGCTTGGCACTTCGTACCGTTCGGGGAACACTACGGGCCAGCCCTCGCGCCACTCGATGCCAGCAAGATAGGTTTCCCGCCCGTTCACGTGGAACTCGGGGAACACCCCCCTTGGCTGCACACCCAAATACACCAGCGCCCACTGTCCATCGGGGGTTTGCACCAGGTCGCTGTGACCGACACTTGCCACCGGATGGTTGGTTGAACGACGAGTAAAAATGGGGTTATCCGCGCAGGGCATGAACGGCCCCTCGGGACTCCGTCCACGAGCAACCGTCACGGTGTGACCGCGTTCCGTGCCGCCTTCAGCCGTGAGCAGGTACCACCATTCGCCGATGTGGTAGAGATGCGGGCCCTCGGGCCACTGCATCCCCGTCCCCTTCCAGATCGCGCGCGGCTCCTCCAGCAACGTGCCGGTGTCAAGGTCGATGCGCGCCTGAGAAATCTCAAAGTCGTTAGGAGAGTTGGTGCAGCAGGTGAGGTAGCACGTCCCGTCCTCGTCCCACGCCAAATCAGGGTCAATCCCGCCGATCCCGTCAATGTAGATGGGCCCGGACCAGGCACCTTCAGGATCCCGGTCCCAGCCTTCGGGGGCGGAGTACACAACGTGGCTGGTGTTCGGTCCGACCAGTGTGGTGATCAGCCAAAACTTACCGTCATGGAACCGGAGGGTCGGAGCGTAGATTCCCTGGAATGTTCTGAGTTCACCTGCCGGGAACTTGTCGGGCTGGTCTATAGCGTTGCCGACCTGCTCCCAGTTCACCAGGTCCGAACTGCGCCAGATGGGCACCCCTGGGAACCATTCGAATGAAGAGTTCGCCAGGTAGTATTCCTCCCCCACGCGGCAGATTGACGGATCGGGATAACATCCCGGAATGATTGGTGTTGTTGCTCCCGAAGCCACGTGCTGCTCTCCTGTTTCCTCTAATTACGTTGTCGTGCAAGTCAAGGCAGAACCTCAACTTTCGCGGAAGAACGCCGAGGATCCCTCAGTGCCACATCATGCACAGAACCCACCAGTTCGATCCGGGCTTCCACTTCCCGGTCATCAACGAAGTGTCCCACCCACAGATCCCATTCGCCTGGTTCCACAACCCGGTTCAAGGACCGGTCAATCAGTGAAAGTCTGGATGGGGGAAGCGTGAAGGTCACCCGCGCCGATTCTCCCGGTTCAAGCGTAACCCGCTGGTAGGCCAGAAGTTGGGCAACCGGTCGCGTCACAGAGCCAACCAGGTCGTGACCGTAAAGTTGCACCACATCTGTACCGGCACGTTGTCCCGAGTTCTTCACAGTCACGGAAACTTTTAGGTCATCGCTGGTGTTGTTCTTGGAAGCGACGTCGAGGTCCGAATGTTCAAACTCCGTATAGGACAAACCAAACCCAAACGGCCTCACCGGGGTCGGGTCTAGGGAACTAATCTCAGTTGCTCCCCCAAGCGCCGGGTGCATGTAGGTAAACGGTTGGGCTCCCGCCGCGTTCGGGAGGGTGACGGGCAGTCGCCCGGACGGGTTCACCGCACCTGTCAGGACCTCGGCTATCGCTTGGCCGCCTTCCTCACCCGGGAAGAAGGCTTGCACCACGGCCGCGGGGGCCGATTCAGCGTCGAGGGCCCAGTCCAAGTGGTAGGGACGTCCTGATACCAGGACCAAAATGACGGGCTTACCCAGGTCGCACAGCGCCTTAGCTAGTTCCTGTTGGCGGCCGGGAAGATCGAGGGAGTCCGTGTCATTCCCCTCGCCCACTGTGCCACGACCAAACAGCCCAGCACGGTCGCCTCCCACCATGACGATTATGTCTGCTTCCGCGCCGACGGCGAGGGCATGGTCAAACTCCTGCTGGTCCTCACCGGGTTTTGACTCAACGTCGCAGCCCTTGGCGTAAACAATTTTGTCCGAGGGGACCCGTGAGCGTAGCGCTTCAAGAACCGTGGGGAGTTGTATGCCAGATTCGACGCCCGGGTGGTGTGCCAAGACGTGATTGACGAACGAGTAACAGCCCATCAGCGCCTCAAAGCTATCCGCGTTCGGCCCAACCACTGCGATCTTCGCGTCGGAACCCTTCAGCGGCAGAACACCGTTGTTGGAAAGGAGAATTATGGACTGCTCCGAAATCTGCCGTGCGAGGGCCCGGTTTTCCTCACTGTCCAAGTCGACTTCCGCGTCTATCGGGTTTCCAGAACCGCCGATGAGACCGTGCTTCTCCTTCTGGTTAAGAACGCGGATCAAGGCCCGATCCACGTAACTTTCGGGGAAGTCCCCTTGCCGGATTAGTTCCACGAGTTCGGGATAGGCATCCGCCGAGGGGAGCTCAACGTCAATGCCCGCCGTCAACGCCTGTGTAGCAGCATCGGAATTGTTGGCCGCCACCTGCTGCATTAGTCGCAGGAACGCAACGGCGAAGTAGTCCGCAACCACCACGCCTTCAAACTCCAACTGTTCGCGCAGAAGTTCGGTGAGGATCTTCGGGTCGCTTGCAACCGGTACCCCGTCAATCGCCGCATAGGAGTTCATTACAGAAGCAGCCGCTCCGTCGATGATTGCCATCTCAAACGGGGGTAAGAATACCTCGGCAATTTCGCGTTGACCTGCCTGCACGGACGCGTGGTTCCTGCCAGCCGTCGACGCGGAGTATCCCAGGAAGTGTTTGAGTGTTGCGTCTACGCCGGCGCTCTGCAAGCCCTCGACGTAAGCGGTCCCGATCGTCCCCACAACGTAGGGGTCCTCGGAAATACACTCCTCAACCCGTCCCCAGCGCGGGTCCCTGATGACATCAAGGACGGGCGCCAGGCCCTGGTGGATGCCCAACGTAGCCATATCCCGCCCAATATGGCTGCCCATCTTCTCAATGAGCGGCGGATCAAACGTCGCACCCCACGCAAGCGGAATTGGGTACGTGGTGGCTTGCCAGGCGGCGAGGCCCGTCAAGCATTCCTCGTGCACCAACGCCGCCACATCCACCCCGGACTGTTCGCGAATCCGGAGCTGCTCTTCCTGGAGCCACTGCGATCGCTGAACCGGGTCGACCGGCCGCGTCCCGTAAACGCGGGTCAGGTGACCCAATCCGTTTTCGGAGACCTGTAAGTAGGAATCGTCCTTGACCATCTCGCCCTGCATGGGAGCGACGGTTCCCGACCCCTGGTCGACCCAGTAGCCGACCAGTTGAGCGACCTTCTGCTCAAGGGTCATGGAGTCCACCAAGTCGCGCACGCGGGCCGAGGTTTTTTGGTCAAAAGATTGCGTTGCCATTGAGCTTCAATCCGTTTCTAGCCTTTAACGGCTCCGGTTAGACCGCCAACAATGCGCTTCTGGAACAAAGAGAAGAATATGAGTGCCGGAAGCATTGACAGTGAAGTGAACGCGAGGACCTGCGCGGTATCCACGGAGTGTTCGGAGCTGAAGTTCGCAACCCCGAGAGGTAGCGTATAGAGCTTCGAATCGCTGAGGAGGAACAACGGCAGCATGTAGCTGTTCCAGGAGTTCACGAACGTGAGGATAGCGATGGTTACTACGCCCGGCATTGAAAGCCGGATCGCCATCCGCCAGAAGAATCCAAGCTGGCTACACCCGTCGATTTCTGCCGCCTCCCTGATCTCGCTTGGAATCGCGCGGAGGAACGGCACCAAAATGATGACGGTCATCGGCAACCCAAACGCGATTTGAGGGAGGATAACCCCGATCAAGCTGTTCGTTAGGTGCATCTTCATCAGCAGGATGTACAGGGGCGTTACCGCAACTGTCAGGGGGAACATGAGGCCGGAGGCGAATAGCGCATAGAAGAGGGCATTACCGCGGAACTTGTACGCCGCAAGCGCGTAACTGGCCATCAGGCCTAGTACCGCCACGAACACTGTGGTTACCGCAGACACGATTGCGGAGTTGGCCATCTGACGCCAGAACTCGGACGATTTCAGGACCGCTACATAGTTTTCAATTTTCCACGGGTTGGGCCAGCCAGCCGGGTCCGTGGTGATCTGCGAGTTCGTACGGAAACCGCCGATGA
Organism: uncultured Actinomyces sp.; assembly: GCA_964345585.1. GTDB lineage: Bacteria > Actinomycetota > Actinomycetes > Actinomycetales > Actinomycetaceae > Scrofimicrobium. The sequence continues at coordinate 3,853 of CAYFRT010000048.1, read as the reverse complement.
TTATGTATGCAACGGGGGCGATGATCACCGAGATGAGGAGGAATGCGATCGCGTAAACGCCGATGTTGTTCCACTCGTAGGGTCTCTTGTTCTGAGGAGGCTCAGAGTCATCGAAGCGCGAAGCCTGCGGTGCAACTGGAGCGATAGTCGAAGTAGTCACGTCAGCCCCTCTTCTTCTTCCCAGATTTCTGCTTCGTGCCTGTAAGTGCGCCTTCTGTATCGCGGCTAAGAATGAACTTCTGGTACGCGAGGGCAATCACTAGAGAGATCACGAACATGACAACAGCGACGGCGTTACCGTATCCGTAGTTGCCGGAGAGCCGGCCGTTTAGCGCCATGTACCACGCCATGGTCGAAACACCTGCGGTGTCGGCAATGTATTGACCCCAGATGATGTAGACCAGGTCAAATAGTTGCAGTGACCCGATGATTGATAAGAACGCCCAGATCCGAATCGTTGGCCCCAGTAGCGGCAAGGTGATGCGGAACTGCATCTGCCAGAAGGTTGCGCCGTCCATCTGCGCGGCTTCGTAGAGTTCTACTGGGATCCCTTGGAGTCCGGCGAGGAAAAGGATCACGGCGAAGCCGATGTACTTCCACGTCAAGATAGCCATTAGTGACCACAGAGCGAACTTGGGGTTTGCGAGCCAATCTTGAACCCAACTCCCCAACCCGATGTTGGTCAGGAACGAGTTCATCGCTCCGTTGGTGGAAAGGATCAGCGACCAGCCAACCCCAACGATGGCTTCCGAGATCACGTAGGGAACAAAGATCAGGACACGGATGGCGACCTGGCCCCGCATCTTTCGGTTCATGAGGAGAGCCAACAAGATCGCTATTGGCCCCTGCATGAGGAGGGACAGGACAACAATTATTAGGTTGTGCTTCAGTGAGTTCAGGAACGTTGGGTCACTCAGGATGATCTTGTAGTTGCGGAACCCCACGAAGTCTGTGACGGGTCCGAACCCGTTCCACCGAAAGAATCCGTAATAGGCGGCCATGAAGACCGGCAAGATCACGAAAATCAGGAACATCGCCACGGCTGGCCCCAGAAGGATCAGGATCTCCAGCCTGCTCCGCCCAGATAGTCGGCCAGTCGGTCGCGGAGAATAGTCGTACTCCTCCGCGACCGCCTTGGCCGCACGGCCAGCAGCTTCTTCTTCTACCAGAATCTGCTGGTTAGACATCGGTGCGCTTTCCGCTTAGCCCTTGGCAGCGGCGTCGTTCACGCGCTGAACCAGGTCCGCGGCGGGAAGGTTGCCCGCGAGCAATTCCACGACCGCTGCGTTCATCGCATTACCAACGTTCTGTCCCAGCATTGTGTCCATCCAGATCACCGTGTACGGAGCCTTGTTGTAGGCCTCCAGGATGTCTCTCAGTGCTGGGTCCGTAACCACGTCCTGCGCTTCCTTCGAAGCGGGCAGAGTGGTGAAGGCCTCTGCGTATTCTTCCTGGTACTTCTTCTCAACCATGAAGTTCAGGAAGTCTGCACAAGCATCAGGTGCATCCACGTAGCAGGAGAAGCCGTCGACTCCACCCATCATGGCGCCAGGTGAGCCCTCGCCACCATCAATTTCGGGGAATGCGAACCAGCGGAGATCCGCAAGCGGTTCGCCGTCCGGGGTCAGATCAGCGATAACGCCAGGGTTCCAAGCGCCCATGAGCTCCATTGCGGCCTGGTGGTTGGCGATCATGCCAGCAGAGGAGCCAGCGCCCTGCTGCGCGGAGGTGGTCAGGTATCCGGAGTTGAACGGATCGGTCTTGACGAAGTCTTCAAGCTGGTCCGCTGCTCGGTCCCAGCACTCGTTGTTGAGCTGACGTTCCGCACCGTCTGCCTCGATTACCTCACGCGGGCACTCACGCAACGCGAAGAAGTAGTACCAGTGTGCTGCGGGCCAAGCATCCTTAGCGCCCAAAGCGATAGGTTCGATCCCTGCGGCACGAAGCTGCGCATCGACCTCTTCCAACTCGGCAATCGTTGTAGGCGTGTCGGTGATGCCGGCCTCATCGAAGAGGTCCTGGCTGTAGAAAAGGCCACCGGGGAGGATCGACACGGGCATACCGTAGATCCCATCACCAACTGCGAATGCTGAAAGCGCTCCACCCACTGCGGCATCCGTTTCAGGAGTAATCTTGTCTTTCAGGTCCATTACCTGGCCTGCGTCAACAATGTCCTGCAGCTTGCCGCCACCGCGAGCCATGAAGATGTCAGGTGCATCTCCGGCCTGCAGTGCGTTCTGCAGCTTGCCGTCCATGTCTTCGTTTTGGATTGCTTCGATGTCAATGGTGACACCCGGGTTCGCATCTTCGAACGCCTTGACCGTGTTCTCCCAGTACTCCTTACCATCGCCGGTCGTGGAGTTGTGCCAGAACACCATGTGCACATCTTCTACTGTTTCTACGGCTCCGCTGTCGTCGCCAGATTCTGTGGATCCCGCGCCGGCGTCCGTGCCTCCGCCCGAACTGCACGCTGTCAGCAGTCCGAGTGCAAGCACCGAGACCGAAGCCGCGGCCACTCTTCTAATGTTCCTCATTGGGTTTCCCGTTCTCTCTGCCTTGAGCTGATACAGGTGCCCGCGCGGACCAGAGCCTCGCAGGCGAAACGGATCGCAGGGCTCTCCCACCCCATTACCGAAAGTTTCGATGCTGTGACCGATACCGTTTCGATTAAGGTAGCCTCAAAATGTGCGATTCGTCAATCTTTACAGCCGGAAGATGGTATCGGTTTGATTACGAAATACTTTCGGAGACCTGATAGGATCACTCTGCCGCAGGGAAGTCCGGGTCTCTTCATCCCTTGCGACGCACTGTTGCAGCGCTGCCCAGGAGACCGCAGGCTGCCTCGTACGAAAAAGTGAGGAGCCTCGATGTCCAGGCCGACTATCGCTGACATCGCCCAAGAAGTCGGAGTTTCCGTCCCCACGGTCTCCAAAGTGCTCAACGGGAGAAAAGATGTTTCCCCGGCAACAAGGGCCAAGGTGGAAGCCGCCCTGGTCAAAAACCAGTACCAACGCCGGAGCGGAGGAGCGATCCGTCGGGCCTCCCACACGAACCTCGTCGAGCTGGTCATAAACGAGATCAGCACGCCCTGGTCCCTCGAACTCATTCGCGGCGTCGAACGCGTTGCATCCAAGGCCGGGGTCGGCGTGGTGTTGACAGAGCTCGGCGGCGAACATAAACCTGGCAAGCAGTGGATTGACGGTGTCCTCGAACGCAAACCCCTGGGAGTGATCCTAGTCCTGGCCACACTTGCGAAACAGCAACAAAGCCAGCTTCGTTCCCGCAGCATTCCGTTCGTAGTGGTGGATACGTACGGGGAAACGTCCGAGGGGGTTTCCGTCGTCGGCTCCAACAACTGGAACGGCGGCCTGGTCGCAACCCGCCACCTAATCGAGTTGGGTCACACGCGGATCGGCGTTGTCAGCGGCCCCCAGAACTTCCCTTGTTCCCGCGCCCGGGTAGACGGTTTTCGGAGCGCTCACGAAGAAGCGGGACTTGAATGGCATGCCGACCTGATTCGCTGGGGAGACTTCGATCTTTCGGGTGGGTATCTGAACGGCCTCGCACTACTGGATAGAACTGACCGACCCACCGCTCTTTTCGCGGGCTCCGACTACCAGGCTCTGGGCGTCATGAAGGCTGCACGGCGACTGGGGTTGAGTGTGCCCGAGGATCTCTCCATCGTCGGCTACGACGACGTCCCCATGTCCAAGTGGATTTCTCCCGAGCTAACCACCGTGCGTCAACCACTGCAGGAAATGGCGGCAACCGCCACGGACATGCTGCTGGACGAAAACCGCACGGAGTCCGGAAAGACAACCCGGATTGATCTGGCGACCCACCTGGTCGTGCG
>CAYFRT010000047.1:9692-11349 GCA_964345585.1 uncultured Actinomyces sp. | reverse complement strand
ACAGATCAGGGGTTCTTGCGGGCACCGCGAGAGCGGTTGCGCTGCTCTTCCATCTTCTCCTGGAACTGCTCTTCCCAGTTGGGGGCGAGGGGCACGCCCCGGTTGACCGCCTCTTCCACCGACAGTTCCTTCGGGAAGCCATAGGTGTCATAGAGGGTAAAGATCTCCTCGCCGGTTAGCTCAGAGCTGGCGTGCCTCTTGAACTCTTTCAGCCCCTTGTTGAGGGTGCGGCGGAAGGCGCGTTCTTCCTTGACCAGGACGGCGACGATCTCGTCTTCCTTTTCCGCCAAGAACGGGTAACTGTCGGCGTAGGTGGCGACGATGGTTGGGACAATCCGCTCGAACATGTTCTCATCCACACCCAGGTCGTGAGCGTAGCGGACGGCGCGCCGGATCAGGCGACGCAGGACATAGCCCTGTTCCTTGTTGCTCGGGATGTCTCCATCGGCTGCCAGGAATACGGCCGCTCGCAGGTGATCAGCGATGACCCGCATGGCTTCAGTATTTTCCTCATAGGTGGCGCCGCTGATTCCTTCCAGGGCCGCAACCGTGGGTTGAAGCAAAGAGATTTTGAAGATATCGGGGGTGTCCGAGGCCGCCGCAGCGATCCGTTCCAACCCACCACCGAAGTCGACGTTCTTCCTGTCAAGTAGTTGGAATGTGCCGTCCTCGTTCCGGCGGTACTGCATGAATACCTGGTTGCCGATCTCCATGAAACGGCCGCCATCGGAAGCCGGGTGGGCTTTCCCGAAGCTGGGGTCTTGGTGTTCCTCGCCGAAGTCGTAGAAGACCTCCGAGTCTGGCCCGCAGGGGTCACCGATAGGCGTGTCCGCCAAGCCCCCTCCGCGGCTCCACCAGTTCTGGGAGTCGTCGTACATGAAGATGCGCTCGCCCGGCTTAACCCCTCGTTCATCACCAATGGCCGGGTCGCCGAGGTTCACGATTTTCGCTTCGATCCCGCGAGATTCGAAGAGGCCCTGCCAGATATGAGCAGCCTCGTCATCCTGAGGGATGCCATATTCATCGTTTCCCGCAAAGACGGTGACGTAGAGGCGGCTGGGGTCCAGGCCCACCTCGTCCACCAAGAAATTGAAGAACCAGTGAATCTGTTCGTCCTTGAAGTAGTCGCCCAGGCTCCAGTTTCCGAGCATCTCGAAAAACGTTGTGTGCCTGGAGTCGCCTACATCTTCCAAATCCTGCGCCCGGAAACAGGGCTGCACGTCGGTTAGCCGGGTGCCTTCCGGGTGCGGCTGCCCCAACAGGTATGGAAGTAAAGGTTGCATCCCGGCGCTGGTGAACAGCGTCGTTGGGTCATCCTTGAGGATGAGGGGGGCGCGTTCTAGCCGCGCGTGGCCCTTGCTGGTGAAGTAGTCGGCGAACTTGCTTCGAATCTCACTTGCGTCCATGGTCCCTGACGTTATCAGGCAATACGCGCCCATGCAGGGTGGCCGCGCGGGGGAGAATGAGGGGAAAGCCGGCGACGCCACCTTTCCATGACAATCTCGGTCTTGGTGCGGGACCTGTAAGAACGGGGGCGGCCAGCCAAATGTAGAGTGGTTCAATGCGTGACGTTAGTAATTCGGATGGTTTTGTGCCCGGGGAGGGCCATGGCGCCTCGCCTCAGGTAACCTCGGCCGCAATCGACGCGGGAAGCGGT
>CAYFRT010000047.1:6883-9592 GCA_964345585.1 uncultured Actinomyces sp. | reverse complement strand
AATCGACGCGGGAAGCGGTGCCGGCAATGAGCCCGGTGTCGGAGCGGAGAAACCCGGTGTCGGGGCGGAGAAACAGGTCCTTGCGGAGATTGAGGAAGGCGACGAAGTAGAACTCGCCGGACCTCCGATTCCACGTGCACGCCTGGCCGGCCCGGTGGCTGTCACTGACTACAAGCCTCGCCGTATCCACCGCAACGAGGAACTGACGATGGCTGTCCTCGCACTTGTCGCGATTGTCATGCTCTTCGCCATCGGGGTCCAGGCTGACGAGGTCGACAAGGACGTGACCGCCGAAGTTGTCGCCGTTTTCGGGGACTCCCTGCGGAATCTCCTCCTCATCCCGCTCCGGTTCGCCGAGGGACTGTTCCTGCTGATCAGCCCCCTAGCCGTGATGATTTCCCTAGCCCGGAGCAGGCGCTTCGGCGTGATCCTTGAGATGGGGGCGACAGCAGCAGTTGCGGGCGGCTTAGCTCTGCTGGTTAAGGTCTTCCTGCCGCATTTGCCGCAGAACTTTGCGACGGTCCTGTCTGGGCCAAGCGGGAACGACGGGGTCTCAAGCGTCGCGCATGTGGGCCTGGTCGCACTCATCGCGGGACTGACGATTGCGGGTTCCGGGTCAGCGCTTAAGCCGCTCAAATACTCGTGGTACGGGGTCTGGTTCCTGCTTGTTTTGGAGGTCTTGCAAGGCAACGGGACCCTCACCACTTTGCTTCTGACGTTCCTCTTTGGGCGGATGATCGGCCGGATTGCGCGGTGGGTGTTTGGCTTCGACGATAATCGCGCGTCCCCGGCGCAACTGGTGGACGCAATCCTCAACGTGGGGATCGTCCCGGCCCAGGTGCACAGGGCCAACCAAGTTTCGAACAGTGGTCCTCTAATTACGTGGGAAGTGCGAGAGGAGTCCGAGGACCCCAGCATTTCCTACGGCGACGTTTACCTTCCACTTGAAGCGACCGAGGAGGTTGGGGCGTCCGAGGAGATTATCGGCAAACGGGACTCTCTGTTGCCACATAGCGCTGATCGCCACTACCAGCTGATCGCCAGCGATGGCCGAGTCTTTGACCTGGACGTTTTGGACCCGCAACGAGGATTCACGACGACCGCCTCCGACCTGTGGGATAAGTTCCGTCTAGCCGATGCCTCGCGCTGGACGGCTCCGACGGTGAAGGCGGCCTCGGAAAGAACATTCCTGACATCGGAATCTGCGCGGCAGGCCGGCGTACGCAACGTTGCCACGGTGGCGCTTAGCGAAGCCGGTGGTTCTGTCGTGGAAATCTGGGAACAGCTCCCCGAGACGCAAACGTTGATGGAGTTTTCCGAGGACGACCACGAGGTCACCGACAGCATGCTTAACGACCTCTGGGTCCAGTTGCGTGCGGCTCACAAGAAGGGGGTCTCGCACCGGAACCTCGACAAGTCCCGTGTTCGCGTTGGGGACGAGGAAGAGATGTGGATCATCGGCTGGGACGACGGCGACGTTGGTAGTTCCGTGCTGAGCCGCCAGATCGACAGCGCGCAGCTCCTGATCTACCTCGCCTTGACTGTGGGGCCGGAGCGAGCAGTGGCCTCAGCTCGCAAGCACTTCAGTGCTGCTCAATTGGCTGCGGTAGCGATGGCAACGCAGAACACGGTGGTTCCAGCCGAGCTGAAAAAAGCGGGCGCCAAGCCGGCTTTGTTGAAAGACCTACGTGCCGAGTTGGCGCAAACCGCACACACTCCCGCCGAGGAGCTGGAGCCGTTCAAGTTGCAGCGATTCAGCCCGAAGGCGGTCCTCATAACGCTGATCGTTGTGGTGGTGTTCGTTGCGGTCCTTGGGTCACTCAACTTCGAGTCGATCGGGGAGGCATTGCGAGGGGCGAATCCTTGGTGGCTGGTTGCCGCGTTCGTCATCGGTTTGACGCCCTGGCTGGGGTCCGCGATGTCGTTGCAGGCATTCTCGGGGGTGAAATTCCGCCTTTGGGACGCGACCTTGGCGCAGGTCGCCGCGTCGTTTGTTGGCGTGGCCGCACCTGCGGGGATCGGACCGGCGGGCGTGAATCTCCGGTTCTTGACCCGGCAGGGGATGACCATGCCGGTGGCGGTCGCAACGGTGACTCTTCTGCAGATCTACCACTTCCTGACAACGATCATCCTGCTACTGCTAGTGGTTCTTGTCAGTGGGGCTTCGCTGACTGGCTTCTCTTTCAATGCCATGTCTATTGTTTGGATCGCGGCGGGGGTGCTGGTGCTCCTGGGGGCGTTGATCGCAATTCCTCAGGTTCGCAACTTCGCGTGGAAGAAGATCCAGCCGATGTGGGTTCAGATCGCTCCTCAACTAACCCGAGTTCTCGCCAATCCCAAACAAATGGTCTACGCGTTCTTCGGGATCCTGATTGTCAACGCCGGATTCATTGGGGCCTTCGGGGCGTCCTTGGCGGCGTTTGGGGGTCATCTGGGTGTCGGGTCACTCTCGGTGACGTACCTCCTTTCGAACACGCTGGGATCCGTCGTTCCCACACCTGGTGGCATTGGCCCGGTGGAGGCTGCCCTAACCGGGGGGCTGACTGTTGCGGGCATTTCTGCTGCAGTCGCGCTCTCCACCTCGGTCGTGTTCCGACTCCTGACGTTCTATCTGCAGATCCCAATCGGGTGGGCTGCGCTGAAGTACATGCAGAAAAAGAACTTGGTGTGACGCTCTGCCCCCACGAGGAGACTCCTTGTCAGAGCTCC
>CAYFRT010000047.1:1763-6783 GCA_964345585.1 uncultured Actinomyces sp. | reverse complement strand
CGGGCGCGGGAGGCGCTGCGGAGAAGTGCGACGTGGAGGTGCTGCGGGGGAGTGCTAATGCGGAAGCCCCGACCCTGGGGTGAACCAGGTGCCGAGGCTTCTCCATGCGTATTGTCGCGCGTGCTGCCAGTCGGAGTTATTCACCTATCTGCGGAAACTTCTCATGCAGCTGGACGACATCTGCCGACGTCCACCCTGAGTAAAGGGAGTAGACGAGTTCGTCGAAGATCTCGTCCAAGGCTTCGCCCTCGGCTGGAAGGACACCTGCCGTCTCCAAGACGATGTAGCCGTGGAGGCTGGCCCACAGCGTTATCGCCATGCGCTCTGGGTTCCAGTTGATGTCGTGGTTGCTCTCTGAGATTTTCTCGCACAGACTCAGTAGCGGCTGGAAGAGGCGTTCGTCAATCTTCCGCACCTCGGGGTTGATTCGGTCTGTGAGGCTGCCTTCTTCACGGGCTTCGGCCATGGCTTCGAAAGCTCCGTTGAAGACGTTGGGGTCAGCCAGAGCGAAGGCTCTGATCTCCCGGGTTAACCGAAGCAGTTCTGCTTCGATGTCTTCTTGCCCCTCGTTCTCCGTGACGGGAGCCAGGTTTTTATCGAGGTCGCGAAGAATTACCTCAGCCATGAGCGCTTCCTTGGAGCCGAAAAGCGTATACACAGCGTTCGTTGATGTTCCCGCACGGTTGGTTACTGTGCGTAGCGAGACTGCTCGGTACCCCTCGCTGGAGAGCATCTTTGATGCTTCGTCCAGAAGGCGATTCCGTAGAGCCTCGTCGTAGGTCTTAGGTCTGCCCACCTCTGTCCTCTCAATCTACTATTGTGGCGCTGCCGCGCCCGTTTACACATTGTAGTAACAATGCTTTGGTGGCCCAATTGTTCGGCCTTGATTGTTTAGGCGATGTGCCTTTGCTGTCTTCGGATAGAGACAGGTATAGCGAGAGATCGTCTTGGGAACGATTTCGGTGCTTCCCGTCTCCTCGTGCTGCTTAATTGTGTCTTGACCTGCGAGTATACGCAGTTCAAGCTGGCTTTTCCAAAATACGCAACAAAGGTTGCGTATCTCCAGAATAGGCGCAAGGGCGCGTATGTACAGCTCCCGTATCGAATGTTGACAAGAAGGCGCGGGAGTTATCGGCCTCGCGGGACCCTGTCGAACCAGTTAACAACCGTAAAACGGCCGTTGTTGTGTATCCGATATTGTCGAGATCCGACAGTGTAACGGCGCCGTGTCGCTTGGCCAAACGCTTGTTGTCTGGTCCCAAAACGAGGGGGACATGGGCGTATACGGCCTGCGTTCCCCCAAGCAGTGCCGTCAGATATGCCTGTGTTGGTGCGGAAGCCAGGAGGTCATCGCCTCGCACAACCTGATCGACACCCTGTTCGATGTCGTCCACAACGGATGCAAGATTGTAGGCAAAAGCTCCGTCTCCACGTTGCAGCACTACTTGTTCCACGGGGCCCCGGAATTCACCATGTAACTCATCGAAAATTGTCCAGTCAGTGACATCTGCTCGGAGGCGCAGAGCCGGCTTCCGTCCCTGTTGGGCGAGGGCTTGCCGGCGCACCACACGTTCCTCCTCCGTCAGATCGGCGCAGGGGCCCGGATAGTGCTCGGGCGGAGCGTGAGCTGCCGATGCGGCTTCGCGGATATCGCGCCTGGAGCAGTAGCACTCGAACACCCGATCTTCTGCGCGAAGTCTGTCAATCGCTGCCTGGTATAGATGATTGCGTTCGCTTTGAATAATGATCGGGCCATCCCAGTCGATTCCAAGCTTGCGCAAGTCGTCGATCTGCCCCTGAGGGTCCCGGGCCCGTCCCTCGTCCAGATCTTCAAGACGCAAATAGAACTCACGTCCCGATTTCCTGGCCCACGCCCACGCCAGCAACGCTGTTCGGAGGTTTCCCAGGTGCAAGTCCCCCGTGGGAGAAGGGGCATATCTTCCGGCATTCATCCAAATAAGTTTAGATGGTAAACCTTAGAGATGGCTAAACGGGGGACGGAGGCGTCGGGGACTTCCTCGTGTGTGAGATTGACTGCTAGATGTCCACCATCCGGATTGACGGGCAAGTCGAGTTTGCCGGCGGCATGATCATGAGGAGAAGAACCATCAAGAGCAGCTAAGAGGCCTGGCTCGCTGAAGCTGCAGCAACCGGCAGGGTCCCGCCTGATCCAAGGTGCTACCGCCAGGAGCGATGGAGGAAGTTTGATTGACCTAGTTGATGTGAGGAAGGTTTACCCCATCCCCGGGGCTAGTCCCGTGGTGGCGTTGGATGACGTCTCCCTCCACGTAGAGGCGGGTTCGATTCACGGAATCGTAGGACAGTCGGGAGCTGGAAAGTCCACTTTGATTCGGTGCCTTACAGCACTGGAACGTCCCACGTCTGGTCAAATTGTTGTTAACGGTGTTGACATGACGGCTCTGGCTGGCTCAAAGCTACGCACCGCGCGCCGGAACATCGGCATGGTGTTTCAAAAACCAAACCTGCTTGACGCCCGGGACGCGGCCGCAAACATCGCGTATCCGTTGCAGTTGGCGGGCGTGGACAAAGGCGAAACATCGCAGCGCGTTCAAGGATTGTTGGACGTGGTGGGCCTTGGTGATCGGGGATCCTCGTACCCCTCACAATTGTCGGGTGGTCAGCAGCAGCGGATAGGCATCGCGCGGGGTATGGCGACGAACCCGCCGGTGCTTTTGTGTGATGAGCCGACCTCTGCGCTGGACTCACGCTCTACTCGCCAGATCATGAATCTGCTGACCAAGCTCCGTGACGAAATGGGAGTCACCGTCGTGGTCATTACTCATGAGATGGGTGTGGTTCGGGACATCTGCGATTCTGTAACGCTGCTGCAGCGAGGTGCAGTGGTGCAGTCCGGGACGTTGGAAGAGGTTCTATCACAGCCGGACTCGGAACTTTCCGAAGAGTTGGTGCCACGGCCTAACATCGACGGGGTGGAGCTCGAATCCAACCAGGCTTTGCTAGACGTTTCCTTCACGTCGCACCCTGGGATTCCGACCGGGGCGGCCGTGCTCAACTTGGTCGCCTCCATGGGGGCAGACGTTGCCGCTGGTAGTTTTGAATCCATCGACAAACTTCAAGTCGGGCGTTTGGCGCTGGCTGTTCCCAAATACAATGCGGACTCTATTGCCGGACGGCTGGAGCAGGCGGGCGTGCGGGTGAGAGCGTGGGAAGAGTGATTCTTACTGAAGCCCTGTTCTGGGCGGCACGCGAAAAACCCCAGTGGCTCGACAACCCCGTTCTCCAGCAGAAGTTCTGGCCCGCGGTGTCGGAGACGTTGCTGATGGTCGGTATCTCGACTGTGATCACCGTGCTGCTTGGTTTACCGTTGGGTCTTCTCTTGGCGTCCAGTGCGCCGGGAGGGTTGAAACCTCGTCCCGCCATGAATCAGATTGTCGGCGCGATTGTGAACGTTGTTCGCTCCTTCCCATTCATGATCCTGATCATTGCGCTGCTCCCGTTCACCCGATTGGTGGTCGGCACAGCGCTTGGCTGGCGCCCATTCGTCGTGACACTTGTGATTGGGGCGGTGCCGTTCTTCGCGAGGTTGGTTGAAAGCAACGTGACCGCGATCGATCCAGGAAAGATCGAGGCAGCCCAAATGATGGGTGCATCCACAGCACGCATCGAATGGGGGGTGCAGGTGCGCGAGGCGATGCCGGCCCTCGTCCAATCAGCCACACTGCTGTTTATCACGCTTGTCGGCTACTCAGCGATGGCGGGTGTTGTTGGTGGCGGCGGACTGGGAGCCCTGGCTATCAATTACGGATACCAACAGTGGATGGATGACGTGATGATTGTGACCGTCATCGCCATAATCATCATCGTTCAGGCGGCTCAAATGTTGGGCGACATGATTAGCCGGCTGGTGGATCATCGCTAGAGCAACATCAGCCGGGCAACGAAATGGCTTTGGCACAAAAGTTTGGATGGAAGCGCAGGCCTACAGGTCTTGCGTGGGTAACTAGAAGGAAAACAAGAATGCGTTCATTGAAAGTATTGACAGCCTCGGCAGTCGTGGCGGCGTTTGCGCTTGCGGGCTGCTCCTCCGGTGGGACGACCACTGATGACAAGACCTCTGAATCTGGCGATACAGCCGCTGCGGTCGACCAGGAACTAACAACCATCAAGGTGGGAGCCTCCCCGTCACCTCACGCCGAGATCCTCACCTACATCAGCGAAAACCTTGCTAAAGACGAGGGGCTGAACCTGGAAGTTGTGGAGTTCACCGACTACATCACGCCCAACGAGGCGCTTGATGCGGATGAGATCGACGCCAACTACTTCCAAACTGTTCCCTACTTGGAAGACCAGATCGCCGAGGGCAATTACGACTTCGTTGCAGGTAAGGGCATCCACCTGGAGCCCCTGGGAATCTACTCCGACAAGTACGACACGATCGAGGAAGTCCCAGACGGCCCAACGATCGGCATCATCCAGGACCCAACGAACCAGGGGCGGGCTTTGCAACTGCTGGCCGACTCCGGATTTGTGGAACTCCCCGAGAGTGGAGACGTCAACGTTGCTACAGTTACACCGTTGAAGGGTGCATCTTTCATTGAGGTAGAGGGCCCAAGTTTGGTTCGCAACTTGCAGGACGTGGACATAGCGGTAATCAACGGAAACTATGCGCTGGCTGGCGGTTTGTCGCCGTCGAAGGACGCGTTGGTTCTGGAAGATCCGACAGATAACCCGTCGGTGAATGTGTTGGTGTGGAAGACCGACTCGGACAACCTTGAGGCGGTCCAGAAGCTGGAAACACTGCTGCACTCAGACGCAGTGCGTGCTTACATCGAAGAGAACTGGCAGGATGGTTCGGTAATCCCCGCATCCTGATTGGTGAGCAGCTGGCCCTGACCAGGGCTGGTTGACTACCCCGATGGCCAGTCGCGGCTGCCCCCGTGACTGGCCATCTGTTATGTCCACAACCTTGTGTGCGTTGCCCGGCCCCCAACGCCGGACTTTGTGGCCGGGCTTGATACAGGCTAATCGAACTGCGGCA
>CAYFRT010000047.1:0-1663 GCA_964345585.1 uncultured Actinomyces sp. | reverse complement strand
GGTGCAGTGGTGTTCTTCATGGCCCAACCTTGCGAAGGATATTGCCGGCAGGCCCCTCCCTTAGGCCGTGAAGCTCCAGAAGACTGGGTGATTTGTTTACCCCCCGCGATCGCGGACCAAGAAGGATGCGACTTCCCGGCCGCCGATTGGGCCGGAGGTCAGTCAACAACCCCGTAAAGCCGGTCACCGGCGTCGCCGAGGCCCGGGACGATGTAAGCCTTCTCATTCAGACCGTCATCCACGGCAGCAACATAGACGCTGACGTCGGCGCGGTCGCCGATCTTGTCGCGGATTTCCGCCAAGCCCTCGGGCGTAGCCAAGATGCAAACACAGGTCACGTTCTTCGCGCCGTGATCTAGCAGGTAGTTGATGGTGGCAACCAGGGTGTGTCCGGTGGCAAGCATGGGGTCAAGCACGAAGCACTGACGCCCAGACAGATCATCCGGGAGGCGGCGTGCGTACGTCTCAATCTCCAACGAATCGTCATCCCGTCTCATGCCGAGGAATCCCACCTCAGCGGTCGGGAGCATCCGCGTCATGCCGTCTAGCATGCCTAATCCGGCCCGGAGGATCGGAACTACTAGGGGACGAGGGGTGGACAACCTCACTCCGACAGCCGGCGCCACCGGAGTTTCCACTTCGACGGTGTCGACGGAGACGTCACGGGTGGCCTCGTACGCCAGAAGGGTCACCAGTTCGTCGACCAACAGTCGAAAAGTCGGTGACGGTGTGTACTTGTCCCGAAGAACAGTGAGCTTGTGATTAATGAGCGGGTGGTCTGCCACGAATAGATGCATGACTCTAAGGATATATCCGCCGCCGCCTCCACTTGGCCTGTTAGGCACGATCGGATGCAGGTAACCTAGAAATGTGATTGAGCAGAGCGTGTACGAATCGGCGATGTCGAGGGCATTACGTCGTGCGCATGAGGCCTCCCTGGACGGCGATGTCCCCGTCGGCGCAGTGGTTGTCGACGCGGAGGGCCGGGTGATCGGCGAGGGGTGGAACCGGCGCGAGGTGGACCATGATCCCACCGCGCACGCCGAAATCCTCGCACTGCGCGAAGCCGGGAAAGCGTTGGGGACGTGGAATCTGAGCGGCTGCACTCTGGTGGTGACGTTGGAGCCGTGCACGATGTGCGCCGGAGCGATCGTGAACAGCCGCGTCGACGGTCTGGTTTTCGGGGCCTGGGATGAGAAGGCGGGTGCCTGCGGGTCCCTGCGCGACGTGGTGCGGGACGCGCGGCTGAACCACGCGGTTGAGGTTCTAGGTGGGGTGATGGGGGACGAGGTGTCCGCGCAACTAACCTCGTTCTTCGCTTCCAAGCGTCGCCGGGAAGAATCGGAGGCCAAGGCCGCCCGGAACGTCGGTCCCAAACACATGGCGCCCAGGATCACCGCACCGCGCAAACGCCCAACAGGGTATGTGATCCCGGAGATCCAGGTGCCCACTTTGCCGGTGCATGAGGCTGCGCCTGGTCAGCCCACGGAGCATGAGCGGCAGACGGAAGTAGCAGTTGCGGAAGCGGCGGTTCCCAACGTGGAGGCGGTCGACACGTCGCGTCTGCCCCGGCGCTCAGCGCGGCACGAGGGGAAGCCGGTCATTCCGCCCTACCGGGGATGAGTGCTACCGGCCAGAGCATGGTGTTAATGATCGGGGTTAC
>CAYFRT010000046.1:9496-11601 GCA_964345585.1 uncultured Actinomyces sp. | reverse complement strand
GGGGACGCGCCGGGGTGGAGAATCCGGTTCTGCGTCGCCCGTGACGACAGTGAAATGTTCGCGCCGGCGAAGTGGAGCATATTTCGAGGCAGGATCTTCCTCCGGCCCGCGTGCCCGGCCAGGCATACGGGAGGTTGAAGTAAACCCCGACGGCTCGGGGGCCTCCGGTTTCCCCGCCACTTCACGAATCGCTTCGACCAGGGCCAGAAGGTCATCCGCTGACGGTGGCGCCGGTTCGAATTCTGTTTGCAGCCGCACTACTTCCCAACCGCGTGGCACGGTGAGGGAATCAGCATGTGACTCACAAAGGTCAAAGGCATGCGGATCAGCGCTGGCGGAAAGTGGCCCCAAAACTGCCGTCGAATCCCTGTAGTTGTACGTGAGGGTTGCGACCGCTGTCTTCGAACACGCAGGTTTAGAACACTGTCTCACCGCACCCATCCTCTCCTCTTGACGGCACTCATCGTACCCGCGAAGAGAGGAACTTCGGGGACCGACGCTAGAGTTAGGCTATGACGTCTTCGCAAGACTCCGCGGGTTTCTACGGTACCGATCGGATGCGGGCCGCGGCACTGGAAAAAGCGGGCACTCGTCTTGGCACGACTCCTCCAACACACCGCCGGCATGACCGACATGGACGAGGGGTGCGGGGCCCCGTGTTTTTCCCGTCCCTACCGGCTTGGAGGACACGACGGGAAGATTTCTATCTGCTCGCTCAAGACGCCATAACCGTTCTCTCCTCACGGTGCCCAGCCGTGGAAACAATCGAGTTTGGGGTGGAAGAGGTGCCCCCATCAGATCCAGCAGACTGGGAAAGCAGCGATGTGAGCCTGGCCCGAACATTCCCCCGTGACCCACGCCGGGGCCTGAAAGACCGCATCGTGCTTTACCGGCTACCGATTCTGCAAAGGGCCAGCACGGACACGGTCCCCGCTGCAGTGATCACGATACTGGCGCACCGCATCTCGGAAGTCCTTGACGTGAGCCCGCAGGACCTCCTCGGCGAAATCGGTTAGTGCTGCGGGAAGACCACTACTTCTAGCTGCGCGCTTCCCAGGGTCTCTTCTTCAAGTGGGACAACCGAACGGAACACTCCTGAATCAGCTTCGGCTTCTACGATCAGCGCTGCGCGGATCATCGCGCTTTCTTCCCCTTGGAGGATCAGTGTCTGTGTCGCCGGCAGTGCCGCGGTGTACGAGGTACCGGGATCCAACAGGACCACCTCGTCCCCCACTTGAACGCTTATGGCCCGATCTTCAAGATTAGCGATAATAACGTCACTTCTCACCAGTGCGAACCCGAGAGCATTTGCCGCCTCAGCCAAGATATCTGCTCCGGGGACCGTCACCGATTCCACGGCGTCCGCACCCCCGATGAGATTACGCAGGGAGACGTTCAAGGTCTCATCCTCGGGAAATGGCTGTCCTTCCGACACTGCTCTGATCGCTGCAGCAATCGGTTCCTCAGACTCCACCAGGAGCCCATAGGCGCTGGTCGGGAGATCTCCAAGCGCCACGTCGAAAACGCCGTGAGCCTCCACGACCAGGCCCTCGACGCCCGCAAGCGGAGTTTTTCCGTGATCAGTCAAGAGCTGGATCGACATCTCAGCAGGGGAAGTCCCCATGTTCACGAGGCGCAGCGTATTGTCCTGGCCGGAATCAATACCGATGATCGAGACCGTCTCCGACAAAGATTGCGCGCCCAGACGTCCCAGCCCAATTGGAACTTCCCCCTCCAACCCAGAGGATTGGAGCCACGCGGCTACCCCTTGGCCATCAGACTGCACCAACAAGGCGATGCGGGATTCCAAAGGCGCCCAAATGGCCGGGAGCACCGAAAACGTCGAACCGGCAGGAACCACAACCTCCTGAGGGGCGTCCAACACGGCCCCAATCGAGGAAAGCACCTGCACGCTCGCTGTGACAGGTTTTGTGCTCGGATTCGACAGGATCAGAACGGTATCCTCGCCAACCTGCGTCGACCCCGCAGGCAGCAACGCTTCGCGGGAAGGCAACTGGCAACCCGCCAGGAGGTAAGACGCGAGGTCACCTGAGACCTGCCCCGCGGCAACGAATGAGGCGCCTCCAGCATCAGCGTCTGGATCA
>CAYFRT010000046.1:5184-9396 GCA_964345585.1 uncultured Actinomyces sp. | reverse complement strand
ATCAGCGTCTGGATCAACTTCCAGGGCTACGCCCCCGCCGTCGAGTCTCTGTGCCTCTCCGCTGGCTGTGGGGAAAGGCCCGGAGACATTCAAAGAGACGGACAGATCTTGCGGATCAATAACACCTGGCGGGCAGACATAGGTCATGCTCCCCTGATCGACGCTCACTGAAACAGCTTCCGGCGCCTGCACTGATGGTTGGTCTGTGTCGGCTTCCCTTTGATCTGCCGCCCCCCATGCTCCTACGCCTCCCAGGCCCAGCAACAGCGCGGATAGAGTGGCGTAACGCAACCCCTTAGGAATCGATCTCTTAGGCATCGGCGTCCCCCTGCACACGCACCCGCTCCGGCCTCCGGTAGCGCCAAGGGATGGCCGAGGAGACCAGGGCCAACACCGCAAGCCCCGATACGGCATTCCACCAGCCGAGGTAGGGCGGCTGGTACCGAATCGTCAGTTTGCCTTCACCTTCGGGCACCTGCCAGGTCTGTTGCCACGGGAATCTGTCATCACTGACAGTGGAGAGGACAGTGCCCTGGAACCTGGCAACCCAGTACGGATCTGCGGTCTCAGCAAGGACCAGAACCTTTGGGGAGTCAACTAATACTTTTTGTTCCACGTTCACAGGCCCCGAGTCGATAATGTCGACTTGTCCCTCGTCATCGCGCAACGTCACGCGGGACGGCGCCGCCCCTTCCCAACGGACCCGCCACATCGTTCCCGCATCGACGGAGCCGATGCGTTCCAGCCCTTCGGTCGCATCAAACTGGTTGGCGTATTCGTCGTAGTTTTCCGTGCCGGGATCAAGCAGAATGATGTCAACAGCGTGCTCGGACAGCACCTGTGCGGGGTTGTCCGACATTCCGGTCACAAGTCCGCCGACAGCCGTGGCAAGGTCGATCTGGGATGTTTCGACTGCCGACGCGTTCTCTGATTCAACTTCCGGCGCCCCTGACAAAATGTCGCTGAGCTGCAGCCCCGGACCGCGAAGGACAGTGGCGTTCACGGAGCCACCTTCTGCGCTCAGTGCTAGCACTCGGGCTGCCCGAGGGCCCGTCTGCGCTTCTTTGCCCGTCAAAGGAAATCCGCTCTCGGCAGTAGGCTCGATCGCCAGTGTGCTCCCCCGGACTGAATCGCCTTGGTCCTGTTGGTGAAGCATTGAAGAAAAGGGGCCGACGCCTCCCAGCACGGCACCCGCGGCCAACGTTGCGGACGCCGCCACCAAAGCGAGCCCTGCCAGCGTTCCTCGGACACCCGCAGATTTTTGAGAAGACATATCCGCAGGCGACCGGATGCCCCGCAACCTGGCTTTGGGAAGGGCTGTCGCCACTGCCCAAATCAAAGAAAGTGAACCCGCCGCTACCAGGATCGCCGGGTAACCAGTACCTGCTGGCTCTATCAGGGCGACAACCCAAAACAGCAGCGCTGACAGGAAGAAAACGGAGGTGCGAGTCCACCGGCGTGCCGAACCGGGGCGAAACGACCTGTAGGCGAGGGCACCGACCGCCCACAAAACCAGCCAAGCTCCAGAGGAAAGAGCCAGAATCAGCCACACAAGCGGCCATGCGCCGCCACCAGATGGACCAAATAGCGAGGGGTCCGAGGAATACCCGGACAAGAACTGCCACCAAGTGGGTGCACCGCCGGCCAACTGGGCTCCAAGGAACCAGTCCCAAAAATCTGTCGCCGAGTACACGCCACCCGCGCCATCGCGGACAAGGCCGCCTGAAAGAGCGCCGGCCACCCGCGCTAAGAATGCCGGGGTCATCCAAACACACGAAGGAATGATGACAACCGCAACGCCCGCCACTTTCGCCAAGGCTCCCAGGGGCTGCGCTTTGACGTACGGGTCATGCTCCAGTGGGAGGCTTGCCATCAGCACTGCCGCAAGCAGAGCGATAACAACCATGACGGGACTGCTTGGCGCTATAACCAATAGCGCCAAACCAGCCAGCCCCAGCCAGGCGAATCTGTCCGGTTGATCAACGAAGACCACGTCGTCAACAGACTCGGCTCTAATCGACGGTATTCTGCGGAACCCTCGCCATAGTCCAACAAACAAGACCGGGAGCGCGAGGTATGCCATGACGATGCCCAGGTTGCCGGCTGCCAGCGCAACCCAAGCCACGCCCGTCACTGACCACGTGGCTGCCAAAGCAGCCCTGACAGGAACGGAACGCGTAAAGACGCTGGCAGCGAGCCATCCACCAAGAACCGCCAGGGGCAGAGCCGAAAACAGCAACGCCATGGAGAACGTGGACGGAACCATCCCCACCAGGGCGAAGGGAGCAGAAAGTAGCGTCAGCGGCAGGAGCTCCGTAGCGGCAGGCCCAACGGCCCCGTCACCACTTACCTGCCACCCGCTCCAGGCTTGATCCACCAGCGTCAACCATGAGTCGGGCAAGAGCCCCCATGAGCCACCCTGGATGCCCGCCCGGAACGGAGACCAGAGGAAGATGCTTACCACGATGGTCACTAGTACCAGCGCGGCGAGGGTTCCCGCGGAGACATAGCGGTGTCTGCGATAGGTGGCAAGCGCCGCAGTGTCGAGTGCCACGGCGTCTGTCTGTCCCCTTGTCAGGACCTTCTTGCGGTGACGTTTGCCGCCAGAGATAACCCCCGGTTGAACTTCAAGTTTTCCTAGTGTCGCTTTTGGAACGGTCGCAACAGCGGCAATCTTTCTTCTCTGCCGGAACGCTCCCGGAGTTCGTTTAACCACGGTTCCATATGCGTAGATCTCCGCAACCGCGAGCCGAGGTTGACGGGTCAGCAACCGTCCGCCGCTACGAACCACGGACCAAATCGGAAGCCAGACCATCAGTGGGAACAGGAGAAGCGTCGGGACCGTCAACACCCAGTTGTAGAGTTGTGCCCCTCTGCGACCACCGAAACTTCTGATTCCTCGGCTGTCATGGCTGTACGAGGTTTGCCGGTGCCGCACCACTGCCTTCGGCTCAGCGATCACTCTGAATCCCGACCGCCACAGGCGCCTGCCGAACTCTAAGCCGTCTCCGAATGGGCCAAGTGAGGGGTCAAACCCGCCAACCGTGTCCCACGCCGATTTTCGGATTAGCATTCCGGCTGTGCCGACCGCTAGGACATCTTCAACATCATCGTGTTGTCCTTGGTCTATCTCATCTGGTTCAACGAGCTCGGTCCTACGTGCCGTGCGGGTCGCTTTGATTCCGATTTCGAGGATGCGTTCCGGGTCATCGTAGTCAACCTGCTTTGGCCCGACCGCTCCTACGCTCAGGGAGATCCGACCCGACTCCAGCATTCGCCCCAGTGCGTCTGGTTCTGCAACCATGTCGTCGTGGACCACCCAGATCCACCGGCATTCCTGCCTTCCCTTGTGAGTTGCAAGAGCCGCCGCTACGGCCTGACCGAGGTTCTTCGCTTTCGGCGCGTGAACCTGACGCATCGACGCGCCGTCGATGTCTGAGTCTTCCCAGCCACGCAAAGGTGTGGGGCCGGTACTGACAACCAAAACCGCCCCGGGGAGAACGGTTTGGGCCAAAACAGACCTGATCGCAGCTTTTGAGTCCTCCGTCAAAGCGGACTGATCGGGGGGTAATACAACGACTGCTACGACATCGCCGCCGGGTGACCGCGCGACGTCGTTCGGGGCTTGCCGAGCGTGATCAGAAGTCACAACACGTCAACTAAGAAGCCGAACGCCGAAGGCGCCGCCGTTCTCTTTCTGAGAGGCCGCCCCATATACCGAAACGCTCATCATTGCCCAGCGCATACTCGAGGCACTCAGCACGAACTTCGCACGTGGCGCAGATGCTTTTAGCTTCCCGAGTGGACCCGCCCTTCTCAGGGAAAAACGCCTCCGGGTCTGTCTGCGCACAAAGCGCTTGGTGCTGCCAGGCCAAGGGGCCATCGAAAACGTCTACTGTGCGGTCCACTTCGGAAGCCGGGGTGAAGACAATTTCACCTTCTCCGAAAATGTTCCACATATCTTCGCTCCATCATCTGCGAGGCCAGGTTTTCCTAATTACATCTGTGTAACTCTAACCGTGTCAAGTGCTTTAGTCTTCAAAAGGCTAAGTTTTGGATAGAAACGGGCGTGTCGCACTGGTTTTCGGCCAGATTAACCGTTATATGCCACAATTTTGCTCACATCGACACTCCCGCGGTGTCTGCCCGGTGGGTGCCAACCTGCCTGGCGCCAATGGACGGCACACTTCCTGTACCTAACGTGCTTCCCTG
>CAYFRT010000046.1:0-5084 GCA_964345585.1 uncultured Actinomyces sp. | reverse complement strand
CTTAAAGGGTCACGCCTAGAGCTCCGGGAGGCGTATTAAGGACAGGGAACAGTGTTGTGAGACAAAGTGAGCGTTGCCTAGTGGTGATATTGGGGTAAGCGCCGGCAGTTGAGTCATATTTCGAGAGGTCCTGCAACAACCGCCAACAAAGCGTCACACCCTTCCCTGCAGCGCTCACCTCGTCCCAACGCACCCTCGTCCCAACGCACCCTCATCTCGCCGATACCGCCGAGGGGTTGTTAGTAAGCTCGGTCCCGTGAATGCACTTGACGCGAAGACCCTATGTGACCGTATCGATCCACGTTCGGAACCAGTACTGGTTTGGCTCAGCGAAGACGGCCAGGAACGAATCGAACTTAGCGGTCCGGTCGCCCGCCGCTGGATCGCCAAGACAGACAATTTCATGGCCTCAGAGTTCCCCTTTGGCGGTTCGCGGTTCGCGGTTTTGTTGCCGACGCACTGGCGTTCCCCCTTTTGGATTGCCACACCCTGGCTTCGCGGTTTTGAACTGGTCTCCCCCTCAGAAGGCGCGGACGTCGACCTGGTTGTAGCGAATGACGTGGACGTTCTAGAGGCCCTGCGTGAGGAGGGCGGCCCAGATGCTTTGGTCGCCCAAACTCAGGATTCAATGGCGTTAGCCTGGCCAACAACGCTACCCGCGGAAATCTTGGACGGGACCGCCGACATCCTCTCCTTCGGCGACTACGTTGAGTCCCCGGAGTCAGCAAATCAAGAAACCCACCTGGTGTCTGAGCAGATCGACTGGTTGCCCCCGAAAGTGTGGTCTGACCCAGACCAGCTCAAACTGCCACTTCGTTCCCTGCGCGGCCTCGGCTACGTGGGAACCATCGTTGACATGGAGGGGCGCCCGCTCGGCAGCGAAACGGATTTGAACGGTGCGCGCGTGCATGTCCAAACCAAGAACCTGGTCCTGTTCACGGCGCAACTTCTCCAGTTGTGGATGGCAGGGGCCTCGGTGATCTGGACGCCGGGCGATGCGGTTTCAACAGAACAGGTAGAAGCAGAGCGGCCGGACTTCAAAATTCTGGGCGACTAAACCCGAAAGACCGAGGCAACCGTGGGTTGCAGCCCTGGTCGATCACACTGAAGTCACCAAATTCCAAGAACCCTGGCAACCGCAAGCGAGAAGCCCTCCGACGGGCGACGCCTTATCTTTTTGTAGTCCTTCATCAGTGCCCAGCGCGCTTTCATAGACCCGTCACGAAGGAGCGTCCCCAGTTGCTCCAAGCCCGCAATGAACTCCGGGTCTCGCCCGTTGTCGGTGGCGACTCTCATGGATGCCTCGTGCACCTTCAAGAATTGGCGACCATATTTGCCCGACAGCAGGTTCTTCGTTCTGCGGCGAATCGCCTCCACACCTCGGTGTGCGCCAAGGGCGTTGCCCTCGTGCTGCCGGTATGCCACCAGCGGTTCAGAGTCAATAAACCACTTCATTCCTGCGGCTCTCACAAGGGCATACACGTACCAGTCGTGAAGCCAGATGCCCTTGGTGCCCCAGCGTTGCACGTGATCGCGGACAAGCCGCCACGCACCCTCAGTCATCAAAAATGAGGAGCCCGTCCCCGGAGCTTCAAATATGAAGTCCCACTCGACCTGGGGGTTGTCCTTACGAATAAGGGTCTTCTTCAAGACCCCACCAGACGTTTGGCGGAACGCGTACACGTTGGAAGAAACCGCTTCAATCCCCAGTTCTGCGATGAGTCCAACTTGGCGACTCAACTTCGTTGGCGCCCACAGGTCATCTTGATCTGAGAATGCTACGAAGTCGTGCTCGCCCGGGTGGAGGTTGACCAGTGTATACAGGAAGTTCTCCCCCACTCCGGCCTCGCCTTCACGCGGAGGCAAAAGTGTGACGCGAGGGTCGCTGGCGGCCAGCTCCTCCAGCCACTCACGCGTGCCGTCGGTCGAACCATCGTCAGACACAACCAAGCGGACTTCCACTCCCTCTTGGCGGAAGATGGAGCGGATTTGACTTTCGATCCAGCGTCGACCGTTAAAGGTGGCCATGGCGACATGGACCACGGGCACCTTTTCTTGCCTTCCGGCAGTCAAAGAATGGTCAGTGCCCCTGGGCGGCATATTTGGCTTCCACTTCTTCTTTCTGCGGACGCCACCAGTCTTCGTTGTCCGTGTACCAGTTGATCGTCTCTTGGAGTCCTTCACGGAAGTTTTTGAAGCGCGGTCGCCAGCCGATCTCATCCCGGAGCTTTGTGGCGTCGATTGCGTATCGCAGGTCGTGTCCGGCCCGGTCCGCGACAAAGTCATAGTCATCCTTCGGATGGCCCATGAGTTCGTTCAATAGGTGCACAACATCCTTGTTGGACTCTTCGCCGTCAGCCCCAATCAGGTACGTTTCCCCGTATTTTCCGTGCATCAGGATTTCCCAGACGGCCTCATTGTGGTCCCACACGTGGATCCAGTCGCGAACGTTTTTCCCTTCACCGTAAAGACGAGGGCGGATACCCATGAGCCGATTGGTGATCATTCTGGGGATGAACTTTTCAATGTGCTGGTAGGGCCCGTAGTTGTTGGAACAGTTCGAGATGGTTGCGCGGACCCCAAAAGACCTCACCCACGCCCGCACCAACATGTCGGACGCAGCTTTGGCCGCGGAATAGGGGGACGAGGGGTTATAAGGCGTTTCAGGAGTGAATTTCGCTGGGTCGTCGAGCTCTAGATCCCCATACACCTCATCCGTAGAGACGTGGTGGAAGCGAACATCGTACTTCCGAACTGCTTCCAAGAGGACGTAAGTGCCAACAACGTTCGTTTGGACGAACACACCAGGGCCGCTCAGCGAGTTGTCATTGTGAGACTCCGCTGCGAAGTGTACGACGGCGTCGGCTTTCTTGACCGTCTCATCAACGATCTCCGGATCGGTGATGTCGCCCTCCGTTATTGTGAGGCGCGACAGCTGTTCCTCGTTCAACCCGTCCGTAATCGAAGCTCGGTTCGCGGCATAGGTGAAGGAATCCAACACGTCAACTTCTACCTCTGGGTGGTCCTTAAGCAGCAGGTGAACAAAATTCACCCCGATGAAACCAGCCCCACCAGTTACGACAATCCGCATTGGCATCCTTCCTCGTTATCTGGGTCGAGCTTCCTGCCTGCGCCCGACGCAGCGCGTACCACTTGCAGCTAGTGTAGATGGCACAGGACGTTTCTTGCTCACACTGAACGGAGCTGCCGATGCTTCTTTCGCCGCCAAGCGCAGACTCCGCCCCCTCACGTCATCTTGACTGGGCTTCGAACGAGCCGAGAATCGGTGCCCTCCTGGTCACATACAACCCCAACATGCTTGAACTGGAGACTCTACTAAAGCGCCTTCTGCCGCAAGTCGATCTGGCGGTGCTTGTGGATAACGGCTCGGAAAACGTGGCGTCACTGGCCCAGCTCAAGGAAACCTATTCAACGTCACAAGATGCCCCTATCACTCTTATTTTGAACGAGGGCAATCTGGGCATCGCCGCCGCCCAGAACCAGGGCATCGAATTCCTTCTAGCCCAAGGCTGCGACCTGGTAGTACTCAGCGATCAAGACTCCGTTCCAGAGCCAGACATGGTCCAGAAGCTCTACGGGTGTCTGGTGATGGCGGCCGCTCAGGCGTACTCGGGAAAGGGTGCCCCGGTGGCTGCGGTTGGTCCCGTGCCCGTGGATGCTCGCGGGGACACGGCAAGCGGGGAGGACGTCGTCGACGTTTCTTCCGCGCTGGTCTATTCCTTCACCAAGTGGGGACCGAAGCGGCGGACCATTCCCTCCCGCCAACAAAGCAAAGACGTCCCTTTTGTGCTTGCATCTGGAAGTCTGATCCCCGCAAAGGTTCTCCGGCATGTCGGGCCGATGAATGAGTCCCTGTTCATCGATCATGTGGATCTTGCCTGGTGCATGAGAGCAGTCTCGATGGGATATCGAATTCTGGTGTGCGGCGACGCTTTCCTCGAACATTCGTTGGGTGAAGAACGGGCCACGCTTCCTGGAGGACGCAAGGTCCACGTGCAGTCCCCCGCCAGGAACTACTACATGGTCCGCAACACGCTCTTCCTTACCA
Organism: uncultured Actinomyces sp.; assembly: GCA_964345585.1. Classification (GTDB taxonomy): domain Bacteria; phylum Actinomycetota; class Actinomycetes; order Actinomycetales; family Actinomycetaceae; genus Scrofimicrobium. The sequence goes on along the minus strand of CAYFRT010000046.1, from coordinate 1,015 downwards.
GGGCTCCCTTCATGCCGTGGCGGTGGCGAGTCGGCTACATGTCCTATCTGGCCAAGTACGTTGGTTTTTACACGCTGGCTGGCATCGTGCAGCCTTCGCGGTGGGTTGCGCTGCTAGAGGGCACGCGCGACGGACTTGTAGGCCGAGGGGGAGCCCGGCGTTAACCACGCTGGGCCACCGCCCGGCCGAGTCGTTAGTGATCCAACAGAGATATAAGGTAGCGGCCGTAGCCCGATTTCAGCAGCGGTTCCGCCATGGAACGAAGCTGGTCGTCAGTGACGAACCCTTTACGCCACGCCACTTCCTCTGGCGCGCCGATCTTCAACCCTTGCCTGTCCTCCACTGTGCGGATGAACGAGGCGGCGTCAGCCAAGTCATCGAAAGTTCCAGTGTCCAGCCATGCCGTGCCGCGTGGGAGCACCTCGACAGAGAGTTTGCCTCGCTTCAAATACTCCTTATTGACGTCAGTTATCTCGTATTCACCGCGGGCCGAGGGCTTAAGATTCTTCGCTATCTCCACAACGTCGTTGTCGTAGAAGTACAGGCCAGGGACCGCATAGTTAGACCGAGGTTGTTCCGGTTTTTCTTCCAACGAGAGTGCCTGGAAGTCCTCGTCAAATTCGACAACACCGTATGACTGGGGGTCCGCCACCCAGTATGCGAATACCGCGCCACCGTCAACGTCGACAAGCCGGGATAGGCGGGTCCCCATGCCGGGACCGTAGAACAGGTTGTCACCCAGAACCAGGGCAACCTTGTCGTCACCGATGAAATCCTCGCCGATCACAAAGGCTTGAGCCAGCCCGTTGGGGACCTCTTGCACTGCGTAGGAGATCTTTATTCCAAGCTGGGAACCGTCGCCAAGCAGTCGGTGGAATCCCGGCGCGTCATGAGGCGTGGTGATGACTAGGATGTCGTCGATTCCTGCCAGCATGAGGGTTGTCAGTGGGTAGTAGATCATCGGTTTGTCGTAAACCGGCAGCAATTGCTTCGACACTCCCAGCGTTATGGGGTG
>CAYFRT010000045.1:0-11694 GCA_964345585.1 uncultured Actinomyces sp. | reverse complement strand
CAAGGACCAACAAGCAGCATAAGAAACGTGTCCACTAAAACGGGGCAAGGCCAATAGACAGGGGCAAAACACCATGCCAAAGCGGCTGACCAACAAGCCCAATCAACACCCGTCAAAAGGACCTGTCAACAAGGTAACGGGTAAGACTCAGGCCGCCGCCCAACGCGATGAGATCTGGCCCAACCGTGATCTGGATGTTGTGGATCACCTGGCGTAAGGAGCTGATGAATTCCGTGTAGATCCGTTCAACTACGGGGTCCCCTTCCTCCAGCCAACGGAAGATCTGCTTGCCATCGGCCTTAATCGGCAAGGGTCTTGAGTCAGGGTCCGGATAGTGGTCCCCGATGAGGGAGTCCATGTATCGGAGCAAAGGTTCGGAGTCCTGGCTTGCTAAGTCAAGATTTTTAGCTTTGCAGGTCTTGTATGCCAGGCCGGCCGCTCCGCACGAGTAGTAGGCAAAACTGGCGGCCGACATGTCATTTGCATCCGTGGAGAGATAGGAGAACTCGCCTGCCACGGCCCCCTGCCGTGATGTACCCGGCCGTCAGTTACTATGCCCCCGCCAAGGCCTGTCCCCAGGATGACAACTGCGCCCGTCCGGGTGCCGGCAAGCGCCCCCAACCAGGACTCAGACAGGGCCCCACACTTCCCGTCGTTTTCTACCGCAACCGGCACCGAAACGGCCTCTGCAACCAGATCGCGAATGCTGAGTCCCCAAAGGTTTATATATGCGCCAGAGCCCTGAAGTACACCCGTGTCTGGGTCTACGTAACCCGGCACGCAGATCGACACACCTTGGATGTTTGGCTGATACAACTCGACAATTTCCGCGACAGTATCTACGAACTGTTCGGGTGAGTCCAAAGGGGCGTCCCGCTTGCCGGTCTCTGAGATTTCGCCAGTCGAATCCACCAGCGCGTATTTGACGGAGCTGCCCCCAAAATCCAGACATAAGCAGGTGACCATATTTCAAAGTAAACCATGGCCTTCTTAGGTTAGGTAGCCACAAGGTTCGCTTAATACTCTTCCGCGCCTGCTCGAAAGAAAACGCTGTCCAACTCGGGTATGACCTTTGTCCCCGACGTGCGCGTATCTTGACGTCAGGGACAGAGGTTACGGTCTAAGCGCTGACTAGTTTGCGAGCGCTGTCTGCGATCCCCTGAGGGCTCGCACCGTAATAGTCCAGAAGCCACTCTGGTTTTCCTGTGATTGCGAATTCGTCTTGAAAGCCAATAGAGGCAACCGGGCACGGACTCTCACTGACCACCACCTCGGCGACGGCGCCCCCCAGGCCGGTGACCAGGCCTTCTTCGACAGTGACGAGGCCCTTGGTATCGCGAGCAGCGGAAACAACGGCTTCACGGTCGATTGGCTTGATCGTCGGCATGGAGATGACACGAGCGAAAATTCCTTCGTCCTCCAGGAGCTTCGCGGCGTCCAGTGCTCGTGAGACTACGGTCCCTGTCGCGATAAGCGTGACGTCTGAGCCTTCACGAAGCGTTACGGCTTTCCCCAGCTGGAACTCATAATCCTCCGGGTAGATGGCGGGGACCGGCATGCGCGAGATTCGGATATAAGTTGGGCCCTCTGCCTCGGCGGCCCAACGGATCACTTGCTCCGTTTCCCTGGGGTCCACCGGTGCTACGACAGTCAGCCCCGGCAGGGCACGCATCAGTGTCAGATCTTCGACTGAGTGATGCGTAGGACCCAGATCTCCATAGGCAACTCCCGGAGATTGAGCAATCAGCTTGACGTTGTACTGGGAGTACGCAGCGTCGACCTTGATCTGCTCGAAGGCCCGGGTAGCTAAGAAGGATCCGGCTGCTGAAACGAACGGAATGTACCCGCCATTGGCTAAGCCAGCGCCAACGCCGACCATGTCCTGCTCGGCAATTCCGACATTGATGGTTCGTGTTGGGAACTCCTCCCGGAAAGCGTCCAGTTTGGACGAACCTACCGAGTCATTCACAACGACGGCGATTCGCTCATTTTCGCGCGCCAACTCTGCGACGGTTGCGGACCAGGCGTTCCGGCAGTCATACAGAGGGGCCTGATTGTCGGTACTCACTTGCGTGCTCCCTCTTCGTCAGCGGCGATGAGCGCATCCAGCTCGGCCAAGGCAGTCTCCAGCTGCTGTTCGCTGGGAACCTTGTGGTGCCAAGCAACATTGCCGCTCATATAACTAATCGGGTGGCCCTTATGTGTGTGGGCGATGATGAATGTCGGCTTGCCAACCACAGTTGGGGCGGACTCGAACGCATCGGCGAGGGCCAAGTGATCATGGCCATCAACTTCGACCACGTTCCAACCAAATGCCGTGAGCTTGGCCTCGAGGGGATCCAGATCGTTGGTATCTTCCACGCTCGCCCCTTGTTGCAGGTGGTTGCGGTCAACCAGTGCGACCAGATGATCTAGCTTCTGATGTGCTGCGGTCATCAGGGCCTCCCAGTTGGAGCCTTCCTGCATTTCGCCGTCGCCCAACAGAACGAAAGTTTTTCTCTCGGAACCATCCATTCGTGCTGCAAGCGCAGTTCCAACGGCGATGGGCAGTCCATGGCCCAAAGGTCCGGTGTTGGCTTCGACTGCCCGAATTTTCCCTCTCGCCGGGTGGCCGTTCAGCATGGAGCGGGGTTGGAGAAATGTTCTCAGCGCAGTTGGATGGATGTATCCTGCCGCTGCGAGTGTGGTGTACAAGGTATTCGCAGCATGCCCTTTGGAGAGGATCAGGCGGTCGCGTTCGGGATCTTGTGACTCGATCATCTCAGGGGTTACATTCATCGACTTCAGGTAGAGCGTTACCAAAGCGTCCGTGATCGAGAACTCTCCTCCAACGTGTCCCGCTCCCGCATCGACGATTGTCTGAATAGCGCGGCGCCGGACCCCGTTTGCCGCAACGCGCAGCTTCCTGGCGGTGACTTCAGGGTTTGCACCGTCTGCAATTCTGTCAAAGACTGGGATCTCCCGATCAGGGGCGGGAAGCAGAGTGGTCACGCTTTCCTGGTCAACAAGTCCGGTGAAGGGGCCCTCAAAATTGGTCGTCATTTGTTATCTCCCATGGATGAGAGCAGAGCGTCTTGGACAAGTCGCTGCGCGGCGATGCCGTCCTGGCGTGACTGAGCTTCTTCCAACGCTTCTGTGTCCAGAGTGTCAAGGGCGCGGTCAATCGCTTTCAGGAAGTGTATGGAGGTACGGGCGGTTTCGACGGTGTCCTCGCGGAAGGGGAACTGGTCCAGCTGCCAGACTCCATTCCAGTTGTTCTTACGCAGGGTGTAGAAAAACTCGAAGACTTCTGTGATGTGGACGGTTCCGACCATTAGATCGTCGTCCCAACCACGGAGGTTGTCGTTTACGTCGATTCCCCAGAGAAGACCGTGGTCAATGAGGAGCTGTGCTGAACCTGCTGGCGACTCGCCCCCGTAGAGCGCGTGTCCGAAGTCAAGGAGAACACCAACGTTGTCTAGGCCAATCTCTTGGATTCCCAGAATCGTCCGAGGTGCGGAATCCCAAAGCATCTTCACACGAGGTTCGCGTGGCTTGTATTCGATGACAAACTTGAGGTCAGGGTGAGCAGATGCCAGCTCTCTTATTCCCTCCTTAGCCAGCTCCCACACGTCGTGGTGGTTCACCTGGAATGGGTAGTCCCAGCCGTCCTGTCCTGGCCAGAGTTTCACGTAGTCTGCGCCAAGTTCACGGACAACGTTCGCAGCCTCATGCAGCAGATCCATTGCTTCTTTGCGTACTTCTGGATCGGGGTTGGTGAAGGCTCCTTTCGAGAAGCGGCGAAGGTAGATGTCGGGCGTAACACCGATGGCTGCCAAGTTGTTTTCAGCCAGCGCCTCTCTTACATCGTCAAGCGTCACCCCCTCAGTGAAGGGGTAGTTGAGGTCAACAACCGACAGGTCTCCGACCTCGCCCGCTCGACGAATTTGTTCGAGGGTTCCTGCTGGCTCCGCGTATCCGTCAGTTGCATAGCGGTCGACGTAGCTCGCAAAGTTCCAGAGACCAGCGCCAAAGCGTGGGTTTCCCATAATGATTCACTCCATTCGTTTCGTTACTTTTGCCCCTGGTCACGGCGTATCCGCGCCACTGGGGATGAACATTGAGCGTTCGACGGCTGACGCCCATTTCGATCGCTCCTTCTGTCGGACGTGACCCGGCATCACCGGCACGTAGGTCTTGGCTGCTGCTCTCTGTTGCTTCCAACCCTCAACCATTTCGGGGCCGAGGTGAGCCCTCGCGCCAAACAACGCGGCACCGAGACACGAGGCTTCGGGGCGCGTGGCGATTTCCACAGGCTTGGCAAGAAAATCTGCTTGCAGTTGCATCAGTGGTTGAGATGCGGTTGGACCACCATCCGCGCGCACCTTGTCAATCTCCACCAGGCCGTCCTGCTCCATCGCCAGAACGACATCTGTAACCTGGTTCGCGACGGCTTCAAGCGCGGCGCGGGCTAAATCTTGTCGGGTGCTGCCCCCGCTGATGCCAGAAATGAGACCCTGAGCATTTCGATCGAAGTAGGGGGCCCCAAGGCCGGAGAACGCGGGGACCAACGTCAGGTTTGTTTCCTCTATTTCGGAAGCGAGACGATCTATTTCCTTTACGTTGCCGTCGGTCAGCATGTCGGCAACCCAAGTAAACGTTGCTCCGGAGGTGAGGATGTTGCCTTCGCGCGCAAACGTCGGCGCTTCCGACAACCAAGCTAGCGTGCCCGTTACGCCTTCCGGTGCAACAGGCACGGGGGATGCTGCCATGATCGAGGAGCCTGTGCCGTATGTTGCTTTTGCTAGCCCCGGCTCGCCAAGGGTGTGGAAGAAAAGTGCCGCGTGTGAATCCGCAAGTACAGATATCACAGGAATCCCCACCGGAATGGGTAGGCCCTCCCTTGTCTGTCCAAAGTCGGCGTCCGATCTACTGATTGGTGCCAGAGAGCTCTCGGGGATTCCAAACGCGTCAAGAAGGAATGGGTCCCATTCAAGGGTGCTCAGCTTCATCAATAGAGTTCTGGAGGCATTGCCCGCCTCCGCAAGGAAGCTTCCTGTCAGTGAATAAAGCAGCCAGGTATCGATGGTGCCAAGTCGAATCTCTTCAGCAGGGACCCCTTCGGTTGCGGCAAAGTCAAGGAGGTACCTCATCTTGGGGGCCGAGAACATCGGGTCGAGGACAAGGCCCGTGCGTGCCCGAATTTCACCTGAAATCGGACGGAGTTGTTCACAGAGCTGTGTCGTCCTAGCGTCTTGCCAGCCGAGCGCAGGGCCAATTGGCTCACCAGTTTTTGCATTCCACGCAACAACTGTTTCACGCTGGTTTGATATCGAAATCCCGAAAACGTCCTGAGGGTTTATGCCTTCAAGACACTTCGCTGCGACAGCCAGAGTTGTCTCCAGGATTTCTGAAGCATCCTGCTCGACATGTCCGGGCGATGGGTACGCGATTGAGAGGCGAGCCGACGCCGAGGCCGCGATCGTGCCATTTCTAAGATCGACAAGCATCGCCTTGGTATTGGTGGTGCCTTCGTCAAGAGCAAGCACGAATGAACGTTCTTGTTCCGAATCTGTCCGCATCTTCGCCTCCGAGCATATCTATTCAGTACTGAATGAGACTATCTCACGGTAGTCGCGCTTTGTGAAAACTGTCAATAGGCCTACCTGTCGAGCCCTGACATTCGCCCTTAATTCAAGGAGAACGGCGTCAAAATAGGATAAAAGACCTAGGAGAATGGACGCGATCCCTTGTCGGCATGTAACGGATTGATCAAGGTCCAGTCTTTTGCTTGACCGAACACCGGCTCCCTCATAGTCTGAAGTTATTGACATTCAAAGTCGAATAGATATGCAAGGAAGAAGATATGGCACGAATACCAGATCGCATGGCCTCCACTCCGGTGCAAGGAGTCAAAACCTGGACCTTGGGGGAATGCCCATGGATTAGCTCTGAGGAACGCTTTGAGCCCAGCGCACGAGTGATTATCGATAACGACTTCGCTGGCGATCCAGATGATCTTTGGCAGCTTGTGCACCATTTGCTCTCTCCAAGCGTCGAGATTCCTTTGGTTGTTGCTTCGCACCTTCGCGAAGATGACCCGTTCGATCCATCAGGAGAATCCGCGAAGAACGCGGAAGCGGTGGCCCGCGAAGTCTTCTCGCTCATGGGGCTCTTGGACTTCGACCGGATAGTGCGGGGTTCCAATGAGGCGATGCCAGACACTCAAACCCCACAAGACTCAGGTGCGGCTCGCGCGATCATCAAAGAGGCGATGCGGGACGACACTGATCTTCCTCTTTTCTACGCAGCGGGGGGCGGTCTGACGGATCTTGCATCCGCTTTACTGCTGGAACCAAAGATCGCTGAACGGATCAGACTCATCTGGATCGGCGGCCTGGAACATTCCGGCCTGGCTTATCCACCAGCGAATGCGATGCCCATTGAGTACAACATGTTGATCGATGTGCCCGCGGCCCGGGCAGTCTTTGATTGCGAGGATCTTGAAATTTGGCAGATCCCTCGAAATATGTACCGCCAATGCCTTGTGTCTCACGCGGAACTGCGGGCCCGTACCCGGGATTGCGGTCGGCTCGGCGACTACCTTTACGACTCTCTCATCTACGAAACCCGTCGTGTCGAGGACTTCATTGGGGGTGCCACTGAAACGTATGCGTTGGGTGACCAGCCCCTGGTTCTGTTCACCGCACTCAGATCGCTGTTTGAAGCAGACACGTCTTCCAGTGACTTCGTTCTGAAGGTCACTCCGCAAGTGACCGCGGATGGAACGTACAGAATGCGCGACAAGGGACGTTTGATGAGGGTTTATACCCGAATCGACACCAGAACCATGTTTGAGGACATGTTCTTGAAGATCAACGAATTTGTTGATTGGTCGGAGTCCGACCAGCTTTAGAGCGTCCAACAACCGAAAGTAACGAAACCTAAGAGATAGGAACAAGAATGAAAATGCAATGGAAAGTTGCCGCTGCAGCGGTGGCTGTGTCTGGACTTGTATTGGCCGGCTGTTCATCAGGCGGGTCAGATTCACAGTCCGGTTCTGCTGCCAGCGGAGACAAGACCGTAGTCACCATCTGGACTCTTAGTGAGGCTAGCCAAAACGACGTGTGGAACGAGCTTGTTGAGGGCTTTGAGGCGAAGTACCCGGACTACAAGGTCGTCACGGAATTCCGTGCCACGGACCCCCATAAAGATGCGCTTCGGCAGGCCATCGGCACCGACGCGATGCCCGACCTCTACAGGTACTGGGGCGGACCTGGGCTTGGTGGCGAGCTGGTCAACGTCGGTGCAAGTGTCGACATCACGGACATGTACGACGAATGCGGATGGGAAGAAATACTAACCGGGCCCGCTCTTGCGAATGCGACACAGTACGGCGACCACCACGGCGTTCCGTTCGTTCAAGCATCGGAGGCAGTGTTCTATAACAAGGCCCTGTTCGAGGAAGCAGGGATCACGGAAACTCCGACCACCTATGACGAACTTGTTGAGGATGCCAAGAAATTGAAAGCCGCTGGCATCACTCCGATGGCGTTCGGCGGAACCGTCAACTGGCACGTGATGCGTTTGCTGGATTCCATTATCGAATCCGAGTGCGGGGCTGAGAAGGCTGATGAGTTGACCAAGGGAGACGGTGACTGGGCTAACGAACCATGCGTAACCAAATCGTTCGAGGAACTCAAAACGTGGGGGGACGATTACTTCCCCGAGGGATACATGGGCATCAGCAACGACGACTCCTCTCAGTTGTTCTACAGCGGGCAGGCCGCAATGACAATTGAGGGAGACTGGTTTGGGCCGATGACGCTTGACAACGGTATGGATCCTGAAGAAGTTGGCATTTTCGCATTCCCCTCGGGCACGGATCGTCTCTATGGCTTCGGCGAGCTGTTCTATGTAACTGAGAAGGGTGAGGAAAACCCCGGTGTACCCCTGTTCATTGACTTCTTGATCTCTGAAGAAGGTCAGGCGATCATTGGAACAACGTTCTCGACACTGTCGGTGAACAGCAACGTGACACCTGAAGAGGGCACTCACCTCGGAGAAGAGTGGACCGAGGTTGTCACTAGTGCCGATGGCGGATACCTAAACAACGACCAGAACTTCTCCACCGCGGAGACCACGGAGTTCTGGCGCATTCAAAACTCTGTCCTAACGGGCGGGTTGAGCCCGGAAGAGGCTGGCGCAGAGTTCCAGGCGTGGAGAGACGCGAATAACTAGCGGTTGTAGGGGCAGGAGGAATCCTGCCCCTATTCCTAGTACCCAGATTTTGAAGAATCTAATGGAAGGAGGTCGTAATGAGCATTGAAACCGCAGTACCCGAAGACGTGCCGGTGAAGGTCTCAAAGGTGGGTAAGCGCAAACACCCAGTGCTTGCGGCGCTACCGTATCTGACACCTGCTTTGGCGCTATATGGGTACTTCATCTTGTATCCAATGGTTGACTCTATCCGCTTGTCTTTCTACAAGTGGTCAGGGTTTCGAACCGAAACGCCGGAGTTCGTAGGGCTAGAGAACTACCGGAAGATGTTCACCTCTGACCCGGTCTTTTGGAAGGCTTTCTCGAATTCGGTTATCTGGGTGGTTCTCTCCCTGGCGATACCGATGATATTGGGCCTGCTTCTTGCGCTGGCTCTTAACAGGAAGATCTTTGGCCGCAACTTGATGCGGACAATGTTCTATCTGCCAGCTGTTATTGCCTCAATCACGGTTGCCGCAATGTGGCGGTGGATCTACAATCCAACGCTCGGCCTCGTGAACCGCACCCTGGAAGCTGTGGGACTAGGGGATTGGGGACAGTCGTGGCTGGGAGACCCAAAGTTTGCCTTTTATTCCGTCTTTATCGCGTCAGTGTGGCAAGCCGTCGGCTTCCCTATGATCATGTTCTTAGCAGGGCTGCAAGGTGTGCCTGAAGAGCTAGTCGAAGCTGCCGAGCTTGACGGTGCGAACAAGTGGAAAGTGTTTTGGAACGTGACGTGGCCGTCTCTGCGTCCGACCACCGTCGTTGTTGTCATTATGACGATCATTAACTCGCTGAAGGTGTTCGATCTTGTCGTGGGTATGACAGGTGGAGGGCCGGCGCAGTCGACGCAGGTTCTTGCCCTGTGGTCGTACACGCAGTCCTTTACAAACCATCAATTCGGCGTCGGAGGAGCGGTTGCGACGGTTCTTTTGCTGATCTGTTTGGTCTTGGTCGTCCCGTACTTCGCGTGGTCGATGAGGGAGGATGACTAATGGGCGCGTCGGTTAAGTTATCTGCAGGGGTTGAAAACCCCGACATCAAAGCAAAAAAGAGCAAGAAGCCGATCGATTTTGGTCGTGTGGGGCTCTGGATATCGTTGGTCATCGCTGTTTTGGCCTGGTCGGTCCCGTTCTTCCTGATCGTTCTTACCTCGTTCAAAACAAACGCAGAGCTGAGCAATAACCCCCTCTGGGCACTCCCGGAGACCTGGAACTTCGACAACTACAGGAAGGCGATTGACATTGGCAACCTGTGGGTTACAGGACGCAACTCCCTCGTAATTTCTCTTGTGAAGGTTCCAGCCGGCATTGCCGTCGCTGCTGCTGCAGCATTCGCGCTCGCGCGAATCAGGTTCAAGGGTGCTCGCGTGGTGCTTCTGATAATCGCGATCGGATCAATGGTGCCGATTCAGGTTGCATTGGGACCACTGTTCTCAACCATGAACTCAATTGGTCTGCTGAACTCAATCCCAGGCTTGATGCTTCCCTATCTCGCGTTTGGAATTCCGTATGCAACGTTTGTGCTCTATGGTTTCTTCCGCCAGGTACCCGCTGAGCTTGAAGAATCGGCAAGGATCGATGGGGCCTCGACCTTTAGGGTCTTCTGGCAAATAATCCTGCCTCTGGCGAAACCTGCATTGGCAGCACTGTTCATTCTGGATTTTGTTGCTACGTGGAACGAGTACGCCATGGCGACGACTCTTCTGCGGTCGCAGGACAACTGGACCATTCCTCTGGCGGTTCTGGGATTCTCGACACAGCACGGCACGGATTATGGGCCGCTGAACGCGTTCATTCTCCTAACTGCCATACCCGTTGTGATTGTCTACCTGCTGTTCCAGAAGCACTTTGTGCAAGGAGCTCTTGCAGGAGCTGTCAAGGGTTAGTTTTATCAGCGAGCTGGTGGCTGTGGCCGTCGCTAAGCTGGGCCCCATAGGGCGAGGCATAGCGGCGGCCACAGCGAATTGAGAGCACGAGGTACAAATGAGCAGTATCGACGTCACGTCTCCCCCTATCCCTCAAGCGATTCGGGAAGATCACCTTCGTCTTATAACGCGTGTGGCGCGGATGTACCACGAGCAGGGGATACGGCAGAGCGAAATCGCGTCAGAGTTGCATATTAGTCAGCCGAGGGTTTCCCGACTCCTGAAGCGTGCAGAGGAAATCGGCGTTGTGCGAACAACAGTGGTCGTTCCGCTGGGTCTCCACACTGATCTCGAAGAGAGACTAGAGAGTGCGTATGGACTCAAATCTGCAGTGGTGGCCAATGTGGCCAGCGACGATGACGCCGCGATCACAGCTGCTTTGGGCAGCGCCACGGCTGAGTACCTCTCAGCAACGCTGCTTGGAGGCGACACCATCGGGGTTTCTTCTTGGTCTTCGACTCTCCTCGCGGCGGTGCGCTCCTTGCCCCCTTTCCGCACCAATGTTGCTAACTATGTTGTTCAGACAGTGGGGGGCGTCGGCGCACCCACTGCGGAGACCTACGCTGCAGAGCTGGTAACCGGGCTTGCGCGGGCTACCCGGGCGCAAGCCGTTTTTCTGCCAGCGCCAGGAGTCCTCAGCTCCGGGGCGGTTGCTGCCGCACTGATGGCCGACCCCTCAATTTCTCACGTGATGAAATTGTGGGACGCGTTGACGGTCAGCCTTGTCGGGATAGGAGACGTTGAGCCGTCCCTGTTGCTCCGACAATCCGGAAACGTTGTTTCCGATCGGGCGCTGGAGGAACTCAGGGCTGTGGGGGCAGTGGGGGATGTGTGCCTGAGGTTTTACGACGCGGACGGAGAGCCGGTAAAAAGCGACTTTAACGATCGAGTTGTTGGCATCAGTGCGGACCAGTATTTGAACATCCCCAGGAGAATCGGCGTTGCCGGAGGCAAAAGAAAGTTCACTGCAATACTCGCAGCATTGCGAGGCGAGTGGGTTAACACTTTAATTACCGACGTTGGGACAGCGAAGCGTTTGGTGTCTGCTGCGGATAGTGGTGGCCAAGCGAGGTAGCGGATTCCTGGTACCGGCGTAGGATTGCTCACGCTGTTACGCCAGGACAGCGCTCTCTTGAAGGAGTCCCGGTGACCTTGAAGGAGTCTTGGTGGCTCAAATCACCGTATGCGAGTATCTCAGGATAGAACCTCGGCTAAGCCCGGGCCTTGATACGACTGCGTGCTTCCCAATATCGCAGGTAGTTGATGGATTGCTCATAGCGGGGCAGAGACTCGCGACTAGGGGGTACTGGTTTGTGAGCAGCAGGAGAAGAAGATTGGTACGGGTTCGACGACAAGTGCAGAGCGCCCTATTCGGCAGAGGTTTGCTGGGTGAGGCACTGGTTGGGTTCGAGCGGAACTCTTGCTATATCCAGGCAGTGAGGAGCGTTCATGCCACAAGTTGAACCAGCACGCATGGACGAGTGCCAACAGATTGCAGATCTTTACTCCGACGCTTTTGCCGCCGACCC
>CAYFRT010000044.1:2217-11898 GCA_964345585.1 uncultured Actinomyces sp. | reverse complement strand
AAGTCCTCCCGCATTCGCAAGTCCTCAAGGCCGTCGGCACCTCGTTGGATGGCGGTTGTCGCGGCACTCACGCTGGCCCTCAGCGGATGTGACCGGGAGGCAGCCTCGGAAGCGCCCGTGCCGCAGGAGAAGCCTCAGGTCCAGGTCTCTGCACCCGCGGAGGAGCCCCAGTCCCAGGAGCAGCCCCAGTCCCAGGAACCGCCTCAACCGGAGGAATCGAAGGCCGAGGAGTTTCAGGCCGAGGAGACCGAGACAAAACTGACAGATGCCTCCGCCTATCCACCAGGAGAGATCACTCAAGCCGTTGTCACCAGCATCACCGACGGGGACACCATCAAGACGGATCTGGGCTCTGTCAGAATCATTGGGATCGACACTCCCGAACAAGGCGAATGCGGGTTCCAAGAAGCCACTGCACTCATGGAGGACATGGTGGCCCCTGGAGACAGGGTTGCCCTCGTACTCCCCCAGGGACAAAACGACCACGACAAATACGACCGACTGATTCGTTACGTAATCACCGCCGAGGGTGTCGACGTGGGACTGGCGGAGATAGAGGCGGGCTATGCGGTGGCACGCTATGACTCGTCCGACGGGTACCCAGAGCATCCGCGGGAGCAGGAATACCGCGCTGCCCAGAGAGCGACTCTCACTGCGGAGAGGCGTGTGGAGGCGGTGGGCTGTGAGGGGACCTCATACGTTTCCAATACGAACACGAATACGGCCGGGAACGAAGACAAGTGGTGGACCCAGTACTCCTCATGCAGAAAACTCAAACAGAACACGAATGGTCACCCGACCGGTCCGTTCAACCGAGACGACCCCGCCGAAGCAGAGATCTACAACTGGTTCCAATACGAGACCGGACACCGCGGAGACGGCGACGGGGACGGCCTGGCATGTGAGTAGGCACACTTACGCCGCCACTTCCTTTCCGACGCAATGAAAGACCGCAGCAGAGGGCGCAGCGAAAAGCGCAGCAGGAGCTCGCCAACTCGGACGCGGCAATCTTCGGGCCTGGCGACATCTTCGCAGACCCGAACCCGAACCCGTTACCAACAGCACCGTCCGCAACTCTCGTATTGCATCGCAACTTTCTAATAGACTTAACGAAACCCCATCAAAATCCAACAGGAGTTCTTAGTGACCGAAGTCGTTCCATATCTGAATCCAGATCTGTCGACTGAAGAACGCGTCGAAGACCTACTTTCCCGCATGACGGTTGAGGAAAAAGTGGGCCAAATGTTGCAACTCGACGCGCGTGGGAACATGGAGCCCCACGTCATCGACCGTTTGGCAGGTTCCATCCTTCACGCCTCCCCACAACACGTGGTGGATGCACACGCGCTAACCGATAAGACTCGGTTGAAGATTCCGTTGTTGATTGCAGAAGACTGCATCCACGGGCACTCGTTCTTCCTGGGGGCAACGATCTTCCCAACGCAACTGGGAATGGCAGCCTCGTGGGACCCCGAACTGTTGGAAAAGGTTGGACGCATAACCGCGGAAGAAGCCTCCGCCACCGGCATCCACTGGACCTTCTCCCCCGTTCTTTGCATCGCCCGCGACCTGCGCTGGGGCCGCGTTGGTGAAACATTTGGTGAAGACCCTTACCTGATCGGGGTTCTTGCCGAAGCCATGATGCACGGCTACCAGGGCGACGGGCTGTCTGACAAGACCGCCATCCTGGCAACTGCCAAGCACTTCGCCGGCTACTCCGAAACTCAGGGCGGCCGGGACGCTACAGAAGCCGACCTTTCGCACCGCAAGTTGCGTTCCTGGTTCCTCCCGCCGTTTGAGAGGGTTGCTAAGGCAGGTTGTGCCACTTTCATGCTGGGATACCAGACCACGGACGGTGTTCCGATTGTCATCAACGAATGGTTGCTCAGCGATGTTCTCCGCGGCGAGTGGGATTACCCCGGCCTCCTGGTGACCGACTGGGACAACGTTGGTCGAATGGTGTGGGAACAGCACGTTCAGCCAGACATTGAGCACGCCGCAGCCGCAGCCGTCAAGGCCGGCAACGACATGGTCATGACGACTCCGACCTTCTTCGAGGGGGCCCTGGCCGCCATCGAAAGCGGAAAACTGAAAGAATCTGACCTTGACCGCGCGGTGCGCCACATCCTGACGGTGAAGTTCAATTTGGGTCTGTTCGAGGACAAGCGGCACCCTTCCACCGACGCGGAAGTTCTGAAGACGAAACTCGGAACCCCTGAGGCGATGGAGGAGAACCTGCGGATCACTCGTCGCTCCCTGGTGCTACTCGAGAACGACGGGGTGCTCCCGCTACCCGCCGACGCGAAGGACAAGAAGGTCACTGTCGTTGGTCCTCTTGCTGACGACGCGCAGAATCAACTGGGTGACTGGGCAGGTTCCTCCGGCCAAGCTGACTGGCTCCCCGACGGACAGCCGCGTGAGATGATCACGACCATTCTGGATGGCATCCGCCAGGAAGTTCCTGAAACGTGGAGTGTCGAATACGTGCGAGGGGCGGACATCCTGGAACTGCACCCCGACCCTGAAGGTGAGACGTTTGAGGATGGGCAACCTCGCCCGCCGATTGCCGAACACGCACCGATTGACCCAGAGGAGATCGCACGTGCGGTTGCAGCTGCTGAATCCTCTGACTACGTTGTGGCTGTTGTGGGTGACCAGATCGAGGTTGTCGGGGAGGCTCTCTCTACGGCAACCCTGGAACTGATGGGCGGACAGGTGGCACTCCTGGAAGCACTGGAAGCCACCGGAAAGCCGCTGATCGTGGTGCTAATGGCCTCCAAGCCCATGGTGCTCCCCGCTGCCGCCCGGAACGCGGATGCTCTGATCTGGGCCGCCAGCCCTGGCATGCAGGGTGGCAAGGCGATAGCGGAGATCCTGCTTGGTAAGACGAACCCCTCGGGCCGCCTGCCGATCTCCTTCCCGGTTCATGTCGGCCAGCAGCCCACCTACTACAACCAGGTGCGCGGCCAGCACGGACACCGCTACGCCGACCTCACCCAGATACCGGCTTTCGCGTTCGGTTACGGCCTGTCGTTTAGCGATGTTTCGTACGAGGATGCCCGACTGGAGCAGGATTCCCTCTCTCTTGATGACACTGTGGTTGCTCGCGTCACTCTCAAGAACGAAAGTGACCTGGACGTCATCGAAACCGTCCAGGCATATGTGAGTGACCTGGTCACAAGCGCTTCGTGGGCGGACAAAGAGCTCAAGGGGTACACGCAGGTCACGGTGCCAGCACACGGCGAAGTCGACGTGACTGTCGAAGTTCCCGTCGCAGATTGCAGCATCGTGAATGCCCGCGGCGAACGCGTCGTGGAGCCCGGAGCCTTCAACCTTCTGCTCGGAAGTTCTTCGCGGGACGAGGACCTGGAGGTCCTCCCCTTCGAGGTCAAGGCATAATCCCAGCAGCAGACGCTGAAAACGCCTAGGCGAAAAGAGCGGGGACTCGGTCGAAAGATCGGGTCCCCGCCTTTTACTTTTGGTCAGTGGGCTGCCTCGAATCTCCGGATCGCCTCGATCACCTCGCACCCGCGGCAAGAATCTCCGATAATCGGAGCATGGAACAGACTTGGCAGACCGATATTCTAGGTAAACCGTTCAAGAAGCTGACGATGGACCTCGGCAAAGACGACGAGGGCCCACTCTCCGCGACCCTGGTTCGCTCCCTTCCGAAGGGAGACCAGGGACCCCACGGGCGTGTCAAAGACTCTGTAAAGGAATTGCCGCTACACGACGTCGATGTCCTCTACGTGCACGGATGGTCAGATTACTTCTTTCAGACAGACCTGGCGTTTTATTGGAATCAGCTTGGCGCTCGCTTCTATGCCCTGGACCTGCGCAAATATGGCAGATCCCTACGAAGAGGCCAGACTCCCGGTTACATCGACGATCTAAGGAAATATGATCTCGACATCAACACCGCGATCTCCCATATGCACACCAAGGACCAAAAGAGAAGGCTGGTCCTTTTCGGACACTCGACGGGTGGCTTAACGCTGACCCTTTGGGCCTCCCGGCACCCGGGGGCCGCAAGCGCGCTAATCCTCAACAGCCCTTGGCTGGAGTTCCAAACTGGTCGCCAAGGCCGTCACGCCCTAATGCCTTTCATCCACATGCATGCCTCCCGGCACCCGAAGGACATTTACCCGGAAACCGATCTTGGATATTACACAAAGGCGCAGAAGATGGTGGGCTCTCTCCCGGAACATGCCGGCCCACAGTCATGGCGTCCCAGCAGGGGTTTCGCCACTCGCCCCGGTTGGTTGCACGCCGTGATGGAAGGACAGGAGAGCCTCACGCACGACGTGAACATCGGTACCCCGTCACTGGTCCTCCTGTCCGCGAAGAACACCCAGCCGTTTGGGTGGACGGACAATATGAAGAACTCCGATTCCGTGTTGGTCGTTGACGACATCGCACGGGTTGCTGCGCATATTTTCCCCGAGGTCACCATCGCCCGCCTCCAAGGCGCCCTGCACGACGTGTTCCTCTCGGCGCCGAATGTGCGTGCGAGGGCGTACGAGATGCTGGGCAGCTGGCTTCTGGGCGGCGCCTTGGCTCCAGCGAAGAATCTTCCTCCTCCGCCCCCGCTGCCGAAAGATTTGAAGGCGGAGCGTGACGCAAAGAAGGCTGAGAAGAAACTGCGGAAACTGGCGAAGAAGGGCAAGAGCGTCGACGGCCAACCTGTGAAGGAGCCCGAAACTGCCTCGGCCAACGCGGATGAGGGTGGGTCCACCCTGTCGTCGGAGGAAAAGACAGAGGTCGCCCCAGCCGAAACCGGGGCGACCCAAGTAGAAGCGGCAGAAGCTTCAGAGGAGTCAGAAGCCGCAGAGGCTTCAGAGAACTAGGCGTTTTCGCGAACACCCTTCATTGCCTCAGTCCATGCCAGGAGCTGGTCGAACATTGGTTCAACTGACTGAGCCTGCAGTTCGGTGGGCTTGAAGGTTGAGAAGTTTTCGAAGTCTGTGAACAGGGAGAACATGCCCTGTTTCTGAACGTGTGCGATTTGTAGTTCGGACAGGGTCAGTCGGAGCTGTTCGACTGCACGAACGCCCATCGCAGAACCGTAACCGACCATTCCGGCCGCCTTGTTGGCCCATTCAACGTTCAGGTAGGAAAGCGCGTTGGTCAGCGCGGGAGCTACGCCGTGATTGTATTCCGGAGTGACGAAGATGTAGCCGTCGAACTCAGCGATCTTGGCGGCCCATGCCTTCGTGTGATCGTTTTTGTACTGCGCGTAGGCGGCAGGCATTGGTTCGTCGAGGAGCGGGAGGTCGTAGTCGGCGATATCAACCAACTCATACTCCGCGCCACCGCGCTTGTTGGCCTGCTCCAAAACCCATTCGGCAACTCCAAGGTTGACGCGTCCCGGGCGGGTGGAACCTGTAACGATGGCGATCTTAGTCATTTCTGGTTTTCTCCTTGCTCTGGCGTGTGGGGAGCGGTCTGCCCGCATCACACGTTTTGTCGAACAGAGTTAACTATGCACCACTTTTATCTTGCACGCAAGATATTTGCTAGCAATCTGTTGTTGTGCGAGGTATAGTTGGGCTCCCATAGTTAGGAGAGCCATGTCTAGCGCCGTCTCTGAGATCCAGACGAATGCAGGGGACCCCACCACTAGCAAGGGAAGCAGATCACCCGCCATCGATGACCGGGATGCAGTTGAACTTTGGGGGCGCGTGATCAACGGGTTTGGCGCCACATCCAAAGTTCTCCAGGAGCGCGCGCGGGAAAAGTTTGATCTGAGCGCTGCTGAGATGGAGTCCCTGCTTACTTTGTACTTACTCCCAGAACACAATGCTCCGATGAAGACGCTGGCAGAGGCAGCCGCCTTTTCAACCGGTGGCTTCACCAAGATTGCGGACAAGCTTTCGACCCGCGGGATCACACGTCGGATCGCATGCGCTAAGGACCGTCGGGTCACTTATCTTGCGTTGACCGAAGAGGGTCAAGCCTTCGCCGCTGAAGTGACCCGTTTCGTCGCGGAGACGAATAGAGAGATATTTATTGGGGTGCTCGGTGAGGCTCGGGCGCGTGATGTCGCCCGAGCCATGACCGAGCTCTACCGAGCCAATGCGGCTCAGACCACCGCCTCAACGTGAACCGTTGAGCCAGCAGGCGCGTAGGGAACCAGGTTGCCCTCGATTTCCTTTCCATCAACAGTGAGACGAGCACGAGGCTGTCCCGCCTCCGACGGATCAGCCGACGCCCTCTTCGGATCCGTAACCACGTGAATCACGTAGTCCGCACCACGGATTTGTCGGTTAACGGTGAACTCTCCCACCTCTGCCCCAATGCACGGGTCAACTATGAGCCCATCGTGTGCGGGACGGATTCCCAGCAAGTATTGGGAAACCGCGACGAAGTTCCAGGAGGCGGTTCCTGTTAGCCAGGAGTTCTTTGCCTCGCCATGCCTCACCGCGTCTTTTCCGGCAATCATTTGGGCGTAGACGTAGGGCTCTAGCCGGTGGACCTCGGAAATATCCTCGCGGAAAGCAGGGGCGATCTGCTTGTAGTACTCCCACGCGTACTCGGGGCGCCCCACCACTGTCTCCGCGATGATGACCCAGGGGTTGTTGTGGCAGAAAATACCAGCGTTTTCTTTGTAGCCGGGTGGATATGTGGATACCTCGCCCAGTTCCACCTTGTATTCGGTGTAAGCAGGATTGAGCAGAACCGAGCCGTGCGGCGTGTTCAGCCTTTCCCGGACAGAGTCGAGGGCCTTAACGGCTCGCCCATCTTCCAACCCGACGCCACCCATGACTGCGTACCCTTGCGGCTCGATCCAGATCTTGCCTTCCTCGTTCTGGTCACTCCCCACGGGATTGCCGTAATAGTCATACGCACGCAGGAACCACTCGCCGTCCCAGCCGTGGTCCTCGATTGCTTTGACCATGTCCGCAACCGCCTTGTCGGCCCGGTCCGCTTCTTCGATGTCGCCGCGACGACGTGCCAGTTCCGCATACTCTGGCCCAATGGCCGCCATCATCGCAGCAATGAAAACAGACTCGGCTGCGCCACCCTGCAGGTTAGGAGCGGTTTGGAACGACTCATTGGGCTCAGTCGAGAAGACATTCAGGTTCAAGCAGTCATTCCAGTCCGCGCGCCCAATCAGGGGCAGCCCGTGGGGGCCGCGGTTGTTCAAGGTGAAGTCAAAGGATCGCTTCAGGTGGTCCATGAGAGGAGCCGACAACGTCTCGTCGTTGTCGAACGGAACCATGACGTCCAAGATTTCCTGATCGCCCGTCTCCTTGATGTAAGCAGCAACGCCCAGGATCAGCCAAAGCGGATCGTCGTTGAAACCCGATCCGATTGCGTCGTTGCCTCTCTTCGTGAGCGGCTGGTACTGGTGGTAGGCCGACCCGTCGGGAAGTTGCGTCGCAGCGATATCCAAGATGCGTTCACGCGCCCGCTCCGGAACCAAGTGGACGAAACCGAGAAGATCCTGGTTGGAGTCACGAAAGCCCATACCGCGGCCAACGCCGGTTTCAAAGTAAGACGCGGAACGTGACATGTTGTAGGTGACCATGCACTGGTACTGGTTCCAGATGTTAACCATGCGGTCAAGCTTTTCGTTGTCCGAGGACACCGTGTATGAACCCAGCAACCCATCCCAGTACTCGTTCAAAGCCTCAAATTCGGCCTGCGCTTTTTCAGGCGTGTCGAACCTGGCCAGAAGCTCTTTCGCACCATCCTTGCGGATCACACCAAGGGACTCCCACTTGTCGTCGCGAGGGTTCTCCAAGTACCCAAGGACAAACACAAACTCCTTGGTTTCCCCCGGCTCAAGGGTCACCTCCAAGTTGTGGGATCCGATCGGGTACCAGCCGGATGCGATCGAATTTCCGGACTCTCCGGCATGCGGAACCGCTGCTTCGTGCCAGCCATTTTGCAAGCCCAAGAAGGTGTCGCGATCAGTATCGAAGCCGGCAATAGGCTCGTTGACCGCGTAGACGGCGTAGTGATCGCGGCGTTCCCGATACTCGGTCTTGTGGTAGATCTCAGATCCTTCAACCTCCACCTCAGCCAAGGAGAGACCACGCTGGTAGTTCGTCTGGTCCTCTTCCGCATTCCAGAGCGCGAACTCCACGAAGCTAAAAAGGTTGACCGTCTTGGTCTTGTCCGACTGGTTTGTGAGACTCACGACCTGAATTTCCGCGTTCGCATCCACCGGCACGAAAAACAATACGGACGCCTTCAGGTCTCCTCGGGTTCCCGTAATCCGGGTGTAACCCATCCCGTGTCGGGTTTCGAAGGAGTTGAGTTCCTTCTTGTACGGGAAGTACGAGGGCGACCACACGTCTCCCCCATCATTTATAGAAAAAACCCTTCCCCCCGCATCGACTGGCACGTTGTTGTACCTGTAGCGGAGCAGCCTGCGCATCTTCGCGTCCTTATAGAACGCATATCCCCCACCCGTGTGAGAGATCAAAGAAAAGAAGTCTTGAGAACCCAGGTAGTTGATCCATGGGTAGGGAGTGTGAGGGGTTGTGATGACGTATTCGCGAGTTTGATCGTCAAAGTGACCGAATCGCATTCTTCTACCTCCTTGAAGTGATGGGAGTTTGCTGCTTTCCACAGGTTCCGTCGATGGAAAGAGTGAACCCAACTTCCGAGACTGAACGAACACGAACCGTTGGGAGCGCTCCCAACAGTGTAGGGGCAAGCGCTCATGCGTGCCATGCATTCCAGTAAAATTGCCTTTTACCCCGAAAATCTGCTGTTGTTTGGCGCACAGCCCTGTCTTTTCGCGCACAAGATCAGGCAAGAAGCCCGCTAAGCGAAGATCCAGGGCTACTATCGCAGGAACAACGAGTGGAGAGTAGAGCGGATGCGTCTCTTCAACCTAAGGCGCCAGTATCGGTGGGCACTCATTGGGCTACTTGCCGCCCTGTTGATTGCCTCAGTCCTGGTGATTCAGCTTGCTTTCAAAGGCAAGTCTGCGGAAACCGCCCCCCTGACCCAATCCCAGTCGCACCAAAATCTGAAGGCGCTTCAGGCGCTCGTCACCGCGCCGATTGCGGATGCCAAGGTCGTGGCGGCCAAGGAAGCCAAGGCTGACGAAGTCGAGGAACTGGAGGAGGCCGAAGAACCGGCACCCTCGTACGACATCGACACTCCGTCCTCTTTCACTGTGGTCACCAACAAACAAAGGCCCATGAACCCCGTCGATTGGGCTCCCGATGACTTGGTCCTGCCAGCAGGTGTCCCCAACCCGTCGGGGCACACGCTAAGAGCCGAGGCAGCCCAGGCGCTAGAGGCCATGCAAGCCGAGGCCAACGCAGCCGGACTCGGGTTTTCCATCGTCAGTGGCTTCCGCTCGTACTGGACACAGTTGGACCTCTACGCCTCCTATGCCGCCACCTACGGGGGCGACAGTGCAGACACGTTCTCAGCCCACGGGGGACACTCAGAACATCAGACAGGACTGGTCGTCGATCTTGATGACGGAGCAGGATGCCGCCTGAGCGCCTGCTTCGGGGAGACTGGCACAGGCCTGTGGCTTAGGGAAAACGCGCACCGTTTCGGCTACATCCTGCGCTACAACGAAGGCCAGGACGGGATCACGGGATATAAGTACGAGCCCTGGCACTTCCGCTACGTGGGAGTTGACGTGGCAACCGCTATGCACGAGGCGGGAGAGAAGAACCTAGAAATCTTCATGGGCCTTGATCCCGC
>CAYFRT010000044.1:0-2117 GCA_964345585.1 uncultured Actinomyces sp. | reverse complement strand
TCACAACAGATGAAACCCACTCTTTTACTAAATCGTTCTTTGGACATGATCCAAATAGTGCAGTATGCTGTTGCTTGTGACAAACGATAACCTCGCCAATGCGCTGCGTTCCCGCGGCCTGCGGGTGACCTCGCCCCGAATGGCGACACTCGCGGTGCTGAAGAACAATCGGCACGCGGAGGCGGAGGCTATCGCCGCGAAAGTGACCGACCGTATTGGCTCGGTTTCTAGGCAAGCTGTCTATGACGCTCTCAACTCGCTCACGGAAGTGGGCTTGGTGCGGAGGGTGACACCCAATAACCGTGCCGCCCGCTATGAGCTGGAGGAACACGACAACCACCACCACCTGCTATGCAGGTCTTGTGGCGCCTTGGTTGACGTTCCGTGCGCGACCGGCCATGTCCCTTGCCTCACCCCAGACCACGTAGATGATCTGACTATCGAAGTGGCGGAAGTCTTTTACCACGGACTCTGCGCCTCTTGCACCGCCGCTCAATTACCTGATCCACAACAGGAACCCGTTACTCGGAGGAACAATGACATTTGATCCCAAGCACCCGTCGACAACTGAATCCGGAGAAACACGCGCATCCGACTCGCATTCGCTGAGTGTAGGCCCGGACGGCCCGTTGCTTCTCCACGATGTCGCACTGGTCCAAAAACTTGCCCGCTTTGACCGTGAACGGGTACCAGAACGAAGCCCTCACGCGAAGGGGTCTGGCGCGTTCGGCGAGTTCGAGGTAACCGGCGACGTCTCCAAGTACACGAAGGCCGACTTCCTGCAGCCCGGAAAGAAAACTCCGGTCCTTGCCCGATTCTCCACGGTTGCGGGCGAGCTCGGCTCCCCCGACACGTGGCGGGACGTTCGCGGTTTCGCAGTCCGGTTCTACACGGATGAGGGAAACTTCGACATGGTTGGCAACAACACGCCCGTGTTCTTCATCAAGGACGCAATGAAGTTCCCCGACTTTATCCACTCCCAAAAACGCCTCCCCGACTCCGGCCTGCGCTCCAACAACATGCAGTGGGACTTTTGGACCCTGTCGCCCGAATCTTCGCATCAGGTGGCGTACCTGATGGGTGATCGCGGGATCCCTCGGACATGGCGGAACATGAACGGCTATTCCTCGCACACCTACATGTGGGTAAATGAGGAAGGCGAAAGGTTCTGGGTCCGCTACCACTTCCTGACGGACCAGGGCGTGGAGAACATGACGAACGAAGAAGCAGCGAAGATCGCCGGGGAGGACGCTGACTATCACCGTCGGGATCTTTTCGACGCGATCGAACGCGGCGACCACCCGTCATGGACGATGCAGGTGCAGATCATGCCGTATGAGGAAGCGAAGGACTACCGCTTCAACCCCTTTGACCTGACGAAGACCTGGTCAAAGAAGGACTACCCGCGCATGGAGGTTGGCCGGTTCACCCTGAACCAGAACCCCAGCAACCACTTTGCGGAGATCGAACAGGCCGCATTCAGCCCGTCCAACACGGTTCCAGGAACTGGTCTGTCTCCGGACAAGATGCTGTTGGCTCGCACGTTCTCTTACCCGGATGCTCAGCGCAACCGGATTGGCACAAACTACAACCAGCTCCCCGTGAACGCCCCCGTCGCGCCCACAAACTCCTACGACAAGGAAGGCCAGATGCAGTATCACCACACGGGTGCCGCTCCGGTCTACGCGCCGAACTCTTACGGCCGCGCCTACCAGGATGTTGAAGTCGTGGAGACGAACGGTTGGGAGTCAGATGGCGAAATGGTTCGTGCCGCTTACACCCTGCACGCCGAGGATGACGACTTCGGACAAGCCCACACCCTGGTTCGCGAAGTGTTTGATGAACCAGCACGTGACCGCCTTGTTGAAACGGTCAGCTGCTCCTTGGTTGGCCAGGTGGAAGAACCGGTTTTGTCTCGTGTCTTCGAGTACTGGAAGAACATTGACCAAGAGGTTGGCACTCGCATCGAGGAAGCCTACGCTGCGGCCACTTCCGACAAGTAATAGAGCCTAGCCCCTAGGCATTGGCCCCGGGCGGACCCTTTTGGGAACGTTCGGGGCCAAGTCTTTTGGGTATTGCCGGGCACTCGAGCACCCTCGGGGTCAGTCCGCCAAGTC
>CAYFRT010000043.1:0-12379 GCA_964345585.1 uncultured Actinomyces sp. | reverse complement strand
GCTTGGAATTTGTCTTCCTTCATCCGCCAACCCCTAGGCGGCATCGCACACGGCCTACCGGTAACCGGGTGCAGAACTTCGTACGTAAACTCCGATGGCCCAGAACTACCCAGCGACACTGATCGCCACGGCCGGCCATCACTACCTAACCTGTCGTAACGAGCTATCGCACTGTCAGTCTTGGCGGCACGCAGATGCGCGCGCCAAAGTTTTTGTGCCCGAGGTTGGGGATGATCCTTAGCTAGCTGGGCGGCTACCTCTAAGTGTCGAGCGACGCCGGGCTTTAGTTCACGCCAAGGACCAGCTTCTCTAAGGGCCGCCTCGTTGCGTGCGTAAATAAGCAGGTAGTCGTGCGTGGCGGAAACAAAAGTTGAAGCAGGAGCCACGCCCCCATCCCAGACCAGCGTTGCCACGTGAGCGCTAGTCCCGAAAGCTTTCTCAATCGCGAGCCGTGCGTCAACCAGCGCCTTGTCGCCGATAGAAAATAGCAACACGCCAGTTGGCTCCAGGAGGTCGCGCGCAACCGTCACGCGCTCTGCAATGAAACGCTGCCAGTGTGGTCCGGCCGGTGGGTTGGCGTACACCCGGTTGCCGCCACTGCCATAAGGCGGGTCCATATAGATGACATCGAAACGCTCACCCTGATCCGCCAACGCGCGCATCACCACAAGGTTGTCACCCTCAATCAGCGTGTGCGTCACCAAAGCGTCCTGTGCCTAACGTTGTCCCAGAATGAGCCTAACGCCGCCTACATAAAAGCCATGAACTTAAAAGCAGCCAGAGCTAAGCAGACAGCGGTGTCTTACTTTTGGGAGTGGGCCTTGTACTCCGCGATCTTTACGGCCTTGGCAGCAGGTGTGCCGGTAAGAAACGCAGCGACAAAAACAACGACGAGCGCATCCCGCGACTAACTACTAGGCCGCGTAGGTTCCGCCGACGGGTATTACAGGTCCGCACTTCAAATCTCTTTGGGCCAGGATGCCTGCCCAACACGCAGATCAGGACATGCGCAGTAGCTGTCACCGCCAAGCCGCATGGTGACACGACTTCCAAAGCCAAATAGCGAGTTGTTGTTAAAGGCGACACCGCGGAGGACAACCTCGACTCCGGGGACACATTCTAGTGAGATGACGGTCTAGCCAACACCCTTCCCTCAACCGAAGAACTCACCAGCTCAGAAATCAGTGGAGGCAGCAAACAATCAGAAGTTGCATTTAAAACAGAGCAAGGATCGGACCTACCAACGGCGGGAGCGCTCCTGGGCAACAGCCTGCGTTGGGAATTCCGCTCGCCGCTGCCGTCATAGACGACGCCCAGCTGCTCATCAGCGACTACCTGTCCATTACTATTGTCGAACGCCAGACTTTGTCAGCTAGAGCGGTCTTGGTAAAGACCAGGGCCGCCCGGACGGTCTCCTCTCTAGACCTGGGTCCTTAGCCCAATCGACCGGCGCACTCTTGCTCCCGATCGCGGTCAGACGGCACAAGAAACCCCGAGAGTCAACGCGAATGCAGCACTACGTTGGCGGAATACGGGGAACAAAATGTGCTGGTGAGAAAAACCGTCCCCAGTAAACCCCCCAATGGGGACTAACTACAGCTCCTAGGGATTCACCCTTAAACCGGGACACGGCTGAAAACGCTCCCGAGCTAGTCCCCTGGCCACAGGACACTGAGACGCCAGTCGGTGCGAATTGCGTGCGCGCCGCCCCAATGTGACTCCAGAGGAGAGTGCCGGCATGGCCTTCGAGGGTCGGCGGGCCGCAAACTACTCCAGGGGTCACCGAACTAGAGGGTTCATTTGGGGCCACTGGCTAAAGGTCTCCAACCCATTAACTGATGGTCGCTTTGTGTGCACTCCGGCCGCATGCTGTGCCCGAAGCACGGCCCAAAGACTTCCAACTAAAGCCAGCCACGTCCCCACCAGGCGGGGTCCGCGAGCTGTCTTTAGCGCATGGTCACCTAAGTGGTAATGGCACCGAACTGTCGTGCGTCGGCCGCGGAGAACTCGTCACTGGCTCAGGAAAATGGGAAGTTATTTGCGGGTGCCTGCTGCCGTTGTTGTCTGTGATGGAGCGGCGCTGCGCGCCGCGGTGTATCTATCTCTTTAAGTGAGCGCTCTCTTGTTGGAGCGGCCATTTGCAGGATCGCGCGGGCGACTAGCGTCGGGGGCGCGCCGCTGGCGCCCGCTCTTGCTCTTAGTGTCTAGTCGTGCTGGTCCGTGGAGACGCAGCCCATGCTAGCCCGAGTCCTGTATCCGAGCGCCGTGCGGGGAGCTACGGCCATGCAGAGTGCTGACCCTGCGGAGCGACCAGACCCGACGGCTACTTGGACCCCTCAGCTCCAAAGACTTATCCTGCAGCGATGCTGAGTTCTCTGCGGTCTGCGGTGCGTGGCGACCGCTTCCGCGTCTCCTTGTACTTCCAGAGGTGCGGCTCTGACTCAGATAGGGTCTTGCCCCAACAGACGGCCATCGAGACGTCAGTGCTTACCAATTCCCTGCGCAATCTTCGTGCGGGCGCTACTCTGAAATAACAGCATCATCAATCAGCGCTGCGTCCACTGTCACGCTCCGTAGAGAGGCTCCGATGAAGAAGCTATCAATTATCCCCCTGCTCGTAGCTGGGTTGGCTTTGGGCGGATGCAGCGCTGAAACCACCGAACCAGAATCCGTCGAGGCGGAAGATGTCGTCGAAACTGTGGTCGAGGAAGAGCCAGAAGAAACGGTAGTCGAGGAGCCGGAGCCCACAGTAGTAGAGACATTCAATGTTGGTGAACTGATCGAATTACCTTCTGCAAACTTCACCGTTCGGGTGATCGAAGAACGAGACGAGATTCCCACGACTTGGGCGGAAATGACCCCCGACTTCATCGCCCAGGAAGGCAAGCGACTCTGGTTTTTCGACATTGAGTGGACTAACAACACCAATGAGGCAGTGGCCAAGGAATGCCACGGCCCAGACATGTTTTCCTTGTCTGTCTACTCGATTGACGGGGTTGAAATGCTGATGGTCGATCAGCCCGGCATGATCGAGGGGCAGGAATGCAGCACAGGCCTGATGAAAGGTGAAACTGGCACGTGGATGACGGCCTTCACGGGGCCCGATGCAGATTTTGGATGGGCAGTGTTCACTGACTACGCCGGCGGCGAAGCGGTTGTCGTCCTAGATCCGGAACTAGTTTTGTACGAAGAGTGAGTCGGCGGTAGCCAAACTCTTTGCATCTTGGTGTGCACCGAGGTGTTGTGGTGCCACGAAGTGCGGTTGCGCTTTCGTCCCGGACCATAGAGGACGCTAACGCAGCTTTGAGGGTTCACGATTTCGGCGCTCAGCTCGCCGAGTCGCCCCTCCACTCGGGGAAAACAACGCGTTCGGCATCCTTCTTCTCCAGCACTGGGAGCGGCTCTGCTGCGAGCTCCTGGGACATCCTCCCCAGGACCGCTCACCCATCGACTAGCCCTGGGCAGCGAATTTTTCCCAGGCGGTCCAGAAGAACCCAGCGCGCTTCCCCACCTTTAGGTCGCTTGGCGCGTTGGCCGCGATGCGCCGAACGTTCGCTGCGACCTGGGAAGACTTACCTGGCGTGCCCTTGGTAGATAAGAGTCTGGCGCCAGCGAATCTCTTCAAGTTGTCGAGCAGCCCCTCCGGTGTCCGTATGCTCGTGGTGCGCATCAGATTGTGAGCATCAGCCAGGTTCTGGTGCCCGCCAGCGAGAGTTTTTAGAGCCAGCATCATCTCGGCAGAAGCTGACTCCACTACCAGTGCGTCAGAGGAAAACAGGGTGCGCGGCTCATCTGGATCCTCGTTGCCAAACCACCACGCAGGTACGCACCTGCCCTCGGCACCCCCGGTGAACGCGGCGTCGATCCAATCTGCGGCTACGGCCGGTTCCCTCTTGGCAACCGCACTCACAGCATCCGCAACAAGCTCAGAACCCTCCTGGACCAGCGCATGAATGTCAGTAGTCGTGCGCGACCTATTGATGGCCAACACTATGTTTGTCCGGACAAATACATACGAACTTGCTCGCTGCCCGCGGGACGCCAGCTCATCAGCCAGAAGACCAAGCAGTCGCTCCACCTCAGCACGATCTGGGCCCTTCTGTTTCAAACTCATAGGCGCTCCAAGTTCTTGCGCCCGAACACCACACCCTTATGCAACAAAACTGTGGGCGTGTTAAGCACCTCCACCGCATACCAGTCGTCGTGGCGGACCAAGTGCCCGTAGGGCGCCCACACTTCCGTCAGCCTGGTGCGGGAGACCCACGCGGGACGCTCAAGCTTACGAATGTCGAAAACGCGGGCCACAAGACCCTCTAGGAACGCGTCCCAACGCTCATCCCCGGACTCAGGATGTTGAGCCGCTAAGGTCCGCAACTCCTCATCTGACAGATCTAATTTCAGCCACCTGTCCAGTTCTTGGGTGACAACGCGCGGCATGAAGTTCAGATCCGGGCTATCAGATGCGAGCTCAGCCTTCAGCCACCGGCCCAAGCTCCGGGAAGAGGAAAACCCGCGCCTAGCTAGATCGTCTTCCACAGCAACCCTCCCGCTTCTAACCCTACTTGTGGGATGCCGACCCCTGGATGCCAAACGTCAGACCCAGTTCAATTTGCAGTCCCGACACGGAGGCTAGGCTGGACTTGGGCTCATCACAGCAATGCGGCAGTGGCGGGAAGCGAGAAGAACAGTGACGACAGAACCCATGGCTTCGGAAGTACAAAGGCAAGTGGCGGACGAGCTGGCACAGTACGTCTACATGCTCGTCGATCCGCGCGATGGCGTTCCCTTCTATGTGGGCAAGGGCAGAGGAGAACGTTTTGCCAGTCACGGGCGGGAAGCAGTCCTTGAAGATGGAGACTTAGAGAGCGCCGTTGCGGGGGCAGAAGAAGCCCGAGACAAAGTACGGACTATCCAGGCTATCCGTGAAGACGGAAAGGAACCCCAAATATGGATAGTGCGACACGGCATGAAGGGCGGACACGAATACAGCGCCGTCGAGGCAGCGACTATTGATCTTCTAAGATCGTTTCCGATTCGCCGATCAACAGGGAACGCCGCGCGCGTGCCCGATGGAGAGCGCGACCAGCTAACTAACAAGAAACGTGAACTGGTTGCGCGCGGTCACGGAATCATTTTGCTGGAAGACCTGGAAGCACAAATTGGGGCCCCGCCGTTAGAGACCTCGATGCCGCTCATCACTGCCACGCTGAACGGGTACCAGGAGAACCCAGGCGAGGACATGCCGGGCGGTTGGAAGCGAGACGGCTACGGGTACAAATCCGAATGGCTGGTCACAGAGCAGAGACTAAAGAACTATGACCAGATCTGCGCTTCGGCTGCGGGCCCGTGGCGGCTGAGTAAAGATCGCATCGAATCTAGCGGAATCGAGTATGTGGCAGCCGTCTACAAGGGCCTCACGCGAGCTCTACTAAAGATAAAACCAGGCTCGATAGTGAAAGACTGGCGAGGGCAGGGAAAGATTGCGTTTGAATACGAACCTGTAACTTCTGGCGAAGTCTTTGACCAGGTCGTTGGGCCCTACGGACGTCGATTGCCCGCAAAGAAAGGTCGCGGGGGCTGGCCTCCTTTCTACTGGCCTAGGAGCAGCTAGCCACTGGCTCCAAACCAGGCAATTGCATTCCCAAACCGGTTTGGCACTTTTCTGGTTGGGCGTGGCCGCATTTAGACAACGGGGCGTCGGGCTGCGGGGTCTACAACGCCTCCTGTAGCCGAACAGAGTAAATCTTCCCCAGCAGAGGGAAGTGCACCAACAGGGCAGGTTTCTTCCCCTCCGCTGCCGCCAATGCCTGTTGGTACGCGTTGAGCTGTCCCAAGAAGGTTTGGCGAATGTGCTCAGCAGGACGGCTACCCGGATAGCTTTTATGGTCAACGACGACCAGATCGCCTTGCTCCGTGGTTATCAGGGTGTCAACCCAACCTTCCATCCTTTGACGTTTCTGGTTGGTCCAGTGAAACGGTACCTCTGTTTCAACTGTGGCCGCCGGGTAGGTGTCTTGGACCCACAACCGCCACCTGCGACCTGCGGCAGCTACCTCTTCGGGCGCAATCGGCGAATCACCTGTCCCGAACCAGGCGTCAAGCACCTCTGTCGCCTCATCAACTGTGGATAGACCTGCTGCCAAGAAGCTGTGTACAGCTTCGCCAACCAAACGCCAATCTGCGCTTTTTGTGTCCAGACGCGGCCCCAGGTCAGCTAGCAAGTCAATCGATGCTTTCAACTCGGTCGAGGCAGCGCCGGAGGCCCTCACCCTGGATGCTGGGCGTCGACGAAGTGGCATCAAGTTCGGATCGCGTACCCATACCTTTTCCGAGGTGGACTCAAAGTCCGGTTCTGCGGTTGCGTAGCCGTACCAGCGTGCCGCAAGCTCAAACGCTGGCTCTGCGTCGGCCTGGGCTTCGCGATCGTCATCAGACTCGGCGCGCCGGGCTGAAAACAGCATCCGGGCTTCGCCAGATTCAACTCCTCGCTGCTCACTGTCAGCCTCTGCTTGGCTGACATCAACCACCCTTTTTTCTTTGTGAGGGACTAGTAGACGGTCGCCCTCGGGCCGCTGCTCTCCCACAGGGTCGACCTTGGCCCCTGATGCGAACAGAGCTGTGACTTCCTTGGCTCGGGTGAGGGCAACATAGAGGAGTCGCGATTCTTCTTCCCTGTTCAGGCGGGCTTGGTCAGCGATGAACGGAACCCGCTCCAGCCTGTCCTTAGCCTGAGAAAGGGCGTTAGGTTCGTCTGCGGCTTCGGCTTTTGAAAGTGATGGTAACTGCGGCAACCAGCGCAGCTGCCGCGCAGCTAGCGGGTCCTCGATGTCCACATCACCCTGGGTGTAAACGAACGTTCCAGACAGGTCAGTCCACACCGGGCGATCCGCCAGCTCCACCGCAACAGCTTTCCACTCCAGTCCCTTAGCCTGATGCACGGTGCCAACAAAAACACTGTCAGCGGTTGCTGCTGCGCCAACCTTTTCCTGGTCCTTGTCCAGAACTTCCACTAAGCCAGCCGCATTCGGAAGAGTCGCCGTCTGCTGGTATTCCCCAGCCCGTCGCAGTATTGCGTCAAGGGTCGCTAGACGCGAGTCGTGGTTTTCCCACGCGCGAACCCGTGTTGGCATGTCCAGCGCAGCAATCACGCTCTCTGTGAGCTGCACAGCGCCCAGTTGGGGCGCCGCAAATCGTACGGCGCGTAGCCGGGCAAAGCAGTCAGCGTCCCACCATTCGCGAAACAGCTCGGAAACAGCCCTGCGATCCTTGGCGGAAGCTGCAGCCAGATCCGCGAACCATGTCTTGTGGGCCGGGTGCTCATCCATCAACTGAACCAGCTCCACCAATGACAGGCGGTCGTGGAGATTTGCTACCAAAGCGAGGGCGTCACGGACCATACGCCCCTCCACCGTTTGACTAATCGTGTGGCTGGGGGAAGCCGGCACACCCTGATTCGTAAGTGCCTTGCTCAGTCGGTCAGCTGTCCGGTTGGTCCGCACCAGGACGGCTATGTCCTGCCACTGGCAGCCCAGCCGTTCTTTGAGGTCGCGGACCCCTACGGCAATTGCAGCTGCCTCCATGTCGAGCGTCGACCGACCGGTAGGCGGCCGCACGTTCCAAAACTCCACTGCCCCTTTCAAGTGGCTGCCAGCGTCGTCTTGTCGCTCCGAAGGGATCGTTATCCGCACCGCTGCAGATGGAAGGTCAGGAAAGATTCTGGTGAACAGGTTGTTCGATAGGTCTATGACCGGTTGGTTCGACCGCCAAGTTGAGCTTAGAACTTCAGGATCTTCGGCCCGCAGACCCTTGCGCACCGCTCCCATTAAGCGCGGATCGGCCCCACGAAACGCGTAGATTGATTGCTTCTGGTCGCCAACCCAAATCACTTCGTCCACCAGCTGCGACATTTGCATGAACAGCGCCAGTTGGATTGGCGACGTGTCCTGGAACTCATCGACTGCAAGCAGGCGATACCTTTCTTGGAACTGGGCGCGGGCTCCAGGGTTCCAAGCCAGCAAGTTCAGAGCCAAGCTTTCCTGATCAATGAAGTCGATTACTTGGGCTTGATCCTTAAGTTCCTTGTATTTGGCAAGAGTGTCAGCCGCCGCGTTGAGAATCAGCTCCACTAGATCCCGCAAATCTTGCTGGAACCGCGGGTTGGCGGGGAGCGCGTCAAAGATGGCCTTGCGGGTTTCCGCCAACGCTCTACGAGCCTTCACGCGGTAAGGGGGATCGGTGAACCGACACCTAAGCCACTCTGACCAGGTGATCGCGTCAGGATCGGCCTTACCTTTCTTTGCAAACTCCTGAGCCCTCGCCTCATCCTCTTCTGCCTGCGCAGCTCTGCCTGGACCTTTGAGATCCGGCAAGTTTGCGGTCGCCGCCGCGATCTGGTCCGCCCAGTCTTTCCGCGTGTCCACGGTGGCACGCTGTGGAAGTGCCTCCTCCAAAACCTTCCATGACTCTTCGGTAGCGTTTTCGCGCAGGTAGTCTGCCGTCAGGTTGTTCGCACGCGCAGCGGCAACCACACGGTGCACTTCCTGCCTCCAATCCGGCGCGTTTCGGGGGCTATGCCCCGTCGGAGTAGAAGTGGCGTCGCTTTTGTAGCCTGTCCGATGCAGCAGGCCCCGAACCTCTGGTGTCATCATGTGGTTCGTCGCTTCACCAAGCGCACGGCCAAGCAACACCTCTGCTTCGTTTTCATCTGCGACCCGAAGGTCAGGTGATAGCCCCAAGTTGATCGCGTTGTCCTTGACTATCTGACCCGCCACGGAGTTGACCGTGCCGATCAGGGCTGCGCGTAGTTGGGCTGCAGCGGAGTAACTGCCGTCCTCCAACAGCTTTTGTTGCGTCCGCTCCCGCAGCTCTCCAGCCGCTTTCACAGTGAACGTCGTGACCAGCAACTGGCTGGGATCAAACTTCGGGTTCGCTCCCCCCAGTCGCTGCGCGATCAGCTCCATGAGTCGGTACGTTTTGCCCGTCCCCGCTGATGCCTCAATGAAAGTGATGTTCACAGCAGCTCCTCCCCTGCCCCACAGAAGTGCCTGGTCGCTGAGTAGGCGCAACTCTTGTCATGCAAGGGCGAAAAGAAATCGCCCCCAACTTGTTCCGCCCATTCCTTGGCCCACTCGCGAAGCTGCTTCGCAAGGTCCGCCGGCCCCCCTTGCTTCGCTGCTAAAGCGCCCGGTACTGACGTGACGACGCCTTTGCTGAGCAAGTCCAATTGGACACCCACTGAATCGACGAAGCGTTCCCACAAATCCTGCGCGGCCAGCTCTTCGGTGGACTGTGCCCCCTTTTGCCCGGGCGGAGGTGGGAAGAACTCCGCAGTTTTGAAGAAGAAGTAGCCCAGCCGAACCGGCTCTGAGCTCTGCCCCGCTGCTTCGTCATCCGGCAAGAGCTGAGCGTAAGCCGCCAATTGGATTGCTTGATCCTTCGCGTACAGTTCGGTGAAACGTTTGGGACTGTTCGTCCATTTCATGTCCAACACGACTTTCTGATCAAGCGCGCGGGACGTCCCGGTAAGGTCAATTCGCCCGACGAAAGGAACGGCGTGCTGATCCGCGGCTGAGTAGGTGGCGGGGAACGCAACCTCCTTCTTGACACTCTTTTCAACCGTTACGCCCTCAACGTCAAGTCCATCCAGATTCTTAACCAGGGCCGCCACCGCATCAACGGTCAAAGTGCGGACCTCATCAGTGCGGGCAGCCTGTCCAGGCTGTAACAGTTCCGCAGCCATCTGCGTGACAGCCGCGTCAAAAAGCTCTCCAATTTCCGTCTCAGTCACGGGGGTCAGCCGATCTTCCTTGGTCGGGAGCATCTCCACCACCTTGTGAGCCAGCAAGCCCAGCAGACGATTATCGGTAGGCAGGCTGCTCCAGTCCCGAGGGGTGAGGGAGAACGTGCGTTGCAAAGTCCAACAAACGGGGCAAGTCAGCAACGCTTCAGCGCTTGATACGGACAAGCGATCCGGCATCAGCCCGCCGACATCCGTACCGTCAACCACCTGCATGGGTGCTGAAGCGTTGGGAACCAAAAGACTCTGAAGTTCTTCCGGTAGGCCCATAGACTCAAGTCTGCGTTCCCCCTCAGCGGCTGCCTCTGGCGAGGTGTGCAGTTTCAACTGGGGCGGGCTCTGCTCTGCCTCTTGGCGAGGGCCCGGGCTCGCTGCAATCAGCGTGGACGGATCTTTGAAAGCCGGGGAGCCTTCAGGTCGCACGGAGTCTTCCCCTGTTCGCGGGACCAGTAGGTCTTGGAGCAAAGGGTGCTTTTCCTGCGGCTGTCCCGCAATCTGTTTAGGAAAGAAAACAACTACGTGCGCAGCGCCGCGCAACCCCCGCTGCCCTTCCCCTGTGTCTCTCTGCGCGACCTCTGTCGCGGAATGCAGGGTCGCACCGTCAGCGCTCATAACCTTGGCTTCTGCTTCCGTCCAAGTTCGTGTCAGTTGGCGCGTGTTATCCACTGCGCCCCACCAGAGCACCGTCCCACCCTCTTCAGGGAAACAGTGAGCCGGAGCGTTGACGGTGGTCCAGGGGGCTGCCTGTGCATCCGGGGCTCTGAGCAAGGGTTTGGGCGCAGACTCCCCCGCCAGTTCCAAAAGGAAAGGAATGCTGAGCGGCATGTCCGCCACCATGTCAAGGACACTCAGGAAGGTATCCAACTGAGCGTGTAGTTGGCGACGCGCGTCGGCATCGCTGCCACCGTCACCCTCGTCCCGCTCCCCCACCTGCTCACGCAACCATCGAGCCGTCTGTCTGGCCTGATCCACAAGGGATGGTTGGGACGGCGCCATGCACGCTGCCAGGAAAGCCTGCAGACGCTGTGCCTCCTCCCCCGCACCGTCGGCTAGGACCCGCTGGAACCCTTCTCCAGCGGGACTTGGGACTGCCTCCAATTCTTTGCGTAAACGCCGTCGCAGTTCACCACTGAAAAGGGCGTCCCCAGACCCTCCGGCGATCCGGGCCGCAAGAAGACTGTAAAGCTCCTTGGGGTCCGCTGGGTAGCCGCGCTCTGGCCGCAGCCGCAGGTGCAATGCAGCCCTCAACAGTCCCTGGTACTCGGGCACACTGCCCTGGTCGACGACACCAATTGTTGGAAGATCCAAACCTGAAAGTTCGTAGTCCAACGGAAGTGTCGGGCGCGTTGCCAGAACCTGAGCCACCTCGTGGTCATCTAAGTAGATGCTGGCCGCCGCAGCAGCTTCGAACTCATTGCCGCACTCATAAACTGTTACCCGCTGATTCGGGTTAGTGTCCAAGGGCACCTGTTCAATGGGAACACCAAGGCGCGCAAGCTCGGTGAAAATGCACGGCCAAACCTCGCTCTGACTATCTGGTGAGGCGCTAAGCACAATTTTTCGCAACCCAAGGTTCGGGTGTTCGTCATCCGCCAGTTGCACCAAGTGGTCCAGTAGTTCCCGAAGTTGGTCGGCATAGCCGACGGGCGGGGCAGACCCGCTTTTTCGCAACTCAGCTTCAGATTCCACTAACGCTGAAAGCCGCGGGCTAATCTCAGGGAGCTGCGGGGACGCACTGACCTGCCAACCGGCAGCCACCGCTTCGTCTCGCAGATTCAACAGGTGAGAGGCTGTCCCCCAAGGGGCTACCTCTAAAGAATCCCTGCACCACTTTGAATCCGCGGCCCGAAGAGCCTTCAAGTACGCGGCTACACGAAGCGCCGGAGGCTGTTGCTCACCACCCAATCCCAGGCGCGTCCGCAACAGGCTCAGCATCCCTGCAGGCCCCAATCGGACACGGTTCAACGTGTCATCACGCGTCCAAGGGGCTCCATCCAGAAGCCAACCAAATTCGACTTCGATACCGGAGTTTGAAGTCACCATCGTCCCCTTTCAGGCACCAACAGTCAGCATCATTGCTTGACCTGAGAGTAACAGCAGGCTCAACCTAGGCTGGGGCACTACGCATCCCCCCCAAGAGATAAGCCTGTACCTATCCCCTCCTTGGTCCCCATTGGGATCGCTGTAGATAGCGTCAGCCAAAGCCACGACATAGTGGCGCATGCAGTAGAGCTCCCGGTCGACGGACCCAAAGCGGCTCACAAGCATCGAATGGGTGGGGGTGGCATTGCAGTCATACTTGTCCCACCAGCAGGATGGCCTTGGCTCTTGACGCTCATGCGCAATGGTCTGCGGTGGGACGGTTGTTACGGCAGGCATGTCATTCTTTCCCTTCTTCGTCACTGATTTCTTGGCCACCGATTCGGGGGAACCCGCCAGTTGGGATGACGCTGTCTTGTTCACTTTTTAGTTGACTGTCCCTCCACTGGGACGCCCAACTTTCGACTTTGCGTAAGGAGTCCGCCAAGTTGTTGAAACGCAGGTTGTTTTCCATGGTGTCAAGTAGTAGCGGCTCATGACGTT
>CAYFRT010000042.1:0-12592 GCA_964345585.1 uncultured Actinomyces sp. | reverse complement strand
CCAGGACACCGCCCTCTCACGGCGGCGACACGGGTTCAAATCCCGTTGGGGGTACAAATCTGACTCATTGTCCTGTCATCGTTCTAAACTTTTCAGATCGTGGCAGGATTTTTGCTCTGAGGGGGCAGGGGTGCGGATCATTCAAGTCTCGGACTGTTTCCTACCGCGAATGGGCGGGATAGAAACCCAAGTGTCCAGGTTGTCTCAAGAACTGGCTGACCGCGGTCATGACGTGACCGTGCTGACCGCCACCTTCGACTCCCCACTGAAAGGTTTTGAGAAACCGTGGGAGTCCTCGGACGAACGAAACGCATGGGTGCAAGGAGCCGAGTGCACCGCTACGGGGGCTACGACAGCCAAAACAGCCTCTCCGGGAGACGAAGGCGCCTCCTACCGGGTGGTTCGTTCAGGTTGGCTTAATCCGTTAGGGCTCCCAGTGGATCCGCGGGCCGCGAAGCGTTTTGCGGAGTACATCCGGGCGCAGCAACCCGACGTCGTGAACTTCCACATGGGGGAGTTGACCCCGGTGGTGATGGATACGATCCGCGAATTGCGTGGGGAAAAAGTTCCAACAGTCGTGACCATTCACTCGGTCTGGTCGAATGGGCCCACTGTCTTCGGTTATCAGGCCGGGGCGAGGCTGCTTGGGCTGGCGGAAGAACCGATTCTTTGGGCCCCGGTCTCAGAGCTGGTTGCGAAGAACGTGCGTGAGGTTGTTGGCTCTGATCAGATTCGGATTATGGGCAATGGGATCAACCAGGCGCAGTGGAGGGTTCAGCCAACCCCGCACGGCGGCTTTCGCGCGGTTGCTGCAACCCGGTTTGCGCCACGAAAAAGGGTTCCAGAACTTTTGCGCACATTACGCAAGGTTGGGGATCAACTTGGCATTAACGGGCAGGGCTCGCAGAACGTCCTCGAAGTTGTGCTGGCCGGGGAGGGTCCGGGCCTTTCCTTCGCTAAGCGGTACGTTCACGATCATGGAATGGAGGGGTGGGTGAAACTTCCAGGGCGCTTGAAACAAGAGGAGTTGGTGGAACTCTATGGGACCTCGGACGCATTCCTTGCCCCCGGAGTGAAAGACTCGTTCTCCATTGCAGGCAGAGAAGCGCTGGTTGCTGGGCTGGCGGTACTCACCCGCTCACAGTCGGGGCTGGGCGCAGACCTGCTTGACGGGGTCGAAGGGCGCAGCGTTGACACCGACGACCAAATGGCAGAAGTGCTTGTCGATTGGGTGCGGGATCCAGAAATGGTTGCGCCGATGAAAAAGCACAACCTTGAGACCGACTACCGGTATTCGTGGGATCAGGTCATCCCTCAGACTGTCAGCCTGTATGAAGAAGCGATCCAGAGGGCCAAGCGGTGACTTGGTGCTCTAAGTTTTAGAGTCCCATTTCCTCTGCGGTGCGGAGGAACTCTGTAAGCCGGTTCGCTGCAGCGACGGTGGCGGGCCCGTAGAGGCGTCCAGGTTGACGCCCCATCCGTTCGATTGGTCCGGACACTGACAGCGCCGCGATGACTCTCCCATCCACCCCTCGTACCGGTGCGGACACTGATGCGACACCTGGTTCACGTTCGGCAACTGACTGTGCCCAGCCGCGGCGACGGACTTGGGACAGCGTGGTGGCGGTGAAGGAGGCGCCAATTAGCCCGCGGTGCAGTCTTTCGGGTTCCTCCCAGGCCAGTAGGACCTGCGCGGCGGAGCCGGCTTTCAAAGACAGCGTCGCCCCGACGGGGATGGAGTCACGCAGCCCCAGCTTCCGTTCGGCCGCGGCGACACACACGCGGTGATCGCCCTGCCAGCGGAAGAGCTGAGCGGATTCCTTCGTGTGGTCGCGAAGGGCGACGAGGATTGGTAGGGAAGATGAGATCAGGCGGTCCTCACCGGCGGAAGACGCCAGTTCTTGGAGGCGTGGGCCCAATACAAAACGCCCTTGCATATCGCGTGTAACAAAGCGGTGGAACTCAAGTGCGACGGCGAGGCGGTGCGCGGTGGGGCGCGCAAGCTTTGTAGCAGCTACGAGCTGCGCCAGAGTTGCCGGACCCGATTCCAGAGCGTTCAGGACGAGCGCCGCTTTGTCGAGTACACCAACTCCACTGGTTTCCGTTTTGGTGTCCATAAGTGGATATTGTCATCCCAAACAGTGAGATGCCAAATCGGGGCGATTCAGTTGCGCGGAATGTTGGAAGATCCAGAGGGTTTATCCCTCAAGTCCAGAGGGTTTATCCCTCAAGGTGGCATAGTGACAAATCCAAGAGTCAAGGCTGTGGAGAAGATTATGGGACAGACAATGGCGGAAAAGGTGTGGCAGCAGCACATCGTGAAACCGGGTGAAGGGGCTGCCCCCGACCTTCTGTACATTGACCTCCATTTCGTGCATGAAGTCACAAGTCCCCAGGCGTTTGAGGGGCTGAGACTGGCAGGACGCCCAGTGCGGCGCCCGGACCTCACCATCGCAACTGAAGACCACAACACCCCCACTAAAGACATCTTCTTGCCCATTGCGGATGAAACCTCGCGACTTCAAATCGAGACGCTGCGGAAGAACGCTGAAGAGTTCGGGATCAGGCTGCACTCGTTGGGCGACCCAGAACAAGGAATTGTTCACGTTGTTGGTCCGCAATTGGGTTTGACGCAGCCCGGAGCGACAATTGTGTGTGGCGATTCTCACACCTCTACCCACGGCGCCTTTGGTGCTTTGGCCTTCGGGATCGGTACGTCCGAGGTGGAGCATGTCTTGGCCACACAGACGTTACCGCTGGCCCCGTTCAAAACGATGGCGATCACTGTTGACGGCAAGTTGAAGCCAGGCGTGACAGCCAAGGACATCATCTTGGCCGTGATCGCCAAGATCGGCACCAACGGGGGACAGGGCTACGTCCTGGAATATCGGGGCGAGGCCATTCGCGACCTCTCAATGGAGGGGCGAATGACGATGTGCAACATGTCGATTGAGGCGGGTGCGAGGGCAGGCATGGTCGCCCCCGATGAAAAGACTTTCGAGTACTTGAAGGGCAGGCCACACGCCCCCCAGGGAGAAGACTGGGATAAGGCAGTCCAGTACTGGAGTTCTTTAACGACAGATGATGACGCGGTATTCGATGCCGAGGTCGTGCTGAACGGCGATGAACTTGAGCCATTCGTCACATGGGGCACGAACCCTGGCCAGGGCGTCCCGCTGTCCGGCTCTGTCCCGGACCCCGAATCGTTCCGGGACCCCATTGACAGAGAAGCGGCCGAGAGCGCTTTGGCCTACATGGACTTAGAACCCAATACAAAGATCCGGGACATCCCCGTCGACGTGGTTTTTCTGGGCTCCTGCACCAACGGCCGCATTGAGGATCTGCGCTTGGCCGCCGACATCATCAAGGGGCAGAAGAAAGCCGAAGGCGTGGAGATGATGGTGGTCCCCGGCTCTGCTCAGGTCCGCTTGCAGGCAGAAGAAGAAGGCCTGGATCAAGTGTTCTTGGACTTTGGTGCTGATTGGCGCCACGCGGGTTGCTCAATGTGTCTGGGGATGAACCCTGACCAGTTGCAACCCGGGCAGCGTGCCGCCTCCACCTCAAACCGCAACTTTGAGGGACGTCAGGGACGCGGTGCTCGCACTCACCTTGTGTCTCCGTCAGTTGCGGCAGCAACAGCGATCATGGGGACATTGGCCAGCCCAGCGGATCTGCCCCACGCCAAGGTTCAGCTCTAAGGAGGCTCCGACATGGAAAAGTTCATCTCTCACACGGGGGTTGGAGTGCCCTTGCGACGCTCGGCTGTGGATACCGACCAGATCATCCCAGCCGTTTACCTGAAACGCATTACGAAAACGGGTTTCGATGACGCTCTGTTCTCGGCGTGGAGGAGAGACCCCGACTTCGTGCTCAACGACCCCGCTTACGAAGGTGGCTCCGTGCTGGTTGCAGGGACCGACTTCGGCACGGGATCTTCACGCGAACACGCGGTGTGGGCGCTCAAAGACTACGGTTTCAAGGTTGTTCTCTCACCGAAGTTTGCGGATATTTTCCGAGGCAACGCCGGCAAACAGGGGCTGGTCGCGGGAGTGATCTCGCAAGAAGACTGCGACGCTCTTTGGAAACTGTTAGAAACTGAGCCCGGAACCGAGGTTACCGTTTCCCTGGAAGACCGCACCGTGACCGCTGGTGGGTCCACCTTTCCCTTCCAGATTGACGATTACACTCGCTGGCGTTTGATGGAGGGCTTGGACGACATCGGTCTGACGATGCGTTTCGCAGATGACATCCAAAAGTTCGAGGAGTCCCGGCCTTCGATCAAGCCGAAAACTCTCCCTGCCAAGTATTCCCCCGAGCGCTAGCGGCGCGTGTTGGCGGAAGCTCCCCTCGCACATCGCACCAGCATTTTTGTTGGTGGTGACGTTCGCTCAGAGCGGCTGTGGGGCAACGCACGGAAGCCCCCGATAACCGGTCTGCTCCGATAGACTCAGACGCAGTTATTCACGCGACGGATTGGCCGCAGTTGATGCGGTGCGGGCGCAAAAGGGAGCATATTTGCATGACACACGTTTTGCGGGTTGAGGGCGGCCAACCGCTGCACGGAACCATTTCGGTTCGCGGCGCGAAGAACTTCGTATCGAAGGCGATGGTTGCCTCAGTTCTGGGACAGTCTCCGTCTCAGCTAAGAAACGTTCCCCTAATCCGCGATGTTGACGTGGTCACGAACATGCTTGCCGCCCACGGCGTCGACGTTGATTTTGATGAGGACGAGGGGGTTCTGCTCCTGGACCCCGCAAACGTTGAAACTGCGGCGGTGGGGGACATCGACGCTCTGTCAGGCTCATCAAGGATCCCGATTCTTTTCTGCGGACCCCTGCTACACAGGCTCGGCGAAGCGTTCATTCCCGAACTGGGAGGGTGCGCTATTGGGGACCGGCCCATTGACTTCCACCTTGAAGGGCTCCGCCGTTTTGGTGCAGAAGTCATCAAGGAATCCGGTGGCGTTCGCCTTATCGCTCCCGCTGGGGGACTGAAGGGCACCGCCATTTCTCTGCCGTACCCCTCGGTGGGCGCCACGGAACAGATTCTCCTCACCGCAGTGCAAGCCGATGGCATAACAACGCTAACGAACGCGGCGGTGGAGCCGGAGATCACCGACCTGATCAACGTGCTCCAAAAAATGGGCGCGATCATCTCCGTTGACACGGACCGCACCATTCGGATTGAAGGCGTGGACAGGCTGGAAGGCTTTGCACACTCTGCTCTCCCAGACCGGATAGAAGCCGCTTCTTGGGGGGCGGCTGCCCTCGCAACTCGCGGGGACGTTTTCGTCAAGGGCGCACACCAGCCAGACATGACGACCTTCCTCAACACTTTCCGCAAGGTAGGCGGAAAGTTCGACGTTGAGGCCGACGGCATTCGCTTCTACCACCCGGGCGGGGAGCTCAAACCGATCGTTTTGGAAACCAACGTTCACCCCGGCTTCATGACGGACTGGCAGCAGCCGCTGGTGGTCGCTTTGACCCAGGCAGATGGTCTGTCAATCGTCCACGAAACCGTGTATGAGAACAGGTTTGGGTTCACCTCAGCCCTACGCAAGATGGGCGCTAACATCCAGCTTTACAAGGAATGCGTCGGCTCAATGCCGTGCCGTTTCGGGGCATCGAACTTCTACCACTCAGCGGTGATCTCGGGCCCAACTCCGCTACACGCAGCCGACATCACGGTGCCGGATCTGCGCGGAGGTTTTTCGCATTTGATTGCGGCGCTTGCGGCAGAGGGCACCTCGCACGTTTCCGGTATCGACGTGATTTCTCGTGGGTATGAGCACTTCATTTCAAAGCTTCGTGCTCTCCACGCAGACATCGAGTACGTGTAGGCGGCTACCTCAACAAGGGGACGGCGGTGGCGCGCGCGGTGAGCGTGCGCCTGGATGGAAGAGGTTGGCAGCAATGGATCAGGCGGGGGGCGCCAGTGAAGGCTCCGAACGGAGCCGCTCGATAACGTTGCTGGTCTCCTCGGTCTCAGCCCGGGGACGGGCGCTACGCACCGGACGACATGTGGCGGAGCTTCTACATGACGGCGGATGGGATGTCACAGTCGTCGTGATGACTTCGGAACACAGTGTTCGCGCCGAAGCTGGCAGGGCGACCTCCGACTATTTGGGGGCGCTTGGGGGAGACGGTTTTCTAACCGAAGCCGCCAAAGGCGCAAGGGCAGCCGGCGTGCCGCTGATTCCCTTCCCGTCGGGACGAGGAAACGACCTTTGCCGTTCCCTCGGAATCGGAGCGGATCCAAACCCGTGGGCGAAAGCGGTGGCGCAAGCCGGCATGGAAGAAATCGCTGCGTGGACGCGGCCGCTGGATGCCATGCAAGTCACTACGTGGGATGACGAGGGCACGGAACATAAAGACATCGCTTTGGGAATCATTTCCCTGGGCGTTGACGGTGCGGCAAATCAGATTGCAAACGAGTCGTGGATGCGCTCAGGGCCCCTCGCATACACGTGGGGAACGATTATAGGCTTTCTGGGCAGGTACACCCCTCGCCGGATTAAGGTGGAAATCGGCGGAAGGATCGAGGAGATCGGGGGTTGGCTGTTCTCCATTTCAAACTCCGGCTGGTTTGGTGGGGGAGTGAACATACTTCCGAATTCCAATTCCCAGGACGGCAAGTTAGAACTGTTGACCGTTGACCCGATTCATCGGTGGAAAGTACTCGGTCCGTTGACGCGTGTTCTCCTGTCGAGGGAGTCTAACGATCCTGTCGTCGCGATCAGAACGATTACAGACATTAGGATATTGGGGCCGGTTGGAATGGCTGCGATGGCCGACGGGGACGTTGTAGCCCACATCCCGTTTGATGTGGATGTTGTTCCTGCCGCTCTGCGTGTCGTCGCAACGAACCCGAAGGAGTTTCTCAAGTGAGACAGAAAGAGCTGATGAAGGGGGCGCGTC
This sequence comes from uncultured Actinomyces sp., assembly GCA_964345585.1. GTDB lineage: Bacteria > Actinomycetota > Actinomycetes > Actinomycetales > Actinomycetaceae > Scrofimicrobium. The sequence goes on along the minus strand of CAYFRT010000042.1, from coordinate 5,675 downwards.
CTCGAAAAGGAAACGTCACCGGCATCTATAAGTTCGGTTATGCAGTGCTTAGACCGGTCGTTAAGCAGATGGCGCATACGCATTGGTCGGGTTTTGAGAATCTTCCACGACAGGGCGGTTTCATCCTCGCCCCGAACCACATGTCAAACTTTGATCCGGTGTCCATGGGATACGCCCTGGCGGACGCGGGCTATGAGATCCGGTTCTTAGCTAAGGACTCGCTTTTCCGGGTTCCGGTTGTGGGCCCGTTCATGCGCAAATGGGGCATGATCCCCGTTATCCGTCAATCAGCCGAGGCCACCGATGCCCTGATTCACGCCCGTAATGCCCTTGAGAAAGGGGACGCTGTCGGGATCTATTTCGAAGGCACGTTGACGCGGGATCCCTCGTTCTGGCCAATGAAGGGCAAAACTGGATTGGCGCGACTGGCATTGGATTTGCGTGTCCCCGTCATCCCCGTGGTGCAGTGGGGCGCGCAGGATGTCATGGACCGGTACATCGGGTTCACGATGCCAACGCCTCGGAGAGGACGCCCCGACCTATACATAAAGGTGCTGCCGCCGATTGATTACTCCGACATTGAGGGGGACTCCTCGAACCACGAAGGGGTGCGTGAGCTAACACAACGGCTTCAAGACACTCTGGAACAAGGATCAGCGGAACTGCGTCGCGAGGAAGCCCCCGAAGTCCCCTGGAACATGAAGGAATTCGGCGGCCCGGATAAGGCAGAGCTCAAGGGGTTCTCAAAGTGGCGTAGGAAGCTCGCCAGGATAAACCGCCGTCAGGACATACTGCCGGCTGATCCACGCTGACCCGCTTCCACGGGCAGGCGCCCGGCCCTACTTCTGCACGTCGATGACGACGCGTACTGGGTCTTCCAACGTGAAGATCCTGTACGGGTGTTTTCCAGTCATGCCTATCGCGACGTGCGCTTGTCCCTCAAAGCTGGAGTCGTAGATTGCCGTGATGTCTCCCACCCAGTATTTGTCAGAGTCGCCGTAGTAGATTTCGTAGTCTTCGTCCGTGATGGGGAATGAGACCCCCGTGATGTTCACACTCAAGAATGTGTCCCCGTCAAGATCCAGACGCTCCCCGCGTCCCTGTTCAGTTGGATTGTCGGTCCAAAAGGCCGTGTAGCCGACGGGTCCTTGGCCTGCAAAGTCCACGACGACGCGGTCAAACCCAGGGTGTAGACCAACGCGCATACCGATGATGAAGGTGTTGTCATCTTGGGGCACCGGGCGTGGGACCTCACTGTCCTCGGCGGTCCAACCTTCCCCCAAGTCCTCGACCTCTGTGGTGGTTATGTCGGGCTTGTTCGGCTTCGCTTCTGCTGGGTCGTCCGCTGACATCGCATCGCTCTGAGGGGAGTCGGCGACGGTCGAGGACTGCTCTTCTTCGACTGGTGATGACGTGGGTACCTCGTCCTTATTCGCGCCACCAGCACACCCGGAAGCGGCCAAGGTCAGCGAGGCCAAGGTAGCAAGTAGGGCGCGCCGGGAAGCCCCAGGACGAAGCCAGCGTGTGCTGCTCGAAGAAGTTGTTTCCATCGTTAACACCCCAATCGGACTGCGCGAAGGCCAGTTTCGGCTCGCGGCGACACTGCACCACGTCGTTTCAGACGGCATGCTGGGCCGACCCGCCGAGCACCTACGCCTTACCAGCCAGCGTACGTTGAACGAGGCTAACCTGGAAGCAATCGACATTGCGGCACGGTTGCAGTCATGAGCACCGGACGTCGTGGATAGTCGGGTGGAGGGGCGCGAGGTCTCTTACGGGGAGGAAAAGCAATGGGACACGAAACAGGCAAGATAGCGGTTTTGGGGACAGGCGCTTGGGGAACAACATTCGCGCAGGTCCTTGCTGATGCTGGGCAGAACGTCACGATGTGGGGGCGGCGTCAGTTGATTGTGGAGATGATCAACGAGGGCGAGAATTCCACCTACCTGCCCGGCATCGAACTGTCAGATTCGATTACTGCAACCACAGATCTGGCCGAGGCTGTCACGGGCGCTGGGATTGTGGTGGTCGCAGTTCCTACAGCAGTAATCTCGGGCGTTGTCAGCGAAGCTGTCAAGAGTGCGCCGGACGCCATCTACGTTTCGTTGTCGAAGGGAATAGACATCGAGTCGGGCAAGTCCGCAACAGAGCTGATTAAAGAGGCTGGCGATCTGCCTGAGGCCAAGATCGCGTTGGTGTCCGGGCCGAACCTGTCAAGGGAGATCGCGGAGAAACAGCCGGCCGCCTCCGTTGTTGCAAGCACCGACGTGGAGACCGCAAAACACTTGGCGGCCATGTTCCACAACCATTATTTCCGGCCGTACGTTTCGACGGACGTCATTGGCTGTGAGACGGCGGGTGCCACGAAGAACGTAATTGCGTTGGCAATCGGTGCCGCCGAGGGGATGGGCCTGGGGACGAATACTCGCGCAACCCTCATCACCCGAGGGCTGGCGGAGATCACGCGTCTTGGCATTGTCCTTGGAGCAGATCCCGCAACGTTCTCCGGTTTGGCGGGGGTGGGTGACTTGATCGCGACGTGTTCGTCCCGACTCTCACGCAACTACGCCCTGGGCTACAGGATGGGAACAGGCGTGCCGCTTCGAGAAGCACTCGAGTTATCTCCCGGTGTTGCTGAGGGGGTGCGAACCGCAGGACCCCTCGTACGTCTTGCAGATGAGTTGGGGGTGGATATGCCGATTTCCCGGGCCGTGGCACTGACGCTGGCGGGCGAGGCAACCGTGCCGGAAATGGGGGAGATGCTCCTTGGGCGCCCCCAGAAGATGGATGGTTGGAAGCTTGAACTCATAGATGAGGTTCCTGAATAGGTTGCGCTGGCGTTCGGCGCTAACGTTTACGCATGACTTCATGTGAGGAGCCCGCTTTGCGAACCGAGCTTGTTGACCCGACTCTCCCAACCGTTGTCCTGCTGTTTGGAGGACAATCAGGCGAGCACCAGATTTCGTGTGCAACCGCCGGCGGTGTTCTGCGGGCCATCAACCCTGAGCAATGGAACGTGGTCCCGGTCGGAATTGCGCCGACGGGTCAGTGGGTTCCGATGCCAAACGACCCCGAGGTTTATGACCTTGCAGCCGACGGGGGTTACACCGTTGAGGTGGGGCAGCGGCGCGTAGGGTTTGTCCCCGGCTCCCCGATGATGCTGGAGTATCAGGTGTCAGAGGGGGAAGCTCCCGTTGACGGCACCGTGACCACTATCGGCAAGGTCGACGTTGTGTTCCCGCTCCTTCACGGGCCGTTCGGAGAAGACGGGACGGTGCAGGGTCTTCTCGAGTTTTCACATGTCAACTACGTGGGGTGCGGGGTGGCATCCTCGGCCGTGTGTCAGGACAAACACCTGACCAAGACGGTGTTGGACCACGCGGGGATCGACGTGGGGAAATGGGTTTCCTTCTCCAAGGACCAGTGGGAAGACCGGACACGGCACTTCGAGGATCAGATCGCGAAACTGGGCTACCCGGTGTTTGTGAAACCGTGCCGCGCGGGGTCCTCTTTGGGGGTTTCCCGGGTCTCCTCGCCCACCGACCTGCTCGCGGCAGTTGAGGAAGCGCAGCGCCACGACCCGCGCGTAATCGTGGAGGCGGCGGTGGTGGGGCGCGAGGTGGAATGCGGAGTCCTTGTGACCGCTGACGGGGAAGTTCACACGTCGGCAGTGGGGGAGATTCGCGTTCTGAGTGACGACTTCTACGACTACGAAACCAAATACTTCGATAGTGAAGCCGTTGCCTTGGACTGTCCCGCCAACCTGCCCGAAGGCGTCACAGAGCGCATCCAGCGGGAGGCCGAGCGTGCGTTTAGGGCGTTGGAGGGCGAGGGGATTTCCCGTGTCGACTTCTTCTACAACAACGAAACTGGGCGTCTGGTTTTGAACGAGGTGAACACGATGCCAGGTTTCACCCCATTTTCCATGTATCCGGTTATGTTCCAGGAAGCGGGGTTGGCGTACAACGAACTGGTCAATGCTCTCCTCCAGGAGGCGGCGTCCCGCTCCGCTGGGTTGAGGTAGTAAGCGGTTTGTCGCAGGGTTCCTCGTGATTCTTGAACGAGGGGTTCTCCGCCGACTTGTCCCCCGCCACCAACAGAACTGGACCCAGGGGGCGCCACAGGGGGTAACGTTGACGGCATGAGTAAACCAAAGGTGACCCTCGCCACTGCGGCTTCTATGCCGAATCTTTACCCGGATGAGAACGGCTTATTAGATGCGCTGGCTGAGCGTGGAATCGACCCGCAAATCAAAGTGTGGAACGACCCCGACGTTGACTGGGACGACGCTGGGATTGTCGTGGTTCGTTCGGTTATTGACTACGCGCATGACCGCAAGAAGTTCTTAGAGTGGGCTCACGGTGTTCCCCGGATTCTGAACACGTATGACGTGCTCGAATGGAACTCCGACAAGCACTACCTGAGGGAACTGGAGCAGCGGGGCCTGCCGACGATCGCTACGACTTGGGTGTCCGCCGACGCAGCATACACAAAACAGCAGGTCCACTCGCGCTTCCCCGCCTTCGGTGACTTCGTGATGAAGCCGACGGTGTCCTCAGGTGTACGCGATATTGGCCGTTACAGCGCCATCGATTTAGCCGCCCGCCAGGCTGCGATTGCGCAGGCGATGGGGATGTTGAGCGAGGGCCGTGACATCATGATCCAACGTTACCGCGAGGAGATTGATGTTCATGGCGAGGTGTCCTTGGTGTTCTTGAACGGGCTCCTGTCACACACGGTTCAGAAGAACGCCTTCCTCCACCCGGACCAGGTTACGGATCGCAGTTACACTGAATCGGTAGTTGCCGCACGTCCGGCAACGGGTGAGGAACTGCGGTGGGGCGAAGAGATTCGCGCTGTCATTCACGAGTACGTGCGCCACCGGTTGGGTCGTGACGAGCAGTTCCTGTTCAACCGGGTTGACATTGTTCCCGACGGCCAGGGGTCTTTCGTTGTTATGGAAATCGCTCTTGTTGATGCGGACCTCTACCTGGATGCGACGCCAGCAGCGCTCGGAAACTTCGCCGACGCGATCGCTGTCCGCGCCTTCTGGTGATGCGTCTGTTGATACTGAGGTAGGTGGGGGAGCATCCGAGGATCCCTCGGGTGTCTTCTGGTACCCCGAGGAGTCTTCCGGGGCGGAGCCAGCCGGTGCGTCCGATGGCGTAAACGTGCCTGGTGTTGCCGACGGGCTTGGTGCAACGACATCGGAGGCGGGTGTCTTTGATGACGCTACTTCGGGTGCTGCGAGCGCGGAGCCGATTGTGTGCGCGCCGTCACCCCATGTCACTGTGGAACCGTCCGCTGCTCCCGCCCGTCCCGCAGTTCCGCCCAAGCTCACTGACAAGGAGTTCGAGGCTTTGGTGGAATCTGCACTCTCCCGTATCCCCCCAGAGCTAATGGAAGCGGTGGAGAACTGCGCAATCATTGTCGAGGCTGAACCACCTCCCGGCCAGCCCGGTCTCTTGGGGCTGTACCAGGGGCAGCCGTTGACCTCGCGGGGGTACTACGCGGGGGCGATGCCAGATCGGATCACGATCTACCAAGGATCGTTGCAACGCCTGTACCGCGACCCCGAAAAGCTTCAGGAGCAGGTCTATCGGACTGTCGTGCACGAGATCGGTCACTACTTTGGCTTCGAAGAAGACGAACTGCATGAACTCGGCTGGGGCTGA
>CAYFRT010000041.1:0-13071 GCA_964345585.1 uncultured Actinomyces sp. | reverse complement strand
GCTCTCAGGTGGACCGCGTCTTCCTTGTGGGTGGCACCGCCGTTCTCGAAGCGGGCTTAGAGTCCCTTCCGCAGTGTAAGTAGTGTTTCGAGGTTTATTCGCCTGCAAATAGCCCGAAAAAGTCCGATTCGGCGCATTCGATCAGGATCCCGCGCATCATGGCCCGATCCTGCAGCCCGACTTGCAGGTCGTATTCATCCAGAATGGCAGTGAACCGTTCCGCATACATGCAGATGCCCCGAGGATCGGTAGGTAGCCACTCCCCCGGGCCACTGTCACTCTTAGACTGGTTTTCTTTGCCGACGGTCGCCACCAGATTCAGCGGGTCGTTAGCGAACCGAAGGCGGGTCTCATCATCCCACTCATCAGCCCCGTGGTGCCACGCCCAAGACAGGGGCACGATGTGGTCGACCTGGACCAGGCGGGAAGTATCTTTGCCCGCCTTGAACTGTACGGTTGTGCCCGTGTACCAGTCGTTCAGCGTTCCGGACAGCACTTTGCAGTTATTTGTGCCCTCTTTGTAAGTGATGTTTACGAGGTCGCGGCCCAGGATGTCATTGCGCGTGTCGCACCCATTTCGGTCGTAGTCGTACCAGGTTTGACCGAAGAATTCGCGCTGGTATTTTTTGGTGCTGCGCTCGTGAGTTAGTTCGAGGCCGTCCAGGGTCGCCCAGACTTCCGCCGACGCGGTGTTCAAAGGTGGTTCCGGTAGCTCCTCAGGTTCGGGAGGCTCGGTGATGACCAAGGGGGTCGCCACCGGCTTCTCTTCTTCAACCGCTTCGCTTTGCGGAGCCGCAACCACTTCGGGTTCAACAGTGTTTCGCGGCCAAAACGTGCTCAAGAAACCGAGGGCGACGACGGCGATTATCACCCACATCCACGGGCTCATTTTTCGTCGTTTGCGCCTCCCTGCCTGCCGTCCCACAAGCTGATCGCGAATCGTTTGTGCAGCCACTAAATCACCTACAGGGGATGGGAAGTGTTGAAGGGGGTGGGACGCCCGATTACGCCCTCACTTCTAAACGGGTACCGGCTGGCGAACAGTCGGAAACCTTCCCCATATTCGTCGTCACGGGAAGCAGCGTAAGCCATTTGGCGTTGCGCGTACTGGTGTTCGCCGGTGCTCAACAGGAACTGTACTTGCGCCCAAGTTGCCATGCCCTCATAGACAACCAGCTGGTTTTTGCCGCCGTAAAGGCGGATCATCTCTTCCGCATTCCAGTTCAAGTACTGCCAAATATGTGTCAGTTCGTGGGCAATCGTTGTTGCCGCGGCCAAGGCGGGCGACCCATTTTCAATAAAAAGAGAGTACCCGTCTGGCCCGGACGTAGCGTAGCCCAGCACCCTGGGGTTCACGCCCGGCCCGGGTGCGAAGGTTTCCCCCGTATTGCGGGCGATCGTCTTTGCATTCACCATGTTCAGATCAAGGGTCACGTTCAAACTGGTTTCGAAGGCCAGTTCGAAAAAGCGTCGCGACTTGCTGACCAAATCAGAAAACTCTTCCACCGTGGCCACGACCGTGCGACTGCATCGCACGCATCTTTCCCGGCCGTCGCGGAGGCGATCAAACTCCCCACCCATAATGGGTGCAAAACAAAAATCGCAGTAGTTCTCTCCGATCGGTTCGAACACGAACGGGTCTTCGCGGGAAAGGCGGGCACTGTCGCGGGCCGCCCGCAAAGCTCCCCCATCGAAGCCGCCCGCCCGCAAATATTCGGCGGTGGCCGCCAAATCCACGCCTGCAGGAAGGCTTTCAGACCCAAACTTCAGGAAATCACTGCGCAGGTTCATCAGGCACCTCTTCACGCTTCTTGCTGCGGGTCAGTGTCCCCGTGATTCGCTTCCAACATGACAGAGGCGCTTCGATTTCGATCACTTCGCCAGCCTCTAGCGCTGCAAATAAGTCCTGCCGCTGCAGTAAGTCATCGTCATCATCACCGGAGAAGCGGACGACACCGTGGTCTGTCTGCACTTCGGTTGCCGGATCACTTGACGCCCAACCCAGGTAGTCAGAAATCATGTTCATGATCCGCACCCAGTTGCGTTCTATCGCCAGGATCAACCCCAAGTCCACCGTGGAGTCTTCCACAATATAGATACTGCCGGGACTGCCCCCGGAAACTCGCAGGCTAGGAAGCATCGAGTCAACCGACACACCCTCTTCCGACTCACTTGCCGGCGTTTCAGCCGCAACAACCAGGAACGGGTGTCCCAGGGGGAATAGAGTCACAAACAGTTCGTTGAGCAGCAATACCAAGGTGCGCACCACATCTGGTGGCGCCGACCCCACGTCTATCCGTAACACGTTCTTTTGGCGGTATTCGCGCTCTGGAACGTCCTCGACACTCACAAAAAGATCGTCATCAAAGTGAGAACGTGTCTCTTGCCGATGGTAACCATGGGTGGTCACCATTACCGTCGCGTTTTCGGTGTGTAGCGTCATCAGAGAGCCGTGGGACGTCCTCATCCCCGAAGAAACCGGCTCAATATCAGCCAGCTCGACGGAACGTTTATGGCGGTACACGGGACGCCCTGTGATGTGTTCGGACGCTCGCCGCAGCAGCACGTTACCACCCGGTTCTTGTCCGAGGGCGGCCACCTCGTAATACTTGCCGCCGTAGGTCACGAACTGGCCGGGCAGTAGCGTTTGAGGGACATGGCTGCGCAGGCACGCGCCGACGATATTCTTCCCCGCGCCCTCATCCTCAACTGTGAAACGCGCCGCCCCCAGCCCATCTACGACAGGCCACAGGTTCGACCGGGCAGGGATCTTGAAGATTAGGTCCGTCCCCCCATCCGCGCCGGTGGATACTCGTTCAACGTCGAAGGAAGAGGGCCTCACGCCCGTGTACTTTTCTACGAGGCCCTCCAGCAGTTCGGTGGTGCGTTCAATCCTTTGCGCAGGAATTTCTTCTTCCAATGCAGGCACCGGAATCCCGCGAGCCTGCACCTGGCTGATGATGGTCTCTTCCGACACGCCGAACGCCGCCATTTCGAGCAGGAGGGCGAGCACAAAGTTCCGTTCCGTACCTGCGAAGTCGGGAACAACCGATGGGATCGCCTTTGGATCGGCCGTAAAAACATGCCGATTTTCGGTCATGTAGTCGCGGAAAAGGTAGTCCTCAGACAGCAGGTTTACGAACCCATTTTCTGTCGATCGGGAGGAAAAGGCGCGCACCGATTCGAATACATTCGACGCTTCGTCCTCGACAATCAAGAAACTCCGGGAACTTTGCGGCATATTCGCCGGATTCACCCGCGGCACTAAGGAGCGAGCCAACGCGTGTTGGGACGGTTCAAGTTCCGCAAACCCGGTGATCTCCTTGTAATACTGCCCGGCAATCCAACTCATGTCCAAGACCGGGAACCGATCCCCACCGACCCATTCAACTTCAGAAACATGGTATTTGAGGGCGAGGGCGCCCAACTCGGTACCCCCACCCAAATATCTGGCGAGCCCCGGCAGGAGCCGTTTTTCAGCCTTGCCCTCTTCCGCCCGCCACACGATGCTGGAGTTCGCCCCCAGTTGTGCCTGCGTAGCCACCACGTCCGTCAGGCTGACTTGCAGCAGGTGAGACAGGGCGTCAACCAACCCGTCGTGGTTGCGATCAAAAGCAGCGTAAACGGGTTTCTTGTGGCGCCGACAGCGGGAAGCCACCAGTCCCATACCCAGTTGTTCGGTAGCTAAAACGCGGGATGGCTCTGAAATGAGCACATATTCCACGTCGCCGAAGAAAGCGTCATTGGCCCGCAGGATTTCGAGGTCGTGCAGGTCGCCCGCCTGCAAGATCCCCACGTCGAGCTCATCATTGGATCGAGTGGTCAGTACGCCAACTTCCCACAGGCCGGGTGAGCCCGAAATCTGCTCTAGGCCGTCGGTTATCCACTCTTGAACTTCGGCCGTTGCACTGTCCCGGCCGACAACCACCAGGACCTTCCCGCCCTGCAGCAGCGTCACGTAGGCGGGCAAAGCCAAGTAGGTCGTCAGGTCGTGGTGGAAGGGGTTGGCGATCAGCGTGCTGGTCCCAGCCAGCAAACCAAGGGATGCTTCCACCAGGTTTTCATCCAGTTTCGCACCGGAGAGTTTGGCACGCTCAAAGTACTCGGCATACGCTTGCCCACGGCGTTCATCGGCGGCAACCATCTCGCGGATTGCCCCCGCGGAAGAAAACCCGCTCAGCCCGCTCAACTCGACGTCTTGGGTGAGGACGCGGTCAGAGAAAGTGCGGGCCAGAATCTCTCGGAGTCGGGCATAGTTGGAAATCCTGGTCGCATCATCGGCCTCGCCAATCAGCGTGCCGGCAGACTCCGAATACAAGTAGCCGTTGAGGGCGTAGTAGCACTCCGCCACTAAGAGGACGGCGATCGCCGGAAAAGCAGGCGCATCGAAACCCGGCCAGTTGGGCGCCATATGCGACCCACCCACATAAATGACCATCAGAAAGGCCGATACCCAGGCGGCAACCCTGAACAGGACGCGGGTTTGCCCCCACTTGGGTTGCAGGAACCAGCGGCCCGCTGCCGGCTCGTATTCGTAAAAGTTCAGGACGAGGGCGCTGCCTGGGAAGGAACTGCCGTTGAAAAACCGCCCCGCCAAGGGACGGTAGGCAAGCTTGAGTCCAAAGAAAATCAGGAGCAGTACCGTGGTCTGCGTAGAGTACGTTCGCGCGGAGTTATAGAAGCCTTCCAAAAAAGGAACGTGGCTGAAAATAAACTGGAGAACGCCCTCGAACCACGCGTTGAACCGGTAGAGAATCGCGAGGGCGATGATCGAATAAACCAGCGCAACCGCGGGCATCAAGAACTGACGCTGACGTTGGACCCGGCGAATATTTTCTAAACCAATGGCTACCAGCACCGCCACGATCGGCAAAAGTGACCGGATCGCGTCCAGAAGCGGTGGGGTACTCACTTGGTTTTCTCCTCTTGTTTTTCCCAGACGGGCAGGTGCAAGAGAGCCAGTTCTCGGATGAACTCGTACGGCGCAACAATGTATTCACCCGTGTTGCCAAAGGGAATCTCATGGGCGGTAACCGGATAGCGGAACAGGTTTTCCACATCCCGCGGGTTCGACGGGTCAAAACTGGTTATATACCCGTGGTCGAGCACCACTTTCAAAGCGGTCCCCGAACTGCGGACCACTTCCTTTTCCTGGTCGATTTCCGCCACGATCCGCCGCTGCAGTATCTCGTCTTGACGAATCTGTTCACGCTGGTTTGCCAGCGCCAATTCCGTTCCGCGCACTAGTTCCCGCCCACGCGAATACGTGGCAACTGCCGAAAGGAAGCTAGCAAATGCGTCCCCCGCCGCCCCGACTTGCGCCGCTTTGTGCAGGATTGCCTGGTTCATCCCTTCGATCATCTTCAAGAGCCGCCACCGCATGAAGTACAGCGTCGCTAGCCCCGCGATCACCAGCGTGACCACAATTATGAGGATCGTCAGGCCGGAACCACCAAGGGCGGCTGAACCCCGCCCCCACGCGGTAAACAGGTACGGCAGGAAAACCACCAGCCACGCGATTCCCACGGCCGCGGCGACCATTCCAATCGAACCAAGCGTGGCGCGTTGGGCAATATGGGAGCGGATCGAGGACGTACCGGCTTCGATGGTCTGCTTGAAGTCGCGTTTATCTAGCAGGTCCGCGGTAGTGGGGGTGACTAGGTCTTCAAGCCGGTTATCTAGTTCTTCTTCAAGTTCGTCGAGGGTGATCTCATCGATCATCTCTTCGGGCTCACCATTCGCCCCCATTTTTGCCCGCGCCTCCCCAACCGAGCGTTGCACGGCTCGCCGCGGCTTTTTCATGAACGTGTCAACTTCACGCTCTAAGTTGCGGGTTTGCCCTTCCCACCAGGTGGTTTCGTTAGTCGGGTAGTCCCTTGATAACCCTTTGGGTCGGTCCGTGATGCCCAGATTGTTTCCACCCAGATCATCGAAGGGGACACGAACGGACACCGGGGTTAGCAGGTCCGCCACTTCCAAGGCATAGGTGCGCCCCGCATGGTGAATCCGGCGGTCCAAAAAGTCGCGCACTGTGACCAGCACTGAAATGTGTTTGTTCAGCATGTGCGCCAGTTCTTTACCGGACGTTTCCACTTCCAATCGGTAGAGGCGCTCCGCCTGGAAAGAACTGGTTGGCAACTGGTTGGTGGAAAGCGTCAGGATTCCCAGCCAGAAAGTCAGCAGGTCCTTTTCATACCCGGAGTTTTCTTCTTCAAGCAGTTCGTAGACCGCAAACCGGCTCTTTGGCGGATAGTCGTTGCGTTCTACGAACCGGCTGCCAGTTAGCTCATCTTGGATTTGCCAGGCGCGCGACAGGGCTTCGGAATCATCGGCGTGCACCGTATCCCGTGTCGCCACAAAGATGACTTCCGATGGGTGCACTTCCTTCATTCGATACAGGTCGACGAGGGCGCGGTGTTTTTCCAGCTCTTCCTGTTCATAGGGGACCTCTTCAAAATGGACCCGTTCTTCGAAGCGGGCTGACCCACCGTCATCGACCTCAACCGTCGCACCCGACCAGGTTTGATCGGTAGGCAGTTCTTGTTCGTTGCCGTCCTCATCTTTGTAGAGCAAGAGACGGCGAAAGTCCTTGGCCGGAAGGTGAGGGTAGCCCAACAAGACGTGGGACAGTCGAACCAGCGCGTAGGGTGAGGGTTCCAACGCCAGGGCGGTCGACTGATTCGCCACGAAGTCGAACGGGTTTTCCGGGTCACGACCCTGCTCAGCAGCAACCCCTCGCACATGGTCCACCACGATTGCCCGCCACCGCGGCTTCCCGCGAATGGCTTCCGCTAAATCGGGTAACACGTCGTAAAGGGTTTGGTGTTTTCCATCGGACCGGGCGTTCTTGTCAGATTCCACCCAGTCGCAGAAGGTCAACAACCCTTTTTCTTCAAACGGCTTGAAGTAGTCGCGAGCCCCGTTCAAAATTTCTTTGGCGGAGTCGCTCAGCAGGATGACAGTGAACATAGTCGTGCCGGATTTACGCCCTAGTGACGCACTGGAGCGTCGATCGCCTCGTCCTCGACCAATAGGCTCAGCAAGTACTCATCCATGATGGTTGCCTTTTCGAGCAACTCCAGCAGTTGCTTCTCTTCTGCCAGAGTGATGACCGGCCCTAAAATGACCCGCAACCAGCGTAGGAAGGATATTCCTGCCAACTCCAGGTAGTTCGTCAGGTTGGCGTCGTAATACCGCAGTTGCGTCAAGAGGACATCTTCGAACTCTTCGTCGAATGCCTCTTCATGAGTGACGCTACGCAGGTCATCCCCAACGTACGCGATGAAGTCTTCCACCATTGCCCGCAGCAAATGTTCGTGTAGCAGTTCGTGCGGGATGGTGAAGGCGTAGAAGGCAGCCATCCCAAAGATGGACAGGGGCGTAGTTGTGAGCCGCTGCTCTTCTTGCATCCGACGCAGTTGTGGCAGGTGCAGACCTTCGTTCAGGGCCTGCCCGAATTCCGTGTTGGCAAAGCTAGCGGTTCTGGTTGCCGACCGCGCATTTTCGATGCGCTTGTTCACGTAGGTGAGGATCTCTTCCACCGCGGTCGCGTTCACAGTTAAACCGTCGACAACTTCGTAAAACTCATCGCATGGCGTCCCGTTAGAGACCACGAACTCTTCCAACTGGTTGTTGCGATTCTTGTACTTGTACACGCGGGTCGACGCGCTGGGTGACCATTCGATACGGCCATAAACGATTCCGACTAGCAAAGCCTCATGCACGCTGCGCAGCTGGGCCGCCTGGTTACCATCGTGCAGGTCGGGCAAGGCATTGATGGAATGCCAACGCCGGTCCACATGCGGGGTGATGACTTTCGTTTCCGATACGGATGGTTTGATTCCCGACACCAAGCGGAAGTAGGCAGAGAAGTACTCCCCCGCGTCGCGCACTTCAGTTTCTTCATTTGCCGGGGGTGCAAATTTGGTGAGGTCGGCCGCGCGAATCCCGTAAATCGCGTTGTAGAAGAGGATTTCTTGGGGACTGATTTCCTTGTCCCGTTCCCCACCGTAATTACCCAGCAGCTCTGATACCAGGCTCTTGCGTTTGGGATCGGCGTCGCCTTCTAGACTCGGATTGTAAGCACACGCTTCAATCGGATGGCGTTCTTCACCCAGTGGTTGCTGGATGAACGGGGCTGCCAGTCGCTGGGCTTTTTTGATTTCGTCGCGCACGTAGTGGGCGGCTTTGCGTTCGTCAAACTCCCCACTGATGACGCGATACTCCCGTTCGAGGGCGTCGATGATGTCCATCTTGATGACGCCACTGTAAGAGTCCATCACCTGTTCCGCAAAGTCCCCCAAAATGGTCTTTTCGTACAGTTCGTTGAAGAAACCGTCGTCTTTTTCGTCCTTCAACATGTAGTAGTCACGCACTTTGCCGTAGATCTTTTCCGACAATCCGGGGGTCAGAACCGTGACACCGCCGGTGAAGGGCATCTGGGCATACATGGCGTCCAGACTGTCGGACGTGGCCAGCACGTAGCGGGTGGTGGATCCGCTCAGGTCGTCATACTTGGCGCGTTCGCGGGCGACATCCCGATCCAAACGCTCTAGGTTAGAGCGCAGCGAAGAGAAGAACTTCTGGAAGGAATCAATCATCCCCCGCACGTAAATGAGGGCGTCATCCAGCACCGCGCTAAACACCAGGTCCGCGCCAAGTTCGTTGATCCGCCGCTGGTAGGTAACGAACGCTTCGGCCAGTTCTCTCTTATCAGGGCCCGGCTTACCTGTAATCCGCTCTTTTAGCGACGGACGCTGCGCCGCCCATAGGGCCGTGTTGCCAGGCTCATCACTCTTGGGCACTTCGAAATGTTTGGCTTCGAAGTCTTTGAAGTAGCGTTCTAAGGATTCCAAGTCGCTCTGGACGCGTTTGCGCTGTGCTTTCAAAAGCGCCTCGGTTTGATAGAGGAAGTAGCGCACCGCAACCGGGTGGATGAACGTGTTTTCTGAGGGGCTGATCAGATAGGTTTCCAGACGGTGCTTGTCCCGGGACTTGGTGGGGTCAACCGCGTCGGATTTGAACAGCGTGTATCCCAGGATTCCCCCGCGATCTTCCGCGGCGCGCTCCGTCTTCAAACGCAGGCGCTCCAAGTTTTGGAAGACGCTCACGTATTCGTCGTTGTCGACCTCTGACCCCAGATCGGAAATCGCCGCCGAAATATTGTTGGATTCCACGGCCAGCGCGGGGTCTTCATTGGTGGCGATGACATAGTTTTCCAGCGCGCCCACGTAGTGTTCCCACTGGTTACCCGTAACGGTAATCCCTTCTTCGTCGAAGGTGAGGGTTTGGCTCTTGATTGCCTTGGCGAACGGATCCTTATTCGTATCGCCCTCATCCACCGCAGAAATGAAGACCTGACCCGGATCCAGATCTTTGACCGCGTAGCCCGCCTCTCGCTGTTGCATCTGGGCGGCTTTTTGTTCCAAGTAAATGTCGTCGAACTGCAGCCACTGGGCAGACAGAGCGTGCTGGGCCCACTTGTATCCGGTGTAGTCACGCAAGTGATACCACGGGTAAACCAGACGCGACGCGCCTGCCCCGGCATAGCGGTTCCGCCCGTCGTTCTTGATGACTTCGCGCAGTACGTTATCTTCGCGAGAGTTCGACTTTTTCGACATTGGGCCGATCGACTGGGTGTATATGCAAGTCGCGGCGTGGTCCATGTAAGCGGCGAATGAATCGAGGTTGTTCTGTTCGCTGTTGTGCGCTTCAAATAGGAAGCAGAAGTCATAGGGCATGGCCTTTACTTCTTCGACCCCATCTCCCCCCACCTGCGGGAATTCGAAACGCAACTCAGAGTACTGCGGGGGCAGCGTGTTGTCGCCTTTCATTAGGAACGCGTCCAGTTCCCGGATCGCCGCGTAGGCGTTTACCTGTAGGTTCTGCTGTTCTTCCATCGCCGGGATGACCTTGTAGAAAACGTCCGGTTGGATGAAGAAACCGCGGGTGATTGCCTTAGCCTTGGGGTACTTGGCGCGCAGGTAGTTCGCCAAATACATGGCGACTGACAGGATGATCCCCGATCCCGTTCCACCTGCCAGTGAGGACGTGATGATGACGCGGAGCGACTGTTCTTCCTGGTCCTTATCGATGCGGAAAAGCTGTTCGATCGCGTCGTGGAGCGGACGCAGGTTCCCGCCCTTCAACGTGGTGTCGAATGCCAGCCGTGAGATGGCGCGAACCTGGGCGGCTCCGTCGGTCAGCGTCTTGCGGTTCATCATCTCATTCACGGGGAACCAGTTGTCCCGCGCGTTGGTGTTGATGCCCAGGTATTGGCCGACCGTGTTTCTGGTAGACGTTTGAACCGTGAAGATTGACGGATTGTCGTCCCGAATTCGGCCGAGGTCGTTTATATCCGTGTCGAACACGACGAAGGCGATGCGCTCAGACTGCCCTGTCTCAGATTCGCTGACCTTCTCGGCAACTTTTTCGACGATTCTTGATCCGGTGCCTCCTAGGCCGAGGATCAGTGTTGGTGCAATGGGCACGGGGGCCTCCTAAAAGGGTTGTGTTTACGCACGTTTGTTCTGCTTTGAGTCGCCAAGGTGGCAGTCGTATATACCGGTCGAGTCGGTGGCGGTGATTACGCTGGCCCCGCCCAGGTTGCGGGCTTTCCTAGTTTCTTTGTTGAGTGGTTCACCATCGAATTCAACGTTCTGTGCGGCCGCAACGCTCTTCCAGTTGAGCACTTTCATGCGCCCCCCGCGTACGGCTTTGACGCGCAGCGTCCTGAACCCCGCGATTCCGGCGGGGACATACCTGATTTGCGCTGTATCGGCTTTGAAGGGGACGAATTTCGCGAAGGCACTCTTGGTCACTTTGCCGTTCGACTGTGTCCTTCTGGCCGTCGGGTTCTTCGGACGGAAAGAAATCAGCGGTGACTTCTTTAATTTCTTCGGCAGGCGAGGGCGGGAAATGTATCCGTAGATGATGATCAGCAGCAACAGACCCAGCAGCCACTTCCAACCCTGCGTCTTCATCCAGTGCATCATCTTTTGCCAGAAAGAGAAGTCGTCCTCGACCGTGACCGTCGTTTCTAAGGAACCTTCGCTGAGCTGCTCGTCGTAAATGTGGCTGGCAGTGATCGTTATGGGCACGTCCCCAGTGGCAGCGTCCATAGGCTCACCACCCGGGGCGACGGGCAGGACGTAAACGGTGCCGGGCGTGTCACCCAGCGCGACCTCGAACTCAAGATTCTTCGGGGACGAAACGACGAACGATTCCGGCGTAAACGACGCCCATTCTTCTTCAGAAAAGGGGGCCAGGGCGCCTTCTTGTTCCTGCCCGTAGCGGACCACCATGGCGTCTTGCGGCATGGAGTAGTCGTTCAGTTCGCTGGCAACAAATGGGCGCTGCTCGACTTCAAAAATCGTGGGTTGCGCGGGCCGTAGCACCCCTACGTCCACCACGGCGCGGGCCGTATTGTCATTCAGGTAGGTCGCCATCACTTCAATGCGCGCCTCACCCCGCTCCAAGTGGACGGGATCACCGGGGGACAGTTCATCCGCGACTAACTCCCCGTCTTGGAAAACCTGCGCGTGATAGGTAACTTCCCCCAGCAAAGGGGATTCAATGAAGTCGCAGGACTCATCCATAAAGCCGAAAGACAGGGAATAGTCGCCGCCCACGATTTTGTCGGAGTCAACTACGTTGCCTTCGTCATCGGTGATGACCATGCCGAACGCCACACGGGGCTGGTAGAAGAAGCTCACCACCTGGGCACCGGAAATCCCCAGCGTCGCTTCCCCCGCCGGGAGGTCTTCAAACGTCGCCAGTTTGCCCATCAGGTCTTTATTGGGAACCGCCCGCAGTTCGGAGGCTTCATTTTCCACCCAAGAAACCTGTGCGACCGAGGACGGGTGGAACACTTCGGATCCGGACACCAGGTCGGTGACTTCAACATCCGCGCCCTGGGCGAAGACGAGTAGTTCTTTTAGTTCGAGGTCGGGGCTGATCTGCCACTCCCCCGCCTTTATTTCGCTACCTTCCAGTTCACTGCGCGCAAAAATGCGGTTAGAAAAGGCGGTCATGACGGCAAGCAGTTCGGCGGTTTTTTCTGCTTCCGCGTAGTACAGGCCGGCGCCGGGGTTGCTAGTTAGGTTGGGTGCTTCGTCCCCGATTGCTAGGAAAGCAACTTTGAAGGAGGACTCATCCGTAGAGTTCTCAGCAGAGTATCGCTCTAAATCGGCTTGGACCTGTGAATCTTCTACCCCTTCAAATGCCCCGTCCGACACGACGACCAGCCATTTTTCGGTGAAGTCGGATTGTTGCAGGTTCTCTACCGCGGCGGCTACTGGCGCGTAGGGTGTCCCACCCCCAATCATCGGGAGGTTGTGTATTTGGGCGATCCGCGCTTCTATCGGCTCGCTGCCTTTGACCTGGGTGGCTGGGCCGGAAGTTTTGCCCTGGGTAAAGTCGCTGGTCCGGTAGACGTTAAGCAAGTCCTGTGGTCCGAGCATGGCGGCGAAGACTTCCAAAGAATACTTCGCGTTCGACCACCGGTCGATGGCTCCTGACTGGTCCGCAAACATGGACCCCGAATCGTCCAGCATCAGGTTGACTTGCCGTGGTGGCGGATCTGAGGGGACGACCTCTACCCCGCACTTGTCGCTGGTGAAGTCAACTTCCGTTTCGGGGGCGGGTTCATCTTTTTCTTCCGTGGCTTGCGCAGCTGGGGCCCCCGCCAGCAGGTAGGCGAGGAAGAAGAGCGCGGCAAGTGCGAATGCGATCAGCTTGCCGCCGCCATCGCGCAGGTCGATCGAAGGCGATCCCTTTACGTTGCCAACCAGTGCCACGTATCGCGCTCCACTCATCCCCAGGCTCAAACACTGCTATTGCACTGGCCTGTGGCCTTTCTTGACTGGACCTGAGCGCCCCATTGCCGCCCAAGAACACTGTTTCAGACCGTGCTTAAGCAGAAACATTACCACTGGAATGCCACATAGAGCTGGCCTATTACAGTTGGCTTTTGATTACGGGGAATGATCTACGCCTCAAAAGCGGTGGCCATGCATCTCATGGCCGCCAGCGTCTTCGGCACCCCGATATACGGCATCAGGTGGATGAAGC
>CAYFRT010000040.1:0-13837 GCA_964345585.1 uncultured Actinomyces sp. | reverse complement strand
TCTAGGCGTGACTCTTTAGGTCCATTACCTGCGTGTCAAGGACCGGGAAGCACATTAAGGACCGGGAAGCATATTAAGGACAGGGAACCACACTAGGAACAAGGAAACCGCCCCATTGCCCCCAAACAAGTTCACTATCGCCGAAGCGCGCCTAATTAACTACAGTTAAGGTGTGAAAAATACTTCGATGGCGGTTCCCGTACCCAAGGTCAGGCTTCTTCTGCTGCTGGGTGCAGGGGTCGCGCTGCTTGCCGGATTGAATGCGGCGCTTCTTCGACTCGGGTTGAATGCACCAATAGACTCTGCTTCCTTAGCTAACCAACATGGGCTTTTGATGCTGTACGGGTTCCTTGGAACCGCGATCCTGCTGGAAAGGGCCGTGGCTTTGCGCTCCGGCCGCCGCGGGTTCACCTGGTGGGGGTATTTGGCTCCCGCCGCCTCGGTGATCGCAGTGGTGTTGGTATTGGTTACCTCGGGAACTGGGGGCTTACCCGGGGGCAATCTCCTGGCGGCCGAGTTTTGGATTTTCGGCTACGGATTACTGATCGCCATTTACACGGTGTTTTGGGGCAGGCAAAAGTCCTTCTACCTGCTGATCCAGATTTTTGGTGCCCTGGCAGGTTTGGTCGGAATCGTGCTGTGGGGGGCCGGCTGGCCCATCTGGGATGTGTTCCCCTGGTGGGCGGCTTTCCTGGTGCTGACCATTGTGGGGGAGCGTCTGGAACTGGCCCGCATCGCCTTTAGTACAGGCGCGGTGGAGGCCCGGGTTTTCTTGGAATCAGTCGCTTACCTGATGTTCATTACTCTTTCAATGTTCAACCCGGCCGTGGGTTACCCCCTGATGGGGCTTGCCTTGGGCGTGTTGATGCTGGATATGGGCCTCCACGACATAGCGCGACGCACAATCAACTCT
Source organism: uncultured Actinomyces sp. (assembly GCA_964345585.1). Classification (GTDB taxonomy): domain Bacteria; phylum Actinomycetota; class Actinomycetes; order Actinomycetales; family Actinomycetaceae; genus Scrofimicrobium. The sequence continues at coordinate 12,924 of CAYFRT010000040.1, read as the reverse complement.
TCTGGGCTTGCCAAGTTTGCTGCTGCGTCAATGTTGGCAGCCTATTTCTGGGCGTTAGTGGCCGCCGTGATTTGGGTTGTGTTGGGCCCGGTAACCACCGGTTTTGGGTACGACGCCGTGGTTCACTGCCTCACTGTTGGCTTCGCACTCTCGATGGTTTTGGCGCACGCCCCCATCATCATCCCCGCAGTTGTGCGGCGCGAGGTTCCCTACAGCCCAGTCATGTGGGCGGTGTGGGGCCTGCTCCAGGTAGGACTGCTGCTCAGATTGGCCTTTGGGGCTCGGGCAGGACTCAATGAACCGGGTGGGTTCTTGGGCTGGCAGTTTGGGGGAGCGCTGGATGTCTTCGCGGTTCTTGCGTTCGTGATCACGACGCTAACGTTGGTTTTGCTGTCGGGTCGAAGGAAGAAGAACCGTGGGGTCGCACCAGGAAAAGAGCGTGCGACTCCTGTCAGCGAAGTTGCCGTTAGCGCAGTCGAGGGCAACAAGTGACCTCGCTTACCCCTCGGCCACCCACTGAACCGTCACGTCCGCCGGTGAAGCGGCTGCGGCGAACCCGAGTCGACCAGTTGACAACACTGTGGATGATTCTCGCGATTGTATTAATCGGATACTCGGTGGGGTTCCACGGACGGATCCCACAGGAGTGGTGGACTTCAGTTCACCTGGTCACTCTGGGCGTGATCACAAACGCGATTCTGCAGTGGTCCTGGTACTTTGCCCGTGCCCTGCTTCGATTGCCGCCAGACAGTAGGCAAGCCGGGGTTTACCAGGTTGCACGCCAAGTACTGTTCAACGTCTTCCTGGTGGGTCTGGTCTGGGCTATGTGGTTGTCAAACTGGGCCCTCACCATCGTATTCGCCGCCTTGATTGGGCTGGTTATCGCGTGGCACGCCGCGGCATTACTGGGCGCGGGCAGAGGTGCGTTGGGGGCGCGGTTCGCCATCGTCGTTCGGTACTACGGGATTGCCTCCGCCTTCTTAGTTGCGGGAATCATCTATGCGGGTTTTGTTCTCGCCGCGATGTTTGCGCCGAACGCTCCCGAGTGGCTCCTTGAGTTCCGGAGCGTAACCACATTGGCGCATTCGCTGCTGAACGGCCTTGGCTGGGTGGGGCTGACAATTGTTGGAACAGTGATCACGCTTTGGCCCACGATGCTCCGGACGCGAATGGTTCCAGGTTCAGAGGGCAAAGCCAAGGTGGCATTGACTGTTTTGGTGGTTGCAGTTGTGGGGACCTGCGTTGCTGCAACGCTAGGAATGTTGCAGTTGGCTGGTGCGGCAGTCCTCGTTTACCTGGGGGCAATCGTGTTCGGTGTTGCCGGCCCGATGGTGCAAGAGGCGCGGCAGAAGCCACCGTCGGGTTACCCCACCTGGTCGGCGGCGGCAGGGTTCTTATGGTCGTTAGTCGGATTGGCTTGGATCGCGGTTGTGCTGTTCCAGTCGCCAGACGCGGATAGCGCGCGCTTAGGTTTGCGTCCGGTTGTGGCGCTACTTGGTGTTGGAGGGATCCTGCAGATCCTCGTTGGCGCTTTGACATACCTGATGCCGGTAGTAGTAGGAGGAGGTCCGAGGGCTTCCCGCGTCGGCATCGCTGCCCTTGAAAAACACGGCGGTTTCCGCCTGACGCTCAGAAACGGTGGGCTGGTGTTGGCACTGGGTTCTTCGACCATCGGGTCCCCGGCGCTGACAGGAGTGTGGGTGCTTATTTGTTTGCTCTCTTTCGTCATGGACATTGAGCGGCTGGCAGTTGCCGCGAAAGCCCAAGCAAAGGTGAAAAGACGCAAGCCCAAGGTCTTGGAGGGACAAAATGTTGAGTAACAATTCGAAGAAAGCGAAGGGTCAGGACGGGCGCCCCGACATTCCCCAGCCGCTATCCACAGCCACATCTGTTGCAATCGGGGTGGTTGTGATTGTTGTGGTTGCTCTGGCGGCGCTCGTGGTGCTGGGCCCCTCGAACCCCTCAAACGCGTCAGAGACTGCTGCCGGCCAGACCTCCCAGCAACCCCAGGCGTCGAGCCAGGCATCGACCGGAGAAGTCACCCGCGTGACCGTGACTGTTGAGGGCATGTCTTTTGTGCCTTCAACAATCGAAGTTCCAGTTGGCAACGAACTGGTCATCACCTTCGAAAACACGGGAGATCAGCGCCATGACCTGGTGTTTCCAAACGGTGTCGGCACGGGCCCTCTGGCGCCCGGGGAGTCCGCGGAGATCGACTATGGGATTGTTGCCCAGTCCGCAGAGGGGTGGTGTACCATCGCCGGTCACCGCCAAATGGGCATGGTTCTAAACCTTGTGGCAAGCGGAAATCAGGCATCCTCGGATACCAACGCCCCAACAAACACCCATGCCGATCATGTGGCGCAAACTGAAAACAGGTTGGGACTAACCTCGGCAGCGTTGACGGATGCCGCCCGTGCGCAGGAACCTTATCCGGCCGAGCTGCCACCGCTTCCCGCTGCCGACGGCCCAGTAACGCACCAGTACACGTTCGTTGTAACCGAGGACGAAGAAGCGCTAACCGAAGGCGTCGTGCGCCCGCTGTGGACGTACAACGGCACCTCGCCCGGACCTACACTTCACGGCCGGGTGGGAGACGAGTTCGTCATCACCTTGGAAAACCAGGGCACCATGGGTCACTCCATCGACTTCCACGCGGGGGAGACCCCGCCGAACGAACTGATGGTTTCAATCGAGCCGGGGGAGAGCCTGGAATACCGCTTCACGGCTGGGCGTTCAGGGATTTGGATGTACCACTGCTCCACCATGCCGATGTCGCTTCACATCGCTAACGGAATGTTCGGGGCGGTCATCATTGAACCGGACAATCTGGAGCCGGTCGACAAGCAGTTCGTCCTAATCCAGTCGGAACTGTACTTGGATGACCCGGGTGCTGATTCGTTGACCGCTGACCCGGCGGGGCGGGCGGCGTTGGACAAAATCTCTGCCTTTGATCCGGACGTAGTGATGTTCAACGGACGCGCGTACCAGTACCAGGCCCACCCACTCTCTGTCCGCACGGGGGAGCGTGTCCGTTTCTGGGTGCTGGACGTGGGGCCTAATGAGCCTTGGGCGTTCCACATTGTTGGCACTCAGTTCGACACGGTTTGGTCCGAGGGGTCCTATTCCATCCACCATGGTCAATCAGCCAACCGGTTGACGGAGGGGACCACGGGGGCGCAGGTACTACCGCTTCTTGCTGCACAGGGCGGCTTCGTGGAACTGGTGGTGAACCAGCCTGGCACTTACCCCATCGTCAACCACGTCATGGCGTTGGCGGAGAAGGGCGCCTACGGGCTTTTAGAGGTTGAATAGGATCCGGTTAGTCGACGTCTGCGATGCCGGGGCTCAGCCAGTGCCGGTGGAGCAACTGAACCTGCTCTGGAAGGGTCCTGCCGATAGACATTTCTGGAAGGTCGTTGACAGGGAACCAGCCGACCCCGCCGGTCTCATTGGAAACGTAATCGGGGTCCAGCTCTTCAAGCGGCTCGCAAACGAAAAACATCTTATATAGGTGTTTGTCCAGGGGCGGCCAGTGGGGCCACTTGTCACGGTCCAGTACGGCGGCAAGTTGGGTGACCTTCGTGCGGATTCCTGCTTCTTCGAAGACCTCGCGTTCGACGGCTTCGCTGGGGGAGTCCAGCACGTCACACCAGCCACCCGGCAGGGTCCACCGGCCGTTGTCTGCCAATTCGCGTACGAGGAGGACCCGGCCCTCCTCGTTGAACACCCCACCCCGCACGTCCAACTTGGGGGTGGTGTAGCCGGCAGCGGAGGCCACGACCTGAGAATATTCTTCTCCGGGTTCTGTTCGGATCAGGTTCATGAGTTCTTCTGCGATGGCTCCGACGCGGTGGAAACGTTCGATGTCGAACTGGTTGGTTGTGAAGGCCAAACCGGATTCGGCAAGGGCGTTTAGTTCTACCGATAAGCGGCGGATGGTTTGCGAGGACTCAGAGTACTCAGACGTCATGGCCCGACGTTAGCAAATCTGTTGAGCAGACAAAAAACCTTGTAGCGGGGCGCATTTTCGTCCCTATGCGGCATGCGGACACGTCACTAAGATGAAATGAGGAGGCGGAAAAATGGAGATCACACGCCAGCCCGCGGTGGCGGGATTGTTCTATCCAGCAGAGCCCACAGAGTTAGCGGCACAGGTGGATGCCTTGCTTGATGAGGCGATGCCTGCCGCCGAGTATTCCCGCGCGATCATTGCTCCTCACGCCGGATACGTCTATTCGGGTCCCACTGCGGCACACGCATACAGGGCCCTGGATCCCAAAACGAAGCGGGTCCTGATCCTTGGCCCCACTCACAGGGTCGGCATTGAAGGGATGGCGCTGACCGGGGCGGATTTGCACCGGACACCTCTTGGCGTGGTGCCCTCGGACATCGAAATCACAGACGCGTTGGAAGAACTACCTGACGTGATCGTGGCACCAGTGGTGCACGCACAGGAGCACTCTTTAGAAGTCCACCTCCCCTTCCTTCAACGGTATTTGGATGGGCCGTTCACCGTCGTTCCCGTTGCCGTGGGTCATGCCACCCCCGAATCTGTCGCAAAGGCCATCGAGATCGGCCTGAGTTTCCCCGACACCGCAGTTGTGATCAGCTCCGACCTTTCCCATTTCTTGACGTACGAGCAGGCCCGCATGGTTGATGCGCAAACCCTCGCCCAAATCGCCTCGAAGACCCCCGCCCTCACCCCGGGTCAGGCGTGCGGGGCCTACCCCGTCAGCGGCATGATGAAGTACGCCCAAACGAACGGTTGGGAGGCCAGGATCTTGGACGCTTCCAACTCGGGGGACACGGCGGGTGACAAGTCCCGCGTGGTTGGGTATCCCGCGGTGGCTTGGTATCCGAGGGAGAACGAGGGGATCTCCGTACTCCCAACCCTTGCCTACAACGCGATCGCCGACGTTTTCGGGGCGAAGCCGCTGCCTCTCCCAGATGCGGCAAGTGAAGAGTCGGCGTTGAAGGAAGATGGCGCTTCCTTTGTCACGCTGAATCTGGACGGAAGGCTGCGCGGATGCATCGGAACGCTCCAAGCGCAAAGGCCCTTGAAAGAAGATATTCAGTACAACGCCGTTGCCGCTGCACTTCGCGACCCCCGTTTTCCTGAACTCTCAAAGCAGGAGTTGGAACGGGTGGATTTGGATGTTTCGGTCCTCACGGAACCTGTCCCGCTGTGGGATGAAAGTCAGCCTGCACCTGACGAACAGGTGGTGCTGGGCCTGCTGCGCCCCGGCGTTGACGGGGTCATCGTCGAATATCGTGGGCGGCGAGCCACGTTTCTCCCGCAGGTGTGGGATCAACTTCCCCAGCCCGAGATGTTCATGGGCAGGTTGAAGGAGAAAGCAGGTTTGCCCTCGGACTTCTGGGCCCCGGAGATGAACGTGTCGACGTACCAGGTGGAACACCACCACCTTGACCGCAGTCAAGCCAGATCGGACCCAGACTAATGGCTGGGGTCGTCGACGACCATGTCGCACAGTGGTGGGAAACCACGGAAGACGGGCGGGTGCGTTGCAACCTTTGCCCCCGCTTTTGCACGCTACGGGAAGGGCAGCGGGGTTTCTGTTTTGTGCGGGTGAACCGCGGCGGGCAACTGATCCTGGACACGTACGGGCGGTCATCCGGGTTCGCAATGGACCCGGTAGAGAAGAAACCGCTTTACCATTTCCTACCCGGTTCGAAAGTGCTCTCTTTTGGGACGGCTGGCTGCAACCTTGCGTGCAAGTTCTGTCAAAACTGGACCATGTCAACGTCACGGGAGTTCGACTCATTGAGCCAGGAGGCTTCGCCGGAAGAGATCGCGTATGCGGCCAAAGGGCTGGGGGCGGAGTCCATCGCGTTCACTTACAACGACCCGATCATTTTCGCCGAGTATGCCATCGACGCAGCCAACGCCTGCAGAGAGGTTGGGGTGCGACCCATTGCAGTGTCAGCAGGGTATATAACCGAGGAACCCAGACGTGCCCTCTTTGGCGCCATGTCTGCGGCGAACATCGACTTGAAGGGGTTCACCGATGAGTTCTACCGGAAGATAACCGGCGGCCGTCTGCGCCCCGTGCTGGACACGCTTGAATACATTCGGAGCATTGACTGTTGGCTTGAAATCACCACCCTCCTTATCCCGGGAAAGAATGATTCGGACGAGGAGATCACGGCGATGTCCCGGTGGATCGTGGAAAATCTTGGCTCGGATGTGCCGCACCATTTCAGCGCTTTTCACCCCTCGCACCGGATGATGGACGTGCCACCAACACCGACAGAAACGTTGAAGCGGGCCCGCCAAATCGCGGCCGCCGAGGGGGAACAGTACGTTTACACCGGCAACATTTTCGACCCGGCTGGCCAGTCCACGTACTGCCCTGCCTGCGGGGCCGAGGTGATCGGAAGAGACCGATACTTCATTCGCTCCTGGGCGCTGAACGTCAACGAGGATGGGCGCGGGCATTGCGAGGCTTGCGGACACCACATTCCCGGCGTGTTTGCTTAGGTCGGGAGTGCGGGAACAAAGAAGAGTTTCACGGAAAGGTTTGGGCCATGGACGGATACACGGCAGCGCAGGTGCAGGCGGCAGAGAAACCGTTGCTTGAGGCGGGGGTGCCGTTGATGCAGAGGGCTTCGGCGGCGCTGGCTGAGACGCTCTTGTCCCTGTTGGCGGAGCGTCACCAGGCTCACGGCCCAGCCCTAATCCTGGTCGGAGCCGGAAACAATGGGGGAGACTCGCTCTTCGCGGCAGCCAACCTGGCTTCCGACGGTGTCGAGGTTGCGATCCTCCCCGTTATGGGGAGGGTTCACGAGGACGGAATGGCCGCCGCCGTAGCCTCCGGCGCCAAGGTTCTGGTAGCCCCGGGCGCGCCACGTGCGGAAGTTGTTGCGGCTGCTCGGGAGATGCTCCCGGGTGTCGCGGTGGTGGTCGATGGGATGCTCGGGACCGGGTCGGCCGGCCAGGCCGCTTTGCGGGGGACAGCGAGGGCAGTTGTGGAGGCGGCCCTTGAGACGCAGGCGGAGGGCGCGACTTTCGCGGTGGTCGCTGTGGACATACCTAGCGGTTTGGACTCGGACACTGGTTTTGCGGCTGACGAGGTTGTTCTGCCTGCGGATACCACCGTGACGTTCGGGGTGTACAAAGCGGGCCTCCTGGTGGAAGACGGTCCTTCGCTGGCGGGAAACCTTGTGCTCGCTGATATTGGTTTGTTCCCGCAAGTGGAAGGCGTAGAACCAGCGGTGCGGGTCTGAGCGCGCCAGCCTCGGTGACGCCCCACGTAAGGTAGTGGCATGGCTCAACGGATGTTTGTGGCATTGGTTCCGCCGGAAGAGATTCGGGAAGAGATCGCAGAGTTCCTGAGTGCCCGGCCTCAGATCTCTTGGGTTCCAGAAGAACAATGGCACATCACGCTGTCCTTCATGAAGGCTGTTCCGGACCGGAAAATCGATGATCTGGTTCTGCGTTTGGCGCGAGGTTTCCGCAAACAACAACCCCCACTCCTCGGTTTCAGAGGCGCTGGCGCTTTCCCCGATGCGGTCACAGCAAAGGTGTTGTGGCTTCGCCCAGACCTCGTCGAGGGGGACTTGGGTCCGCTGGCAGTGACCGCGCGGAATGCCGCGAACAAGGCGGGAGTGCAAACCGATGGGCAAACCTTCGTCCCCCACATGACTGTGGCAAGGTTCCGCCGTGCCGCACCCGCCGGTAAGTGGCTGCAAGTTCTCGACACGTTCTCTTCAGAGGTTTGGTTGGCGGAGGAGGCACATCTGGTGGCCTCGTACCTACGCGAAGGACCGGGGCGCCGACCGCGCTACGAAACGGTAGCCACCTTCAAACTGAGTGAAGACGCGGACCAGGACACCTGAACATCTCACGAAGTCCTGAACAATTTCCTCTTCAACCCGGAACGCATGCGTTCTTTGTTCACCGCTGCAATCGCAGTCAGGGGGATTCCGGCAGGGCAAGCCAACGCACACTCCCCATAGTTGGAGCAAGGTCCGAACAGTGAGTCTGCGACAGCCACCATCGATTTGGCCCGACGAGAACGTTCCTCCGAGGGCAACGGCAACATCCCCAAATGGGACAACTTCGCGCCGAGGAACAGATGGGCAGCCCCGTTCGGGCACGCCGCCACACACGCGCCGCAACCGATGCAGGCAGCAAAGTCGAGGGCTTCTTCGACGGTTGTGTGGTTGACAGGTAGGGCCTCGGCGTCAGGGGCAGTCCCGGCGTTGACGGAGACGAAACCGCCAGCCCGGATCACAGTGTCGAGGGCGCGGCGGTCAACGATGAGATCCCGCAACACCGGGTAGGAACCGGAAGTGAAAGGCTCTAACCGCACGGTCTGCCCATCTTTGAAACTGCGAAGCCGCTGGTGGCAGGCGGGCGTGTTTTGTTGAGGGCCTTGAGCGAAACCGTTCACCATCATCCCGCAGGCCCCGCAGATGCCCTCGCGGCAGTCGGATTCGAAGGCGACGGCTTCTTTGCCCTCGGACACCAGTTGTTCGTTGAGGCGGTCAAGCATTTCCAGGACGCTCATAGACTCATCAAGGTCGGTGACGTCGTATTCCTCCCACTGGCCGCGGGACTTCGCGTCTGGTTGCCTCCAGATTTTCAGTTTGAGGTTCACGCGTAGCTCCTTGTTGCAAACGGAACCGCTTCGAAGGTCAGTGGTTCTCCGTGGCGGGTGAACTGGCCGGCGTAGTCGTCCGGCCCCAGGGGAGTGCTTTCCCAGGCGGAGGCGAGAGCCCATTCCTCATCGTTCCGCTTCGCTTCGCCGTGATCCTGGTACTCGGTGCGGAAGTGGGCGCCGCAGGATTCTTCGCGGTCCAGCGCGTCGACAATCATAAGCTCGGCGAGTTCCAGGAAATCGGCGACCCGGCCAGCCTTCTCCAGGGTCTGGTTGATTTGGGTGCCAGTGCCGGGGACGGCAACGTCTCGCCAGAATTCTTTGCGTAGGGCGCGCACTTCCTGGAGTCCTCGTTCCAAAGACTCTTGGGATCGTTCCACCCCGCAGGAGCCGTACATGATGTCGCCAAGCCTTCGATGGAACTCCATCGGACTGGTCTTACCTCCAACGGAAAGCAGAGCGTAGATGCGTTCGTCCACGAACGTCTCTGATTCTTTCACCGCGCGGCTGTCGTGGGTGGGGAGGGTGGTGTTGGCCTCGCCCGCCAGGTAGTTAGGAACCGAGAAGGGAATGGTGAACCACCCGTCCACGCACGCCGACAGCAGGGAGTTCGCGCCAAGGCGGTTTGCGCCGTGGTACGCCCAGCCGGCCTCGCCCGCCACGAACAACCCGGGGATGCTGGTCATGAGGTCAAAGTCGGACCACAGGCCGCCCATGGTGAAGTGGGCGCCAGGGGCGATGCGCATGGGAACGGTGTAGGGATCCTCGCCGGTCGCATGGTTGTACATGGTGAAGAGGTTCCCGTAGCGTTCGGCGATCGTTTTCTTGCCGACGCGGGCGAGGGCATCTGAGAAATCCAGGTACACCGAATTCTTGAGTGGTCCCACGCCTTTGCCCGCGTTTATTTGCTCTGTGGCCGCCCGGGACGCGATGTCCCTGGGGGAGAGGTTGCCAAACGCGGGGTATTTGCGTTCGAGGTAGTAGTCGCGTTCCTCCTCGGGAATATCCCCAGGGGCTCGCGTGTCGTCCTTCTTTGCGGGCACCCAGATGCGGCCGTCGTTGCGGAGAGACTCGCTCATCAAAATGGTTTTGGATTGCCACTTTGAGTTGACAGGGAGCGCGGTCGGGTGGAACTGCACAAAACTGGGGTAGGTGAGGTAGGCACCGCGGCGATGGGCGCGCCAGGCGGCGGTGGCGTTGGAGTTGATTGCCAGCGTGGAATAGTAGTACACGGAGCCGTAGCCGCCGGAAGCGAGGACGACTGCGTGCGCGGGGATGGAGAAGATTTCTCCGTCCACCAGGTTCCGGACGACAACACCCCTGGCTTTGCCATCTTCCATGATCAGGTCAAGCATTTCGGTTCGAGGGTAAAGCGTGACTCTGCCCTCGTTCACCTGCCGCCAGAGCGCTTGGGCGGAAGCGATCTGAAGTTGCTGACCGGTCTGCCCGCGGGTGTAGTAGGTTCTGGAAACTTGGACTCCGCCAAACGATCTTGTTGCCAGGGTGCCACCGTATTCACGGGCAAACGGGGCGCCGATGGCGTTCATGTGGTCGATGACGCGGATTGACTCCTCGCCCAGGCGGTAGGCCTCAGCTTCACGGGCGCGGAAGTCGCCGCCTTTCACCGTGTCTTTGACGAAGCGTTCCAGGGAATCCCCGTCGACCTTGCGGCCGCGCGCCGCGTTGATGCCGCCTTGGGCTGCGACGGAGTGTGCTCGCCGGGGGGAGTCATGGTAGGTAACAGCGTGAACGTCGTAGCCGAGTTCGCCGAGGGTGGCAGCAGCCCCCGCTCCAGCCAGACCCGTTCCGATGACGACGACTTTGAACTTTCGCCGGTTGAGGGGACTGACCAGGCGGTAATCATTTTTGCGGCGAGCCCATGCGGTTGCCGGGTTGCCCTCGGGCACATTGGAGCGAAGATTGTCGCCTGCGCGGACGCCGGTGATGTGGGGATGTGGTGGTGTGAACGTGGTCATGTGAGTACCCCAAACTGGACTGCTAGTGGGATTAGGCCGTTCCCCAAAAGGATCGCGATGGCTGCGAAACCGGCCACCCAAGTCGCGACGGCGCGAAGGCGATACCCCATGGCGCCGAGGTCGGTCGCGGCGGTTCTGACCCCGTGGAACACGTGAAGCGAGAGCAGCACCATGGTGATGACGTAGAACGCGGCAATCCACGGGCGTTGGAATGAGGCAACTAGGTTTTGGTAGGCGAACGAGGTTTCCCCTGTCGCCGCCTCAAACCCCGCCCCCGCGACGGGTGGGAGACCGATCGTCAGGTCCAGGATGTGGAAGATGACAAACGCCAAGATGATGAGCCCAGTGATGGGCATCAGTGCGGCTGAGACAGCCTGGAGGCGGCCACCTTTGCCAAGCCTGGCTTGGAGGTTGCGCCAGGATCTGACGGTTCCCCCTCGTCGGCCCCTTATATAGAGCACTGTGGCCGCGTAAACGTGGATGACCAGCGCTGATGCGAGGACAATCCTAAACGCCCAGAGCAGGAAGCCCGAGGGGAGCAGCGGGTAAAGAGCGTGTCGGAGCCAGTGCGCGTAGCCGTTGAAGTCCTCCCAGCCGACGAAGACTTTCAGGTTGCCGAACAGATGGACCAGAACAAAGGCGGCCCAGATCAGGCCTGTGATGGCCATCGCGACTTTCAGGCCCCAGGAGGGAAAGCAGCGTTTTTTGGGCGAGGCGTTGCCAGTCACTGACCACGGCGCTAACTGTTGTGTCACGAGGCTGCCCTTCCCAACTGTGTCCAGCGTAACGGCGCGTTTGGGGCTATGGCTGGGCCCAAAGGGTCTGTCCGTCGGCGCTCATGACGCGCGCGTGCGGGGTCTGGTCCAGGTCCAATGTGACGTCCAGGAACGCATCCCCGCCGTGCTGGCGCACCCGGTATTTGTAGTGGGTGTTGGTGAGTTCCAGTTTTTCGACGCGGGCGTTGACCAGCCACGGGTTGTCGCGGCGCAGCGCAATGAGGGCGCGGTGTGCTTGGTTAGCGCCCAATCCGAGGTCCGACAAGTCCGAGGGGTTCTCCGGCATCACCGGACGCACCTGGTCATCGCCGGTGGGGGTTTCGGTTTTCTCGCCGGTGTATCCCTGCTCGTCGCCGTAGTAGATCGAGGGGATGCCGGGCATGGTCATCAGCGCGACCAATGCGGTGATGGCAAGGTCGCTACCCACCGTCGTGCTTATGCGTGTCACGTCGTGGTTGCCCAAGAAGGTATTCGGGATGAAGGTATCCAGGAACTCGTTGTTTTGTTGTACTGACCAGTCGAGTTCGTAAAAGTTCTTGTCCACAAGGCTGGACCAGAGGGCTTTCCACAACTGGTATTGCGTGACTGTGTCGACCTTCGATTCTTCGACGAAGGTGGGGTAGTCGCCGTGGATCACCTCGCCCAAGAACCACGCCTCCGGGTGCGCTTCGCGCACTCTTGGGATGACTGCGGACCAGAGTTCGGTTGGCACCGAGTAGGCGGCATCTAAACGCCAACCGTCGACACCCCTGTTCAACCAGTAGTCCATGACTTCGTAAACGTAGTCCTGCACTTGTTCCATGGCGTGGTCCAAGCGGACCAGGCCACCATGGCCCTCCCACACTCTCGGCGCTGGCCCTCCCTCAGCGTCCCAGTCGATGTCGAAGAAGGCGGCCGAGGCTCCATCCGGCCCCTCTTTCAACGCCCTGTGCAACTGGGGATGGAAGTAGCCGACATGGCTGAAGACGCCGTCTAGCACAATGCGGATCCCGCGCTGTTTGCAGGCCGCAACCAGGTCGTCGAAGTCTTTTTCGGTGCCGAGGCGAGGGTCAATCTTGAACTGGTCAATCGTGTCATACCCGTGCGAGGACGACTCAAAAATCGGCCCCAACAACAACCCATTCAGTCCCATCTCAACCATGTAGTCCAACCAGCGGGTCAGGTGGGGGAGCCGCGAGGCCGCAACCGTCTCCAAATGTTCTGTACTTTCAAAGACAGACTTGTTGGGATCGTCGGGGCGGATCGGTGCGCCCACAAACCCCAGGGGATAAACGTGCCACCATATTGCGTTGTCGGCCCAAGACATAGGGTCCAGCCTCTCAGAGTCAAGAACGCCGGCTGCTCGGCGGGAGCCCCGGATCACTTCCAAAGTACCAGCCCCGCCTGGGGAATCTCGCATCGACGCGGTGCTGAAGTGACGCCTCCACATATCTGCGCCCATCCCCGCGCTTTTGCGCGTACCCTCGTTCTTCTCCGCGCTCCCGCTCTTCTCCGCCCACCCTCGCCAGCCGGCATCTGCCCACCCTCGCTCTTCTCTGCCCGCCCTCG
>CAYFRT010000039.1:0-14388 GCA_964345585.1 uncultured Actinomyces sp. | reverse complement strand
CTTCACTCGCCAAATTCTTCAAGGGATTCGTCCGCGCGTTCCTCTCCCCGCACAAACTCATCGGCTCTCACAAGCAGCCAAATGCAAACCGGAAGCGAACGAGTGGATTTAAGCCACCACGTCGAATGCTGGTGTAGTTTGGCAACGTGCACTTCGTAATCATGGGATGTGGGCGCGTGGGCGCTCTGGTCGCCGACCGGCTGGATGCGGACGGCCACTCAGTGTCAATAATCGACGTAGATCCGGCCTCTTTCGATCGTTTGGATCCCGACTTCTCCGGCCAGCGTGTAACAGGTAACGGCTTCGACAAGGCTGCGCTCACCAAGGCACAAATTGCGCGTGCTTACGCGTTTGCTGCCGTCACCAATGGGGACAACTCCAACATCATCGCCACCCGAACCGTGGCCGAGGAATTCGGTGTCGAACGCGTGGTTGCCAGGGTTGCAGACTCTGAAAGGGCTGCCCTTTTTGAGAGGCTGGGGATCCCCACAATCGCTTCATCGATGCGCCTTGGCACAGCAGTTTTGTCGCGACTTCTTCCACCAAATGCTCAGGTCGCTTGGACTCATCCGACCGGGCAGGTTTCCCTGGTTGAGGTGAGGCCCAGCCCTGCTTGGTACGGGGTGTCATTCAAAACGGTAGAGGCACAAACCGGGGGGCGAATCACCTTCGTCGCACGACTGTCGGAGGTAGTGGTTGCCGATGCCCGCATGTTCGTGCAGAAGGATGATGAACTGTACCTCGCCGTTGATGGGTCGGATGCACGGCGAATAAGAGACATTTTGGAGTCGAATCCCGAAGAGGTCGACGAATGAAAATCGTAATCGTCGGAGCCGGCTCCGTCGGACGCGCCACCGCCATCGACCTGCTGAAAAGTGGGAACCAGGTGACGATGTTGGACAAGGATCCAAAGACCATCAAGGTTTCACAGGTTCCCGATGCGGAGTGGGTGCTCGGGGACGCTGGTTCCCTATCGGTGTTGGAGGAACTTGGAACGCGTGAGTGCGATGCCCTAATCGCCGCCACCGGTGATGACAAGGTGAATCTTGTTGTATCACTCTTAGCGAAGACGGTGTTTGGGGTGCCAAAAGTCGTTGCCCGGGCCAACCACATTTCCAACGAGTGGATGTTTAACTCGAACTGGGGCATTGACGCGGTGGCCTCTGCCCCGAGTTCCCTCTCTGCTGTCGTGGCCGCCGCGGTGAGCGTCGGTCAGGCCGTCCAAGTCAGTGCCGTGGACCAGCTGGCCACCGCGGTGTACACCATAGAGATTCCGACTCACTCCCCTCTGCTGGACAAATACCCGGACGAGGTCGTATGGCCCGCCGGCCTAGTCGTCGCAGCGCAGGTGAGAGACGGCAACCCCATGCCGATCCAAAAGGGAGAAGCGTTGCGGGCCGGAGACGACCTCCTGTTTGTAACCTCCCGAGGGCAGGATGCAGCCGTTCGGGAATTGGAAAGTCTGGTCCAGGGCTAGCGCCCTGCCCCAAAGTCAGTCGGCAGCGCCGTCTCCAGCCTCAAGTTCTTCCGTTTCTTCCTCTTTGCTTTGCTCAGCAACCGCAGGAAGAACCCCTCTGAGCAGCACCCAGGTTAGCCAGCCTCCAACAGCGAACAATGGAAGCCCCAGCACCAACTTCACAGTACCCAAGGCCACGATGTGCTCCCCAAAATACAGGGGAGCCTGCGCTGCTACACGAACTCCGAAGACCGCCACCCACACCCATGTGGCTGCGACCGCGCGTTTTGAAAGAAGCCGGCCTTCGGGAGAGTTTCTCCAGCCTGAAGGCATCCCATAGAAGAACTGGATCAGCAAGCCGATCGCAGATCGGCGGACGAGCAGGCTCAGCAGAAATACCGAGAAAAAGGCCACGTTTGTTATTAGGCCCCAGGCAAAGTAGTTTTCGGCCCGACCAGAAAGCGCCGCCCAAACCACGCCGATCCCGACCCCCAGCAACCCGGCAAAAGCCTGCGTTATCGGAGTTCGCTGAATCAGCCTCAGAATCACAAATAAAACCGCGATGCCACCCGACAGGGCCAGAGTCCAGGTCAAGTCACGGGTGATCACATACGTGACAACAAAGACTAATCCCGGCAGGAGTGACTCAGTCGCACCTCGCCAACCACCGATCGATTGGCTCAATGAAAAAGAGTCGGACCCTAACTGCCCCACCCAGCCCTTCTGACTTTCCGACATGACAGCTCCTAACGAAGGATGGTGTAGGCGGGATCAATCATTAAAAACCCACTGCGTTCCGCCTGGGGAGTGCCCCGTAGTCGCAGTATGGACCCCACTTTTATTCCCGGCACTTTGGACTGTCCAAGCCAGCGAGCACGCATAGATGTACCGCTTCCGTCATCCAGCATCACCTGGAACGAGGTGCGGTCCCTGTTGCTCACCGGCCCCAGAGACGTCACGGTTCCACCAACTGTGCACCCTTGACGTGCAACGCAGTCGTGAATCGGGGTGCGGTCGCGGATCAGCGCGTCCAACGTCGCTGGCCCAAGGTCTTCATCCGTCCTCTGACCAGACGGGCCAACGAACAGATCTTTTAGACGCTCAGTTAGTCTCTTCACCCGACAACGCTTCCTTAGGAAGACGAAGCGGGAGCAGCTCAAACCTTATTCGCGGGGCGTCATCACGGCGAATGATCAGCCGGTCGATGAGGTCTTCCATGGCCTTCTTCTGAGCCTTGTCGCCCGCCACCGCTGCGCCCTGCATGTCAATGCGGGTGAGCCACCGGGGCCCCTCGCACCCGATGATCCGCAAGGGCGCCAAGGCCTTGGAGCCGTCTGGAAGGGAAGTTGCTACGCGACTTTGCAGCTCAAGCCCGTAAGGGCCGTCCTCGCGTTCAACCGATCCCCCGGCTGTCGTGATGCTCTTCTCAATCTGTGTGGCAAGTTCGGGCCACGCACCACCGCTTGTCGGGGCGGCAGCAACGCTCACAGTGATTCCCGAGGAGCCCAGCACCAGCAGAACTCGACGCATCGTCACCTTGTCGGCTTCGAAGTTGCCTCGAATCTGCAGGCCTTTGATCCGGGGTACGTACAGTGCCCCCAGGTCCAGGTACCCGTCCGGGGCTTCCTGTCCGCCCGCATCTTTTGGTCCGCGGACTTCCCAAACCAGGTCCTCGCCCTGATCGTCGTCAGGTTCAACCGTGTCTGGGATTGATTCCGGTTCTTTTTGTTTTCGGCGCCTAAAGATTGCCACTTTGATCAACCTGCGCAGTCAACGCAGACTGGCATTGCAGGGTCAGAGTTCTTAGAGATCTGGGACGTGTGCCGCACCAAGAAACAGTTTGTACATGTGAACTCGTCTTCCTGGGGTGGAACGACGGTGACCGTCAATTCCTCCTTAGACAGGTCTGCACCCGGAAGCTCGAAACTCTCGGCAGCCTCATTTTCGTCCTCATCGACGTCGTTTGATCCGATGTCGGAGCGGCGCGACTTCAGCTCTTCGATTGAGTCTTCCGATAGGTCCTCTTCACCCTTGCGAGGTGCATCATAATCGGTTGCCATCCGTGATCCTTTCGGCGCGTGCGCGTTGCATTTAGCAACTTCGTCTGCGCCGGGATACTAGCACCATTCGGCAGTGAGTGTCACGAAGAACTGGCTCTCTCGACGAGTCTTACAGCCGAAGGCGGAATCGAGTGGCAACATTGAGGGGAAAGGTGGTCGTTTGATGATTCAGCTTCAATTCCTCGGTCGCTCCGCGGACGGCGCGGAACTGATCTTCACCAACGATGAGGGTCAACGGTTCCAAGCGGCAATTACGGACGAACTTCGATCGGCCATAGCTCTTGCAACAATCGCGATGGCGGAGGAACCCTCGTCGAAAACCCCTGTCTCGCCCGGGCGGATCCAAAGTCTCTTGCGAAGTGGGCTCACAACGCATGAGGTCGCTGAGATGACGGGCACCGAGCATGAACGGGTACTTCGCTACTTCCCTCCAGTGGCCGCCGAAATCAACCTCGCTGTTACCCGTGCCCAGCAGTCCCGCGTTGGTACGGAACTTGACGCCCCCCTCATGGGTGATCTTGTCGTCGATCGCTTGGCGTCGCGCGGGATTGACGTGGATTCCCTTTCGTGGACCGCCGCACGCAATGAAGACAACGAATGGGTTGTGACACTGAGCTTCGCAGACGATGACCTGTCGCGAACCGCGCAGTGGGTGCTGAACTCGACACTCGGCTCCGTCACTGCCTTGGATAGCGCGGCCACGGAACTTACCGAAACCGTTGCTCCTCCCAGCACGGTTCGTGCACTCTTCGCTCCCGCATCTGCCGTGCCTGCCTCGCCCCATGAGGCGCACGGTTTGCCGACCCCGCGGACCAATGACATGGCGCAGCAGGAGAAGTTGCTCGCTGACCTCAACGCGGCACGGGGAAAACGTCAAGTTGTTCTCGAAGATATTGACGGGCTGGATTTGGACGAGGAAAGCCAAACCATCGAAGATCCCGACACGCTTCCTTTACCAGCAGAAACCCCTCCAGCGCCCGCGAGCAAGCAGCCAGCGGAGCCGGCTCCCGCCACAAAACGCAGACGTGGTCGCAAACCAGTTCCCACCTGGGACGAAATCGTTTTTGGCACACGTTCTGACGACTGAACTGGGCCAAGCCAGCCAAGCGGGCCCCGGTCAGTCCAACGGATAAGGGGCCAACGTCAGGCAAGTCTCCAAACGGGGATCTCCATCTCCTCAACGGTTAAGGACCCGTGCACTCCTTGCTGTGCGATTGACGCTGCACTTTGAGTTCTGGAGTCAACAATCACGGAACGATCCTTCATCAAAACCATCGCGTCCCCCACGCGAGCGACCCCCGGGCCGGGCCCGATGAGGTCTGGCAGCTGTGCCTGCGGCACCACCCAGGCACGGTCCCCCAAGTAATCACTCCATGCGTCAACGACTTGTCTGCCCCTTCCGGGACGGGCGTGAAGGTGCACGGCTCGCCCCTCCCCGGCGATCATCGAGACGTCCTGCCTGAGTGCGGGGACCTCAGCAATGTCGGTCCGCTCTTCGACATCGACCATGCCGTGATCCGCCGTCATCAGCACTGATACGTTTGCGGGCAACCTACTCAAAAAGACACCCAGCTCCCGGTCGAATTCTTCCAGGGCGCCAGACCACTGTGGCGAAGAAGGCCCGAAGTGGTGCCCCACGTGATCAATGTCCGACCAGTACACGACCTGCATCGCTGCCCCCTTGCGTACCAGGTCAAGACTGGCATCAAACCGCTCACGCAGTGATTCCCTCCCAACAAACTTGGCCCCGCGGAACGCTGCCGCAGTCAACCCCGAGCCAACAAATTTGGGATTTGTAATCAACTGGGTATCCAGTCCCGCATCCGAGAACGTTTCAAACTTTGTGGGAACGGGCTGCCACGAAAACGGGTCTACCTGGGGCGCGAAGTTCAGGAGCGTCATCGAGGACTTCCCATGTTTAACGGAATACCCAACCATCGAGGTTTGGCCTGGGAGTGCACCCGTGGTGAACGTCGTGAGCGCAGCCGCCGTGGTTGAGGGACTGCAGGTTTGTGCGCGGGTGGGCGAAGAAGCAAGATTCCGCAGTGTTGGGGCGTAGCCGAGCCTCTTTTCCAGCGGGACCATGCCCAACCCGTCAACCATCAAGACTATGACGCTGTGCGCCGGCTCTAAACCATAAACTTCGGCGGCCTCTGCATCGGCTCCAGGAAGATCTGGAGCGACCGTCCAGGCTGCGGAGTCAAGGATGTCTCCGACCCAAGGGGTCCGGGGCGGCACTGGCGCTCTGACCCCTTCCGGCAAGTCCAAACCAGGGGCCATTAGTAGGTGCCCATAGCAGCGGCGAGAGAACCCGCGAAATCCATGGCCTCTTCAGCGGTGGACGAAAGACCTTCGGGTTCATCATCGAAGAAACGCATTGCGAGGCCTTCCTTCTTCAGCAAACCTGAGTATCCGTGGTCATATTCACAGCTCGGGTCGTCGCACTCAACTTTCTCCAGATCTAACGACACGTGGGTGTTGAAGAGAATCTGTAGCAAGAGGTGCGGCTCAAGGCCTCCCAGCAGACTGTGCTCATCCAGTTGTCCCTCCACAATCTGTGACACCTCAACGGAATCAACGTTGCGCAGGGGAATGGTGTTGGTGGCCCAGATGACTCCCCCGGATACCTCGTCCAAATGAAACGCGACAAGCCTGCCGGCGCTCAACCCTAGGTAGTCGAGGTGACGAAACACAGAGTCATCGTCAAAGGTGGTCTCCAGGTGGTACAACATTTGTTCTGGGGCCCGTCCCCCGTTCAAACGCACCACGGTACGCTCTATGAGCTCCGCATGGAAACCAGTTTCCCGGACTCTGTCAAAACCACTCATCTGCGCGGCACTCCGTTCGCGTTTGAATACAAGATTTCCTTCACACATAAACCATAATGGCCCTCATGTCCCGAAACCGCGAAGATACAAAGACCAAGCCTGTGGAAAACATCGATGACATCGACGTCTCTGACGAGATGCGGGAATCTTTCCTTGAATACGCCTACTCGGTGATCTATGCGCGCGCCCTGCCTGACGCGCGGGATGGTCTCAAACCAGTCCAGAGACGGATCCTGTTCCAAATGCAGCAGATGGGGCTCACCTCGGACCGCGGGCACGTTAAGTCCCAACGCGTGGTGGGCGAGGTGATGGGTAAACTCCACCCTCACGGCGACGCGGCAATCTACGACGCATTGGTGCGTTTGGCCCAGGATTTCAATCTGCGCCTCCCGCTGATAGATGGACACGGCAACTTCGGGTCACTTGATGATGGACCTGCGGCGGCCCGGTACACCGAGGCCCGGTTGGCCCCCTCTGCGCGTCTTTTGACTGATGGTCTTCACGAGGACACCGTGGACTACGTCCCCAACTACGACAACCAGTTCATGCAACCAGAAGTCCTCCCTGCGGCGTTCCCTTCTCTTCTGGTGAACGGAGCCTCTGGAATCGCGGTGGGAATGGCGACGCAGATCCCCCCTCACAACCCCGCTGAGACGATTCGCGGAGCCCTGCACCTGTTGGACCACCCAGATGCGACCGTAGACGATTTGATGAGGATTGTGCCCGGCCCGGATTTTCCTGGGGGCGGAATCATTCCCGGTTTGGACGGCGTGCGCCAGGCGTATGAGTCGGGAAGAGGCTCCTTTAAGATCCGGGCCAAGGTGAGCGTTGAACGCACCTCTGCGCGTCGCAACGGGCTTGTGATCACTGAGCTCCCCTACATGGTGGGGCCGGAGAGGGTGATCGAACGAATCAAGGATGGTGTCAACTCCGGAAAACTGAAGGGGATTGCCAACGTCACGAACCTCACTGATCGTCACCACGGGATGCGTCTGGTGATTGACATCAAGTCTGGTTTTGACCCGCAACAAGTGCTGGCGCTTCTGTACAAGTACACGCCAATGGAAGACTCTTTTGCTATGAATGCGGTCTCCTTGGTGGAGGGACAGCCACGCACCCTGCCACTCAAAGACATGTTGCAGGTGTTCTTGGACCACCGCATCGACGTCACTAGGCGGCGCGCCCAGTTCCAGTACGACAAGAAGAAAGAGCGGCTGCACCTTGTGGAGGGGCTGCTGCGGGCGGTACTGGACATCGACGACGTGATCGCCATTATTCGATCGTCTGAGGATTCCGAGGAGGCAAAGCGACGCCTCATTGTTGCGTTCGAACTCAGCGAGATTCAGGCCCAACACATTTTGGAGCTGCGACTGCGACGTCTGACCAAGTTCTCCACGATCGAGTTGCAAAGTGAACAATCAGAGTTGATCTCCGAAATGGAGAGGCTTCAGAAGATCTTGAGCTCTGAGGTTCTGCTACGCGAAGCAGTGGCCAAGGATCTTGCTGACGTGGCAGCCAAAGTTAACTCCCCCAGGCGTACGCTGCTACTCGATTCTCAGGGGATTCAGGGAACGGATCCGGCCTCTGGGTCTTTGGAGATCGCTGACGAGCCTTGCATTGTGGTTCTCACCCCCAACGGGTCGTTGGCTCGGATTGCGGGGGACGAGGAGCCCTCGGCCCCACACGAAGGAGGCGATGTTTGGCTTTCCTGGGCTCCCACAACAGCGCGCGGCCTGGTTCATGTGGTCACATCGGATGGGATGGCTCATGAAGTCCGCGCGGAGATGCTGCCAAGTTTGGCACGCTCCGACTTCGCGCAGTCCCTCGCAGGGGCTATTCCCTTTGAGGACCTGGCGGAGGTCAAGACACGCCCGGTTGGTGTGTTCAACGAAAACTCCCCCGCCTCAACTGTCCTGTCGGTAGGAACGAAACTGGGTGTAGTCAAACGTGTCCGCACTGATCAACGCCCCAGTCGCGACGTTTGGCCTGTCATTACGTTGGATGAGGGGGATGAGGTCGTGGGTGTCGCGAACGCCAACGAAACAGATTTCGCCGTCTTCATAACGAAGAACGCTCAGCTCCTCAAGTTCCCCATTGACGTGGTCCGACCGCAGGGGCATCAGGCTGGCGGCGTGGCGGGAATCAAGTTGGCGGATGGGGACGAGGCCATCTCGTTTTCCACGGTCAATGAGACACCGGAAGCCTGTGTTGTGACCATCTCTCAACCTGATGGAGCGTTGCCTGGAACGGCCCCCGGGCGTGGGAAAGTGTCGCTCCTTTCGGAATTCCCCCCGAAGGGTAGAGCCACAATGGGTGTGCGGGCACAACGATTCCTCATGGGAGAAAACAGCCTAGAAACCGCGTGGGCGGGTCCTCATCTGCCTAAGGCCGTGACCGCGGCAGGGGTGGAAGTGGAACTACCCTCTGAGTTCGCGAAGCGTGACGCATCTGGGACGGAACTGAAGGCGCCCATTGCGCACATCGGTTAGCAACGTTAGACCTATTGGTCTCCCTGCACGGGAGCTGTGTCACCCGCCTGTGTCTTGTCCTTGGGCTCAACCTGTAGAGAGTAGGTTCGCCACCACACGTGTGGGTCAAAACCGAGGCTGAGGTAGAAGTCCATCATGTCTTGCTCGCGTTGCGGATCGAGGCCTACTGCGATTTTGTCTAAGCCTTCTTTGGCAATGGCTGCCATGGCCGTGGCCACTAGCGCCTCCAAGATCCGTGTGCGGCGCTCAAGGTCAAAGACTGCCACAGCATCGATGTAGCCTTCTTTCCAGCCAAGCGCGCTCCAGTCTTGTTCGTAGCAAGCAAGTTCTAGCAAACCGATCACGCGGGCACGATCCCCGGAACGGTCGACGGCGATGAAGGACCATTGTGGCTCGGTGTCCTGCCGCATCGCAGACCATCGGTCCACCCCGTCGGAGCCGTTTTCCCCCAGCGCCGAGGCAGCACGTTTGAAAGCTCTCCGAGTTGGGCGTTCCCATTCGTCATGCCAGGGCAGAACTTCTACGAACTGGGGAAGCGTCGGTACTTCCGGAACTCTGGCCAAGTCGTGGCGTAGTTCCGCGTAACTGTCTTGCCATGAATAGCCAAGACTCTCCAAGTGTGTGTGAAGTGCGGGCCTGCCCGCATCCACCGTGTGCACAACCCGCCCACGTTCACCTGGGAAAGCGTTGTTAAGTAGTTCTGCGCCCTTGGTTGTCTGCCACCGCATGACGTCTTCCCCAAGGCCAAGGCCGCGGAAATCGGGGTGGATCCCTCCGTGGCAAATGGCTTCCTTTTCCCCACTGCGGGCTAAACCGATGTAGCCGAAGGCGACCAATTGGCCAGGACTGCCTCCCCCCGGTTCCCGGTCCTCCAGTTGATCGCGGCCCCGTTGCGCTACGTCAACTGCGTAGGCACCAACCGCGATGGCAGTGTCGGGTCGCCCGAGCATCTGGTCCACCTCCTGTTGGGAGGTACGGAACAGTGCGTGGTCCTTGTATTCAACTGCGGAGAGAAGCTCAAAGAGCTCCATGCCGTGGTCGGGTCCGAGGACAACCCATTCCACCGCAGCAGTCGACTGAGGAAGTGCAGGCAAACTATTAGACATCAAAGACAGAGTAGACCATTAGAGCCCGCAATCAGTCAGGAGATCGCTTACGCATCAATTCGTGCGCGCGAAATCCGGTTTGCCCCTTCCACGATGAACTCTTTCCGAGGGCCGACGACTGTGCCCATGAGCAGTTCAAAGACGGTTTCAGCTTCTCTCAGCGACTCTTCATCCCGGAGCGTAATCCGCCTTAGCCGACGAGTGACAGGATCCATGGTAGTTTCCGCCAGTTGGTCTGCGTCCATCTCCCCCAGACCTTTATAGCGCTGGATAGGTTCTTTGAAAGTCCTGCCCGAGGCCTTCAGCTTTCTTAACACCTGCTGTAATTCAGCGTCAGAGAAGGTGTAAATAACCTCTTTCTTAGCGCGGCCCTTCGCATTCACTTCAATGCGATGCAGCGGCGGGACAGCTGCATAAACTCGCCCGGCTTCAACCAAGGGGCGCATGTAACGAAAGAACAACGTGAGGAGCAACGTGCGTATGTGAGCTCCATCTACGTCCGCATCCGTCATTAGGATCACTTTCCCATAGCGGGCGGCATCCAAATCAAATGTGCGCCCCGAACCTGCTCCCACGACTTGGATCAACGCTGCACATTCTGCGTTCTGCAACATGTCAGAGGTGGAAGCCTTCTGGACATTGAGGATCTTGCCGCGGATTGGGAATAACGCCTGGAATGCAGATGAGCGTGCCGCCTTGGCCGTACCCAGAGCCGAGTCGCCCTCAACAATAAACAGTTCGCTCTTTTCAACTTCTTGCGAACGACAGTCCGCTAGCTTTGCAGGCAAAGAGGACGTTTCAAGCGCATTTTTGCGACGCGAGATCTCCTTGTGCATACGCGCGGAAGCCCTTGCTTTCATCTCCCCCGCAAGTTTGTCCAGCAGCGCCTGATTCTCTTGCTTATCGGCCCGCCCGCTCTTCTTGAACTTCTTCTCCAACCAGTCGCTAACCGCGTTGGAAACGAGCGAGCGGATCTGCGGAGTGCCCAGCACTTCTTTTGTTTGTCCTTCAAACTGTGGTTCCGGCACACTCACGGTCACCACGGCTGTTAGGCCCGCCAGGACGTCATCCTTCTCCAGTCTTCCGTCTTTAGCTGTGAGTTTCAGTCGCCGCGACTGCTTGTCGATCTGGGCGCGAAGAACTTTCATCAGTCCTTGTTCGAACCCTTGGACGTGAGTGCCGCCCTTCGGGGTCGCAATGATATTAACGAAGGATTTTAACTCAGTTCCGTATCCGACGCCCCAACGCATGGCGATGTCGATGTGGCAATTACGCTCAACTTCAACTGGGCGCAAGTGTTGGTCTTCCCCCAGCTGTTGAACGATTTCGTCGTACTGCGCATCAGCTTCGATTCGCCAGATCTCAGTAACTCCGCGGTCCACGGCCAGGTGTTCAACGTAGTCGGTGACTCCCCCTTCAAAACGGAAGACCGCTTCCTGGAAGTCCTCTCCCCGCTCATCCTTGACGACAAGCGTCAGTCCTGGAACCAAGAACGCGGTTTGCCGGGCCCGAGCCGTCAGAAGGTCCCAAGAAAATGATTCAGATTCTGGGAAAATCTGGAAATCGTGCCAAAAACGAACGCGAGTACCAGTCTTGCCACGCCTAGTCTTCCCAACGACGGAAATCTCTTGCGGTTCAGAGAAAGGCGCGAAAGGGGCATTCGGTCCCCCACCCTTCGAATCATTGAAGGTCCCGGGTTCACCGCGACGGAACTCCATCCGGTGAACCTTGCCGTCCCTGTCAACTTCGACATCAAGCCGAGCCGACAATGCGTTCACTACGGAGGCTCCAACCCCATGCAGGCCGCCTGAGGAACCGTAGGAACCGCCGCCGAATTTACCTCCCGCATGGAGTTTCGTATAGACCACTTCAACACCAGACAGACCCACACCTGGCACCACATCCACTGGGATCCCGCGTCCGTTGTCGGAAACTGAGACCGAGTGGTCGGAGTGAAGCGTAATCTCAATCCGGTCGCAAGAGCCCGCTAATGCCTCATCCACCGAGTTATCCACGATTTCCCACACGCAGTGCATGAGCCCGCGTTGGTCGGTTGAACCGATGTACATTCCAGGTCGTTTACGAACCGCTTCAAGCCCTTCAAGTACCTGCAGGTGTCGAGCGGAGTATTCCGTTTTCAAATCAGCCACACCCCATATTCTATTGGCCCTCCGACAGATTCCGGCACTGCCCCTCCCAGGACAGGAAAGTCCACACGCTTGAAACCCTGACTCACACAAAAACCGTTGTGCCATTGGCGAAAGATCGGCGTTGACAGGTGCGCCTCGTTCCACAACGTGTTGTGATAGATACATGAACAGAACGGCATACAGAGACGTCTCCCCTGAGGAGATCGCAAACGCGCAGCCGACACGCGAACTTACGGCACTTGACCGTTGCGACGTGTGTGGTGCTCGTGCGTGGGTGCGGGCCGTAATGAAGACTTCCGAGCTGCTCTTCTGCGGCCACCACGCTGCCCAACACATCGACGCCCTTTACCAGACGGCCCTTTTCGTCCAAGACGAACGCGCGACTCTCCTCGAATCGGAGTAACCGGACGCACACCCAGGACAGGTGGCACGCTGGCGCTACCTTGGCTACGGGGATAAAAACAGGGGAAACCCACCGAAATCAGCATCTTTGGAGTGCACCCTTTTGTCAAAATGCGCTCGTTAGTGCGCCGTCTCATGCCGCCTGTCGTGCAAGAAGCGCAACCCGTAGGCTTCTCCCGCGCGTGGTTTGGCAAGCACTCGTAAATCCCTCTTTTTGCACCTTGTGTACGAGGGCCAGGCATGCCTCCAGCCAAGATGATCACACAACACTTGCACACCTGGGCCCGGCCGAAGGCCTGGAAAGGCTCAACGTTCCCCGCTTACCCCAAGACCACGAACACGCGCCTTCTGCTTTGTTTCACAACACTGTTCCCTGTCCTTAATATGCTTCCCGGAGCTCTAGGCGTGACCATTTTGGGCCACCACGCTTTCATAACACACACATTACGGACCGGGAAGCATATTAAGGACAGGGAACCACATTAAGGACCGCGAAGCGTCCTGTGGACTCCAAGCAGACTGGCGCACAGCGACAGCAACCACAATTACCAAGCCGGGTGCCTCCCCCAACTTGGAGGTGCACCCGGCTCAGCGTTGAATACTGGTGCCGACTCGACTAG
The DNA here is from genome assembly GCA_964345585.1 of uncultured Actinomyces sp. Classification (GTDB taxonomy): domain Bacteria; phylum Actinomycetota; class Actinomycetes; order Actinomycetales; family Actinomycetaceae; genus Scrofimicrobium. The sequence goes on along the minus strand of CAYFRT010000039.1, from coordinate 1,277 downwards.
TCGAGGTAGTCGCGGAGCACCTGTGAACGCGACGGGTGACGCAACTTGGACATTGTCTTGGATTCGATCTGACGGATCCGCTCCCGCGTCACGCCGTAAACCTTGCCAATCTCATCAAGAGTCTTCGGCTGTCCATCCCCCAGACCAAAACGCATGGACACGACACCGGCTTCGCGTTCCGACAAAGTATCGAGAACCTGGTGCAGCTGCTCTTGCAACAAGGTGAAAGAGACTGCTTCGGCCGGGACAACGGCCTCTGAGTCTTCGATCAAGTCACCGAATTCAGAATCTCCGTCTTCGCCAAGGGGCGTGTGCAGTGAAATGGGTTCGCGCCCATACTTCTGAACTTCGACCACCTTCTCCGGGGTCATGTCCAGCTCTGCCGCAAGCTCTTCAGGGGTGGGTTCGCGCCCCAGTTCCTGCATCATTTGGCGTTGTACGCGCGCAAGCTTGTTGATGACTTCAACCATATGTACCGGGATGCGAATGGTACGAGCCTGGTCTGCCATGGCCCGAGTGATGGCTTGGCGAATCCACCAGGTGGCGTACGTAGAGAACTTGTATCCCTTCGAGTAGTCGAACTTCTCGACTGCTCGGATCAGTCCGAGGTTACCTTCTTGAATCAGGTCCAAGAACTGCATGCCTCGTCCCGTGTAGCGCTTAGCAAGCGAAACGACCAAGCGCAGGTTTGCTTCGAGCAGGTGGTTCTTTGCGTTTTGCCCGTCTGAGGCAAGAAGGGTGAGTTCGCGGCGCTCTTTGGCGCTCATATTCGCGCCCTCATTCTTCAAGATGTAGTCGGCGTACAGACCTGCTTCGATTCTGCGGGCCAGGTCTACTTCCTGCTCTGCGTTTAGAAGAGCGACCTTGCCGATTTCCTTCAAGTAGTCCTTGACCGGGTCGGCAGTGGCTCCGGCCACCGTAACCTGTTGGACGGGCTCATCAGCCTCATCGGAATCCGACACGATGAAACCCCGAACCTTCTCAACCGAAGCCTTCGCTTTGGCGGGAGTTTCTTCTTCCTCGTCTTCGTCGTCTTCCTCTTCTTCCTCCTCTTCCTCCTCTTCAGCTTCTTCTTCGTCGTCTTCTTCCACCTCGACGACTTCTATTTCTTCTTCGTCTTCTTCGAGGTCAGCTTCATCAACGTCTTCAACGTCTTCAACCTCTTCAGGCTCATCTTCGAGCGCAGTTTCGTCGACTTCTCTTGACTTCTTCTCATCAGCGAGTTTTGCCGCAGCGGACTTGGCCGATGTTTTCTTTGCGGGAGCCTTCTTTGCGGG
>CAYFRT010000038.1:0-14778 GCA_964345585.1 uncultured Actinomyces sp. | reverse complement strand
TGGCCGAAAATGGTCACGCCTAGAGCTCCGGGAACCGGATTAAGGACCGGGAACAATGTTATGGAAAGTGGAGGTCGGTAGTACGCCTTTACGATGCGGTACCGCGCCCGTGAATCGGGGCGGGGGTGGATGGAAGTCAGGTCCCGCTGAACTATACATACGAAGATCTTGGCCAGATGCTGGAGATCCTGAAGCATCTCCCGCGTAAGCAGTGCGACGCGTGTCTTCTCGGGGCAGGTTTGGGCGATGATGCGTGCCAGTGTTGTTGAGCTGGAAGGGGACTTGGCGCTTGCGGAAGAGTGTCGCCCGTTTGGTTTTACGTGGTGCTGATCGCGCCGAACTAAGCGGCACGCCGAATTCAGCGGGGGACTGGCCCCGTGCTGGACCTTGTTATGAGGGTCGTTGCCAGCTGGACCTTCTGGGAATCTGCTGGTTTACCTTCGATAAGGCGGATGAGGGTGCGAATACCTAGGCCGCCCATCTGGCGAAGCGGCTGGCGGATGGTTGTTAACTCTGGGCTCATCCAGCGGGCCGGGGGAATGTCGTCAAATCCCGTCACGGACAAGTCATCCGGGACAGTGAGGCCTCCCTGTCGTACCGCTTCGATCACTCCAAAGGCGGCAGTGTCTGCCACGCAAACAACCGCAGTTGGCCGCACTTTTGCTCGCAAGATTCTCTCGCCTACTCTTCTCCCGAAGCCGTAGTCAGTGCTGCCGTAGTAGACCAGATTTGCCTTGAGCGCGTGTCCGTACTTTTCCAGTGCAGATCGAAACCCCGCGAACCTCTCAACAGCGTAATCAGCTTCCATGTCCAGTCCGGCGAAACCAATGTTTGTGTGACCGAGGTTGAGCAGGTGCTCCGTTGCCGCAAATCCGCCCGCCCAGTTCGTTGCGCCAATGCTCGTTATCTCGTGATTTGTGCGGTGCTTCGGATCAATCGCCACCAGAGGAAACCTCTCGTTCTGGGCAGTGCGCACCAATTCACCAGAGATTTTTCCCGTAACCAAAAGTGCGCCCCTAGATCCGTTGGCCATGGTTTCTTCGACCCAGCGACTTGCTTCTCCGGGGCCGTCAATGCGTTCAGGAAGGATGGTCACTTCGGAGCGATAATCGGAAGTGGTTGTCTGCGCCAGCGCTCCGGCGAGTAGCTCGTTGGAATAGATCGAGCCGTATGACTCGAACGCCATCGTCAAAGAATGGAATGATCTTGCGGCAGCGGACTTGCTGCGGGATTTGTATCCGGCTGATGCCGCGATCCGCCGGACTTTCTCGCGCGTATGGCTCGCTACGTCGGGGGCCCCTGAAAGAGCTTTGGAAACGGTTGACACGGAACACCCAGCCATAGCGGCTATTTCCGTTAACGTTGGGCTTCTGGATTCTTGATTCATGAGTCCCCCTCACAAACATTGCTTACGATCAACTTTACTGCACGTGATCGAAAAGTTTCGTAAAGTCACGCAAGCGTTTCAATACGGTGTACCGCGATAAATCAAGCCAAAAGCCCTTGACGTCTTTATTGCGTATCGAAACAATGTGCGTATTCGAAGGGGTTGTAGATACAGATCGAAACTTTTCGAACATGGATAAGTCGAAGGAGACACGTAATGCGTCTGAAAACACGAAACAAACTGATGGCGGGGCTTGGAGCTCTTGCAGCAGCAGGGTTGCTGGCTGGATGCGGGGGCGGCGTGCAGCCCGGAGACCAAAGCGGCTCTTCCTCGGAAGGGGCTTCTTCCAATGGAAGCGAGGTAACCGCTTGGGCCGTGACTGGTGGGGTGCACGAGCAGCTATGGAACGCCTCGTTCGATTGGTGGAATGAGGAGCACCCGGACGAACAATTCTCCGTTGAGATGTTCGCCAACGATGCTTTCAAGGAAAAGATCCGGACGGCCGTGGGTGCAGGAAACGCTCCGACGTTGATCTGGGGCTGGGCCGGCGGCACCCTGAAGGAGTATGTCGACAACGACAAGGTCGTCGACATAACCGAAGGTACGAAGGATGTTCTGGAAAGGGTTATTCCTTCAGTTGCAGATGTAGGCAGGATCGATGACAAGGTGTACGCGATTCCGAACGCGCAAAGCCAGCCTGTCATCCTTTACTACAACCAGGATCTGTTCGATCAGGTTGGACTGTCAGTGCCGACCACATGGGATGAACTGATGGATTCCATCCCCGTGTTCAAGGATGCGGGAATCGCTCCTCTCTCTGTGGCAGGTCAGTCGAAGTGGCCCTACCTGATGTACATCCAGTACCTGTCGGACCGGATTGGCGGCCCAGAGGCATTCAATGCCGTCCTTGACGGCGAGGAAGACGCTTGGTCAAATCCGGCATTTGCCGAGGCATTGACGAAAATTCAAGACCTTGTGAGGGAAGGAGCGTTCATCGATGGCTACGGTTCTATCGCAGCGGATGCCAACGCCGACCAAGCACTTCTCTACACCGGACGCGCAGCGATGCTACTCCAAGGGTCGTGGGTCTACTCTTCGATGAAGGCCGATGCTCCCGAGATGATTGAGAGTGGCGCCATTGGTGGAACAACTTTCCCGTCAGTCGAGGGCGGGCTGGGTGACCCCTTGAATATTGTTGGTAACCCATCGAACTACTGGTCAGTTTCGTCAACCGCAACAGCTGAGCAACAGAAGATTGCAACCGAGTACCTGAACGACATTGTGTTCGATGAGCAGTACACCGACTTCCTACTTGAGGGTGGCGGCGTCCCGCCAGTTCTAGGGCTTGAGGACAAGCTGGCTGAGAGTGACGACGCTGATTTCCTAACGCTGGCGTACTCCATGGTTCGCGATGCGCCTCACTTCCAGTTGTCTTGGGACCAGGCGTTGCCTTCAGAGCAAGCACAGGAGCTTCTCACCAACCTGGAGAAGGTCTTCATGCTTCAGAGCACTCCTGAAGAGTTCGTCGACGCGATGAACGCGACATTGAAGTAGGCGATGAGTAAAATCGCAGCACCCGGTGCGGCGGACCGCCGCCGCACCGGGCCTGGCTTCTGGCTGGCGGTCCCGGCCATTGTGTTTTTCGGCGTTTTTGCGCTGATTCCTTTGGTCGGAGTTGTGTTCCTGAGCTTCACCGCGTGGGATGGTTTGAGCTCCCCGACGTTTGTGGGGCTCGAAAACTGGCCTCGTATTCTCTCTCAGCCCCTCACTCACAATGCGATCTGGCTCTCGGTCAAGGTTGTCATTGCCTCTCTACTAATCCAGGCTCCGATAAGCCTCCTCCTGGGGGTTTTCATGGCAGGAAAGCAAAAGTACAGGGCAGTGCTGTCCGTGCTTTTCTTCTTGCCGCTGTTGTTCTCGTCTGCTGCGGTCGCCATCGCGTTCAAATCTTTGCTGGATCCGAACTTTGGGATTGGTAGCGCGCTGAATCTGCCGTTCCTGAATCAGGACTGGCTAGGAGATCCGAACCTGGCGCTGTGGGTGGCTCTGTTCGTCATCGCGTGGAGCTTTATCCCGTTCCACTCACTTCTTTACCAAGCGGGGGCACGGCAAATCCCCATCCAGTTGTACGAGGCCGCCCGTATCGATGGCGCTAACGGTTGGCAGCAGTTCTGGCATATCACAATCCCTCAACTCCGCTACACGATAATCACATCTTCAACGCTGATCCTGGTGGGTGCCTTGACCTACTTCGATCTCATTTTTGTGCTTACTCAAGGCGGTCCGGGTAACGCGACCCGAATCCTGCCGCTTGACATGTATCTAACAGGATTCCGTTCGTTCGATATGGGTGGCGCATCCGTCATCGGAGTGATCCTGGTGGTCATTGGACTTGCCATGTCACTCGGACTCAACCGAGCCACGGGGGCTCACCGTATGGAATCGCAAATGGAGGGCCAATGAGACGTCAAAGTGTTTCGACGGGTCGGCCAAATGTCATCGGGGCAGCGTTGTCCTTCGTGTGGCTTGCCATCGTCATCCTCCCGATCTACTACATAGTTGTCACCAGTTTCCGTCCGCAATCGATGTTCTACTTCGAGAATCCTCTCTCGATTCCATCGGAACCGACGCTTGGTGCATACCAAAGGGTGCTGGAAAACAAGTTCCTTCTGTACTTTGGCAACTCCTTGTTCGTCACTATCGTGGCTGTGGCGATTTTGCTCCTGGCCAGCGTCATGGCGAGCTACTACATTGTCCGGTCCACTTCTAAGGCTGCGCAGGCACTGTTCTCTGTGATCCTGCTCGGCCTCGCGATTCCAATGCAAGCCACCATCATCCCGGTCTATTACATGATTGTTCAGATGGGCCTGTATGACACCCTGTGGGCGCTGGTCCTTCCATCCGTCGGCTTCGCCATTCCAATCACCGTGTTGATCTTGGTGAACTTTATGCGAGACATACCGAAGGAACTGTTTGAGTCGATGAAGGTCGACGGTGCAAGCGATATGAAGATCCTGCTCCGCCTTGTGCTGCCCCTTTCTAAGTCAGCTCTGGTGACCGTCGGGATCTACGACGCACTCAATGTCTGGAACGGATTTATGTTTCCCCTGGTTCTTACCCAGAGCTCTAACAAACGAGTTCTCCCATTGTCGCTTTGGAGTTACCAAGGCGAGTTCCAGGTTGACATCCCGGCGGTATTGGCCGCTGTTGTGCTGTCTGTGCTTCCGCTCCTTGCCGCGTACATCGTGGGCAGGCGTCAGCTGGTCGCCGGGCTAACGGCAGGGTTTGGCAAATAGTTCGATTTTCACGTATCCACAAACTAACTCAATGAGGAAAGATGTCCAGGACGATTTACGTAGCAAAAAGTGGCTCCGATCATGGCGAAGGTACATCGGAGAGCCCCTTTCTGACGATCAACCGTGCAGCGCAGGTGGCTTTGCCCGGTGACACTGTCGAGGTTGGGGAGGGGGTGTACCGAGAATGGGTGAAGCCGGCGCGAGGGGGACTCTCAGACCAGCGTCGTATTACCTATCGACCCGCAGAGGGGGAGAAAGTCACCATCACTGGGTCCGAAAGGGTGGATGGTTGGGAAAACACCGGGGGCACAACCTGGAAGGTCGAAGTGCCCAACACGCTGTTTGGGGACTTTAACCCGTTTGCGGAGGAAGTCGCGGGTGACTGGGTTGTTTACCCGAGTAGAGAAGCTCCACGCAAACACTTGGGCGACGTCTACCTCAACGGGGAGAGCTTTTACGAGGCCTCCTCGATCGAAGAAGTTGAAAATGCCGTCGAAGTACTCGAGACCGTGGACGACTGGACGGGCACGACCGTGCCGACCAGCAACCCGACGCAAACAAAGTTCCGCTGGTTCGCGGAAGTAGGCCCGGAGTCAACGCTGATCTGGGCAAATTTCCATGGCGCCGACCCGAACGAAGAGCTGGTGGAGATTAACGTTCGCCGATCAGTTTTCTTCCCCATCAAGAATCATGTCGATTACGTGACGGTTCGTGGGTTTGAGCTCGCTCAGAGCGCGACTCCGTGGGCACCCCCAACGGCCGATCAGCCAGGCCTTATCGGGCCGAACTGGGCCAAGGGTTGGATTATTGAAGACAACGTGATCCACGATGCAAAGTGCTCTGCAGTCTCCCTAGGAAAAGAGGAGTCGACGGGACACAACTTCTTTACCCTTCGTGATGACAAGCCCGGCTACCAGTACCAGTTGGAGTCGGTGTTTTCCGCTCGTCAAATAGGGTGGGACAAGGAGCACATCGGCTCGCACATCGTTCGACGAAACCACATCTATAACTGCGGACAGAACGGTGTTGTGGGACACCTGGGATGCGTGTTTTCCACAATCAAGGACAACCACATCCATGACATCGCGCTGAAACGCGAGTTCTACGGATACGAGATCGGAGGCATAAAGCTCCACGCCGCGATCGACGTCGTCATTGAACACAATCGCATCAACGATTGCTCGTTGGGCTTGTGGCTCGACTGGCAGACCCAGGGCACGCGCATCACTAGAAACCTCTTCTATGACAATGATCGCGACATTTTTGTTGAAGTTTCCCACGGCCCGTACGTTGTTGACCACAACATCTTTGCGTCTCCGGCGGCGATTGAAACCTTCAGCCAGGGTGGCGCTTACGTAGGAAACCTCGTACTGGGTTCTGTGCGCCTTGAACCGGTTATGGATCGCGCCACTCCTTATCACAGGCCGAACTCGACCGAGGTGGCGGGCTACGCGGTGATCTATGGGGCCGATGATCGTTTCATTGGAAACGTCTTCGTCCCAAGCACGCAGGAACCGTACTCCGATAAGAGTCACGGGGAACCCGAATTCAGCTTCGGAACTTCCGTCTATGACGGCCACCCGGCGTCGTTCGAGGAATACCTGCAGCTCATCGGGGAGCAGCCCGACAGCGACCACGAGAAATTCCCCAGCGTGAAGCAGCCCGTTTACATTCGAAACAACGCTTACCTGCAGGGTGCGACGCACTACGACAGGGAAACGAATCCAACCGTGGTGACCGAGGCGGCTGCCAGCCCTCGCATTCTTGAGGAGGGTGACAACGTGTTCCTGGAGTACCAGGTCCCCAAGGTTCTCGCGGACCAACGGATTGCGGTTACAACGACCGATGACCTTGAACCAACAAGGTTCACTGACCTGAATTACACGGCGCCGGACGGGTCCGACTTGGTCCTCAACGTCGATTTGACGGGGAAATGCGCAGACGTCCAGGACCTCGTCCCCCAAGGGCCACTATTCGGAGTGAACGCGGATGAGAAGCGCTACAAGGTCTGGTAGCCCACAGGAGTAAGGCATCTCTGCTGCCGTTCCGACGTGTGACCCGGCGTTAGCGGGTTGGCGGGGGCGTCACGCGCCCCCGCCCCCAGCGATAAACAATTGAGAATAGGAATACGTGTCAATGAATGATCTACCAGAAACCATGCAAGCCTCAGTGCTCCAGAAGATCGGAACAGTCACCACGGAGGAACGGCCCGTTCCACAACCGGCTCCGGGCGAGGTTCTAATCAAAGTGGGAAGCGTGGGAGTCTGTGGTTCAGACGTCCACTACTTCGAGACGGGACGGATCGGCGATTATGTGCTTGAGGAACCCATGATCCTCGGACACGAAGCGGGCGGCGTAATTGTCGCAGTGGGCGACGGAGTGGATGCTGGGCGCATCGGGGAACGGGTGTCGATCGAGCCTCAGAAACCCTGCCGCAAATGTGGCTACTGCAAGTCAGGGCGTTACAACCTTTGTCCTGAAATGGAGTTCTACGCTACCCCTCCTGTTGATGGCGCCTTCTGCGAGTATGTGACCATCGGTGACGACTTCGCCTTCCCCGTATCTGACGCAATAAGCGATGATGCGGCGGGGTTGATGGAGCCGCTGTCAGTAGCGATCGCCGCGGTGCAGAAAGCTAACCTGCAGAACGGGCAGACAGTCCTCATCGCGGGTGCCGGCCCCATTGGGATCATCACTGCGCAAGTTGCAAAAGCCTTTGGAGCGTCGAAGGTTTCCATCGTTGACCTGTCGGAGACCCGACGAAACTTTGCTCTCCAGTTTGGCGTTGATCAGGCATTTGACCCTACTTCTCCGGAATACGAGGACGTCTCTGCCGACGTTTTCATTGATGCGTCAGGGTCTTCGGCGGCAATCCAGGCGGGACTGGCTCGAACACGCCCAGGAGGTTGCGTTGTCCTGGTGGGTAGCGCGGACGTGGTCCCGTTCTCAGTGCCGGAGATCGCAATGCGTGAAGTAGATGTGACTGGGATTTTCAGGTACACGAACACCTGGCCTATTGCGATTGACCTGGTGGAGCGTGGATTGGTCCAGTTGGATCCCCTAGTGACAACCGTCTATGGGCTTGACCAGGTCGAGCAAGCACTTACGGATAAGACTGACCCAACAACCATGAAGCGGATTATCCGTCCAGGGGTCTCCCGCATATAGAGCGTTCTCCAAAACGATGTTGAGATGCCACGCGCTGTCCTCGGCTACTGCTGGGGACAGTGCGTGGTTTGAGTGACTCGGGGCCGAATAATGTTTTTTGGTCGTAGACTCGATGACGTGACGGATCCAACCACCCAAGTGCGCCCCTCAGCTTTCCTCTCGTCAAGGCTCGGAGGGACGGCCGGCGCGGCAAGCCACGCGTCGATCCGGCACTCAAACCTGGCACTCGTGACGTCTGCATTGTTCCAAGACGGAGGAGGTCTCAGCAGAGCGGACATCGCAACTGAAACAGGCCTCACCAAGGCCACTGTCTCCCGGCTGGCGCGGGAACTGCTTGAGAAAAATGTCGTGGTGGAGGGCGTTCCGGGTGAGAGTTCAAGTGCGGGTCGCCCGGGAACCCCGCTCTTTCCCGCCCCCGGAACGATGGTCGGTATAGGGCTGGAAATCAACGTAGATCGGATTTGCGGCGCAGCTGTCGACCTCCAGGGGCAGCAGGTGGACAGTTTTGAGGAGGGCTGCAACCTAGCGAACTCTGATCCTGACGTAGCCTTCCGCCTTTTGGAACCTCAGGTCTCAGCCATGCTGGATCGGCTGGAAGGGATGGGCGCCACGGTTGTGGGGGCCTCACTGGCGATCCCTGGAATAGTCGACCAGACAAGCCAAATTGTTATCTACGCGCCCAACCTTGGGTGGCGCATGGTTGCGCCGGGGGAGTATCTCCTGGACGCCCTGGGTGGCATTCCTCTGTTTGTGGACAACGATGCGAATCTTCAGGCGCTGGCGGTCCTGTCGGTACGTGTCCCGGACCAAGAGAGCCTGCCGTCCTCGTTCTTTTACTTGACTGGTGACATTGGCATTGGAGGGGCTCTCATCCGCGATGGCGAGCCTGTGCGTGGCCCTCAGGGGCGAGCTGGCGAGATCGGCCATACAACCGTTCATCCCGACGGACCTGAATGTCACTGTGGGTCGCGGGGCTGCCTTGAGCGGTATGCGGGGAAACTTGCAATAGCAGAGGAAGCAGCAATCACTTTCGAGGACCAGCTGGCGCCGCCTCCGCAGGTTCTGGTGGATGCCCTCGAAGAACAGAACATGGACGCGATCAGAGCTGTTGATCGGGCGGGGTGGGCATTGGGCATTGCCCTGGCAAACGTCACGAACCTGTTAGACGTCGACACTGTTGTTCTGGGAACCTCTCTTGCTCCGCTTTTGCCGTGGCTCGCCCCGTCGCTGGAAAAAGAGCTGAAGCGAAGAATGATCGGGTCCGACTCTCGAACAGTGGAACTGATTTCTGCTCCACCCGTGGCCTCGCCTGCCGCGGTGGGGGGCGCGATTCTGGCGTTGCAGAGCGGGCTTGTGGACAGCCTGCTGGAGCCGTAAGTGCACGGAGCGCGAAGGCTGCAAAAGCAGGGTATTAGTTGAATCCCACAACTATTGACATCCAGCTATGTTCCGGATAGTTTTACTGCACAACAAATGATATTCAACAATGACCAGTTGGAGGTCTCTGATGGTGCGTCGTCCTGAACCGAGCGATAAGTTTACTTTTGGCCTGTGGACCGTGGGTTGGACTGCAGTTGATCCTTTCGGCACGGCTACTCGCGAGCCGTTGGAGCCGTGGGAATACGTGAAGGGCCTGGCCGAAATCGGCGCGTACGGTTTCACCTTCCACGACAATGATGTGTTCCCCTTCGAAGCAACTGATGCTGAGCGGGAAGATCGCGTGAGGCGGACCAAGAAGGCCGCAGACGAATACGGCCTCGTCATCCCCATGGTCACCACCAACACGTTCACCCATCCGGTGTTCAAGGATGGCGGCCTGACCAACAACGACCGCTCCATCCGTCGCTTCGGTCTTCGCAAAGTGCTGCGCAACGTCGACCTGGCAGCAGAGTTGGGTGCCAAGACGTTCGTGATGTGGGGTGGCCGCGAGGGAGCTGAGTATGATTCCTCGAAGAACCTCAACGCAGTCTTTGACCGCTACAAGGAAGGTCTGGACACCGTCGCCCAGTACATCAAGGACCAGGGCTACGACATGCGGATCGCGCTGGAGCCGAAGCCGAATGAGCCTCGTGGGGACATCTTCCTTCCCACCATCGGCCACGCCCTCGGACTCATCGCGCAACTGGACAACGGCGACATCGTTGGCCTGAACCCAGAGGTTGGGCACGAACAGATGGCGAACCTCAACTACACCCACGGCATCGCACAGGCGCTGAACGCGGGCAAGTTGTTCCACATTGACTTGAACGGGCAGAGCGGCATCAAGTACGACCAGGACAAGGTCTTTGGTCATGGCGATCTTTCCTCGGCGTTCTTCACCGTGGACCTTCTGGAGAACGGATTCGCGGGCCAAGAGGACGCACCGCGGTACGAGGGCCCCCGTCACTTCGACTTCAAGCCGACCCGCACCGAAGGACCCAAGGGGGTCTGGGAGACGGCGGCAGCGAACATGGAAATGTACCTGATGCTGAAGGAGAAGGCCGAGGCCTTCCGTGCAGACCCGAAGACCAAGGAACTCATGGAAGTTGCCGGCATCGAAGAGTTGGCTCTGCCGACGATGAGCGAGGGCGAAACGATGGACGAGTTCCTGGCCGACCCCGATGCCTTCGAGAACTTCGACGCAGACGCAGCTGGCGACCGCGAGTACCACTACGTGGAGCTGTACCAGCAGGCCATGCGCCACCTGATCGGCTAAGCAAAGAACTAAGAGCGAGGAAAAATGAGCACCACCCCCTACGTCGCCGGAGTTGACACCTCAACCCAGTCCTGCAAAGTAGTGATCGTCGACCCCGAATCGGGAAAGATTGTTCGCGAGGGCAGGGCCACACACCCGGACGGGACAGAAGTTGACCCGGCGGCGTGGTGGGATGCTTTCCTCCAGGCGGTCGAAGAAGCCGGCGGACTTGAAGATGTTGCTGCCCTTGCGGTTAGCGGCCAGCAGCATGGAATGGTTTGCCTTGACAGTGACGGAGAAGTGATCCGCCCGGCGCTGCTGTGGAACGATACTCGATCCGCGCAGGCTGCCGAGGACCTCATTGCAGAACTCGGTGACGGCGACACGGAAGTGGGGAAGGCGCGCTGGGCCGACCTCACCGGTTCCGTGCCTGTTGCTTCTCTGACCGTCACCAAGCTGCGCTGGCTGGCCGATCACGAACCGGAGAACGCCAAGCGGATCGCTGCGGTTTGCCTCCCACATGACTGGCTCACCTGGAAGATTGCCGGGGAGCCTGGCCTGGAAGCATTGGTCACGGACCGCTCAGACGCCTCAGGCACGGGATACATGAGCCGGAAGGAAGCGGAATACCTGCCCGACCTCCTCGCCCTTGCTCTGCGCCGCGACGACGTGTCAGACATAATCCTCCCCAAGATCCTTGGCCCGTGGGAGCAGGCAGGAACTGGGGACCCCGCTCGCGGTTGGGGTCACCTTGTTCTTGGCCCGGGATGTGGTGACAACGCTGGTGCAGCCCTCGGGCTGGACCTGGGGGCTGGAGAGGCAATGCTTTCCCTGGGAACCTCGGGCGTCGTTGGCGTGATCAGCGATCACTCAATCGCAGACCCGACAGGTTTGGTTACCGGTTTTGCGGACGCAACGGGTCGCTGGCTTCCGTTGGCGGTCACGTTGAACGCCTCGCGCATCATCGACGCCATGATGAAGATCATCGATGCGGATTACCGCGAATACGATGACTTGGCGCTGGAAGTGCCGGACGCAGGTGGCCTCGTACTACTCCCATACTTTGAGGGAGAGAGGACACCAAATCTTCCCGAGGCCACGGCCACTCTTTCCGGCATGACCCTTGCCAACAGCGACCGGGCGCACGTCGCCCGCGCCGGTGTGGAAGGGCTGCTAAACCTGATGCGTTACGCCCTTGACGCGGTTCGGGCCCTGGACGTTCAGATCAACACGGTTCATTTGGTTGGCGGGGGCGCAAAATCAGTCGCAGTTCAGGACCTGGCCGCAGAGTTCCTGGATGCGCAAATCGTTCTTCCTCAGCCGGGGGAATATGTCGCCCTGGGGGCAGCTCGCCAAGCAAAGGGAGTCCTGGAGGCGCAGAACCTCTAGCACCGGGATCAGCGACGGGGCCGGATAGCCAGGTTTCAAGACGCCAAGATGCGTCATAGGCAGTCTTGATACCGTGGCCGTCGGGGGAGCGGGTTTTCCGTTTCTCTTTGTGGATGGACCAGCGTCGCTGTGTCCTCGCCCGTGGGCGGGGGATGGCCGGCGCGCTTGCACCTGCGAAACGACGAAGCACATAGGCGGCACCCATTGACTGACCAACCAACAACTTCTAACCCACTAGTTGAAGCGCGCGCAGAACTGGCGCACGCTGCCAGAGTTCTTGATCTTGACTCGGGCCTTGAAGATGTACTCTCGCGATTCCGCAGAGAAATCACGGTAAGCGTTCCCATCTGGAATGACCAGGGCGGGATTGAGGTGCTCACGGGTTACCGCGTTCAGCACAACCTCACGCGTGGCCCCGGTAAGGGCGGTGTGCGGTACTCGGGTGAGGTTTCTTTGGACGAGGTGCGGGCGCTAGCCATGCTCATGACATGGAAGTGTGCGCTCGTTGACATTCCATATGGGGGTGCAAAGGGTGCGGTCACTCTGGACCCCTCGAAGCACTCGAAGGCAGAAATCGAGCGGGCTACTCGCCGCTACACAGCAGAGATCCTCCCCCTGATTGGCCCACAGGAAGACATCCCAGCCCCCGACATGGGGACGGATGAGCAGGTCATGGCCTGGATGATGGACACCTACTCCATGCAGGTTGGCCACACAGCCCTTGGAGTTGTCACGGGTAAACCAGTGTCGTTGGGCGGCTCTCTGGGCCGCGAAACCGCGACCTCTCGCGGTGTTGCCCACATCGTCTTGGAGGCTTTGAACCACCTGGGGATGAAGCCCACCCAGTCCACTGCTGCCGTTCAAGGTTACGGAAAAGTCGGTCGTCACACAGCGCGCTTCTTGCATGAGGCCGGCGTCAAGGTCCTCTCTGTCAGCGACATCTTCGGTGCCATTTACAACAAGGACGGCTTGGATATTGAAGCCCTGGACCAGTACTTCTTGGACAAGGGCAGCGTCGTCGGGTTTGAAGGTGCGGAACTGCTGCCAAGCGGGGACGACCTGCTGACTCTGGAAGTTGACGTTTTGGTTCCCGCGGCGAAGGAAGGTGTCCTAACGGCCGCCAATGCTGGCAAGGTCCAAGCGAAACTGATTGTGGAGGGCGCGAACGGGCCAACCACCCAGGACGCGGACAAGATCTTCGCTGAAAGAGGCATCGTCGTTGTCCCGGACATTCTGGCGAATGCTGGTGGCGTGATTGTCTCCTACTTCGAATGGGTGCAAGCCAACCAGTCGTACTGGTGGGGTGTGAATGAGGTAGAGGATCACCTCCGAACCCGCATGACAGCCGCGTGGAACAGGGTCCGTGACTTCTCCACGGAACGTGATCTGTCACTGCGAACCGCTGCAACGTCTCTGGCGGTCAAGACTGTCGCGGACGCGCATCGACTCCGCGGTCTCTACCCGTAAACGCACGCGGTCGCAAAGCGTTTGCTACGGGTGCTTGCCCTCGGTAAGGTACCCGTATCGCCCCGATAGCTCAGTCGGCAGAGCGTCTCCATGGTAAGGAGAAGGTCAAGGGTTCAATTCCCTTTCGGGGCTCTATCAGGGGCCGTGGCCGTGGGCGCCACCGCCCCATACCAACCCAACTTCCTCATGGGATCCACGCCCTTCGCGGCACGCCCTAGTGCCTCCTGATAGGAAAGCTGCTCCAAGCCAGGATCCTCAATTTCTTCCCATGTACGAGGGCATGCCACCATCGGCCGCGTCCTCCCGCGCAAAGAGTACGGACAGACCGTGGTCTTCGCAGGGGAGTTTTGTGACCAATCAAGTAGCACCCTGCCCTCCCGTGCAGTCTTCTTCTGGATCGCAACCACCCGACTTGGGTGGTTCTCTTCCAGTTGCAGCGCGAGGTGATGTGCGAGAGCGCTTGCTTCTTCACTGGTGATCTCCCCGTCTAGAGGCAGATACAAGTGGATGCCTTTCGACCCGGAAGTTACGGGAAAGGTTTCCTGACCACGTGTGTCAAGAAGGTCCCGGACCATCAGCGCGACTTCAGCGCAACCACGCAAGTCCACGCCGGGCCCTGGATCCAAGTCGATGACCAGGCGGTCGGGGTTCATGCGTCGTCCTCGTTCATCAAAGCGCCACTGCGGCACGTGAATCTCTAGAGCGGCCATCTGAGCGAACCAGGCGAGGACGGCGGCATCATTGACCAACGGGTAGGTGTTGGTGCGTTTACGGTGGGCTATTTCGGCGGTGGGGAGCCATTCCGGGGCCCCTCGTTCAAGGTCCTTCCGAAAGAAAACTTTGCCGGGGTCAGCGGGTGTGCCCACGCCGTCCACCCAGCGCTTGCGGGTGGCAGGACGCCACGCGGACTGGGGGATAAGGAGCGGTGCAATGGCCAGGTAGTACTCCAGAACGTCACGCTTCGTTGTCCCAGTGGGCGGATACATGACCTTTTCGGGGTGGGTGAAACGCAGGGTGTGTCCGCCCACCTCGATGACATCTTTGTCCTCGCCCATGATTTGTCCTTCCCGTGGGTCTGTTTCAACCTCACCCGAAGTGTGCAAGCAAAGTCAAGGAAATCTTCGAGCGGGAATCTCTGTCATTTGTGGTGACTTTGCACATAAGGCTGTGGGGGAGTTTGCGCGCGTTGCGGCCCCTGAACTACTGTTTCTTCTGTTGCCCCGATAGCTCAGTCGGCAGAGCGTCTCCATGGTAAGGAGAAGGTCAAGGGTTCAATTCCCTTTCGGGGCTCTGGTTCCGCCACTAGTGGTGGGGCCGGGGCGGGGTAGCTCAGCAGGTTAGAGCGTACGACTCATAATCGTAAGGTCGGGAGTTCGAGTCTCCCCCCCGCTACCAAG
>CAYFRT010000037.1:0-15144 GCA_964345585.1 uncultured Actinomyces sp. | reverse complement strand
CGTGTCGCCGCCGTGAGAGGGCGGTGTCCTGGGCCGCTAGACGATGGGGGCCCGAGGTTGGTTCGTCAAAAACTCTTGAAAACCAATCCGCTGGGGTACTAGGACTCGAACCTAGACTAAATGAACCAGAATCACTCGTGCTGCCAATTACACCATACCCCAAGGGTTTTGCCGACCCTCGTTGCCTTAAGTCAGCAATGAAAGAGGCTACCCGACACACTGCCATGGACTCAAATATTCAGGCAGTGAAGGCCGTCACGCAAGCTGCTTTCGCAAGTTGGAGAGGCGTGTCAAAGTGGGATCTTTCCCAAGGATTTCCATCGATTCGAACAGCGGTGGAGAGACCCTGCGACCACTAATCGCCACCCGCGCCGGGGTGAACGCAAAGCGTGGTTTCAGTTCAAGCCCCTGCACTAACGCGACCGACAACGCCTCATGGATTGTGGCGGCTTTGAACGCAGCCGGGTCCAAAGCCTCTAGCGCAGTGATGGTCGCGTCCAGAACTTCCGGCGCGTTTTCCCGAAGCTGTTTGCGGGCATCATCCTGAACCTCGATCTGCCCATCCAAGGTGAAGAGGAAAGCCATCATGCCTGGGACTTCGCCCAGAAGCTGCACGCGGCTTTGAACGAGGGGCGCTGCTGCCTCCACAACCTCAGCCTCCCTGGGAAGGAGATCCTCGAAACGTTCCGCACTAACCAGTGACTCACGATGCAAGAACGGAACGATCCGGTCCCGGAAGTCATCTGCTTCAAGCAAGCGAATGTGGTCCGAGTTGATTGCTATGCACTTCTTCAGATCGAACCGGGCCGGGTTGGGGTTCACATCCTCAACGTCGAAAGCAGCGATCATCTCCTCCATGCTGAAGATGTCTTCATCCGGAGAGATTGACCAGCCAAGGAGTGCCAGGTAGTTCAGCATGCCCTCGGGAATCATTCCGTTTTCTCTGTGAAGGAGGAGGCTGGATTCGGGGTCTCGCTTAGACAGTTTCCGGTTGCCCTCCCCCATCACGTATGGGAGGTGACCGTACAGGGGTACCTCATCGGCGATCCCCAGATCGACCAGGGCACGCATGAGAACGACCTGGCGAGGGGTCGATGACAGCAGATCCTCGCCCCGCAAAACGTGGGTGATTTTCATCAGTGCGTCATCTACAGGGTTCACCAGGGTATAGAGGGGGTCCCCGTTGGCTCGCACAATCACGTAGTCGGGAACGCTGCCCGGCTGGAACGTGATCTCCCCGCGAATGAGGTCGTTGAAGGTAACTGGCTCATCGGGCATGCGAATCCGGATGACGGGCTGGCGCCCCTCAGCACGGAACGCTTCCTTCTGCTCTTCGGTTAGGTCCCGGTCGTAACCGTCGTAGCCCAGCTTGGCGTTTCGGCCGGCAGCGATGTGGCGGGCCTCAACTTCGTCAGGGGTGGAAAACGATTCGTATGCGTAGCCGCCCTCAAGCAGCTTGGGGACCACATCGCGATAAATGTCCATCCGCTCTGACTGGCGGTAGGGGCCATGCGGGCCTCCCACTTCGACACCCTCATCCCAGTCCATCCCAAGCCACCGGAGAGATTCCAAGATCTGTTCGTAGCTTTCTTGGGAGTCCCGGGCGGGGTCGGTGTCTTCAATGCGGAACACGAACGTTCCGCCCGTGTGGCGGGCATACGCCCAGTTGAATAAGCAGGTGCGAATCAGTCCGACGTGCGGGGTGCCCGTGGGTGAGGGGCAAAAGCGGACGCGAGGTGCGGTTTTTGTGGAACCAGAAGGATTTGTTTCTATAGACATGATGCATAAGCGTACATCCACCCGCACATGCGACAGGTGTCGGTGGGCCGGTTTAGAATCGCTGAAGGACAGGTCGACGAGGACACCCGCCACCCTCGCGCGCCAATAAAGTCGCTGCATGGCGGCTAGAGAGGAAGGGGTTTTATGGCCCTTCGACAACCCAGTGAGTCGGAGCTTCGAAACGCTGGCAGTCTCAAATGGACCGGGATGAAAACAGAAAGCGGCCTTGCACCGCTTGGAGCCTGGGTTGCGGAAATGGACTTTGGGACCGCGCCACCAGTTGAGGAACGCTTGATTAGGGCCGTGCGGGAAGGGTTCCTTGGCTATCCACCTCCGTGGGCTCGGGACGCCGTCACAGACGCGCTTGTGCAGTTCCAAGACGGGTATTTCGGGTGGGTGCTCAAGCCCGGTTGGGTTCGGATGAGTCAGAGCGTCCTCAAAGCCTTGAATGACACGATTGCGAACCTCACCGCCCCGGGCTCTGCCGTAGTGGTTCCCACACCGGCCTACATGCCGTTTTTGACGATCCCACAGAACCACGGCAGGGAGATGATCCCGGTTCCCTCACATCACACTCCAAACGCTGAGGACCCCAAGAAAGCGTGGTCTTTGGACCTGGAGGGGATTGAGTCGGCATTGAAGGACGGAGCGGGCCTCGTCATCCTTTGTAACCCCTGGAACCCGACCGGTCGGGTTCTTTCTGTCGAGGAGATGCGGGAACTGAACCGGATTGTCAACCGGTATGATGCCTTGGTTTTCTCTGATGAGATCCACTCGCCGCTTGTCTTTGGAGACTCTGCATCGTTCGTGTCCTACGCGTCGCTGGGACCCGATTTCGCGAAGCACACCGTCACGGCGGTAGCGGCATCGAAAGCGTGGAACGTTGCGGGCCTGTTGGCTGCCCAAGTGATTTTGCCGGATGCGGATTTGCGGGCGCGGTGGGATGAAGAAGTTCGGCCCTCGCAGAGCACCGCCTTGGGATCGGTAGCCGCAGCAACCGCATACGCAGAGGGGGAACCCTGGCTGAGGGAGGTCCTGGAGCAGCTGAGCGCGAATCTGGACCTTCTGGGTCAGGCGTTGGCGGGGACAGCGGTGGACTATTCGCGACCGCAAGCGACGTATCTGACTTGGCTTGGTTTTGACCGGTACGCACTTGATGAGCCGCCAGCAAAGATCTTGCTCAACGACTACGGGGTCGCGGTCAACGACGGAGCAACGTTGGGAGCGCCTTACAAGAAATGGGTGAGGGTGAACGCTGCGATGTCCCGGGACCTGTGGGAGCAGGCAGTGGAGAAGATTGCCCTGTTTGCCTCGGAGGCACCGCTCAAGTAGGGCCGTTCAAGCAGAGCAGAACACAATCGCCTGCAACCACTTCCGGAAAGATCGGGATGGTTGCAGGCGGTTCTGTTTCGTGGTGGCTACTGAAAATGGTGCGTGTTACCGCAATCCCGGGTTGTTACCTGCGCACCACTGGGTTGGTTAGGGTTCCGATGCCCTCAATGGTCACATCCACGCGGTCACCGGGATGGATGGGGCCGACACCTGCTGGCGTCCCGGTCAAGATGACATCGCCGGGGAGCAGTGTGAACACCCCGGAGATGAAGGAGATAAGTTCCCGCACCGAAACAATCATGTCGGCAGTAGAAGCGTCCTGGCGGACCTCCCCATCGACGGAGGCGGTAATCCTCACGTTATCCGGGTCAAAACTGTCGCTCACCGTGATCCACGGTCCTAGGGGACAAGCGGTGTCGAAGCCCTTGGCGCGGGTCCATTGCCCGTCTTGTTTTTGCTTATCCCTGGCGCTGACATCGTTGGCGCAGGTGTAACCAAAAATCACGTCGTCGACTTCGTCTGGTGACAGGTCTTTTGCGATTGTCTTTATGACAACGGCGAGCTCTGCCTCATGGTCAACGTGGTGAGACCAGTTCGGTAACACAATCGGGTCGTCTGGGCCAATGACTGACGTGTTGGGTTTCAAGAACAGGATGGGTTCTTCGGGGATCTCCGAGTCCATTTCGGATACATGGTCAGCGTAGTTCTTCCCGACCGCAACAACTTTTGATCGAGGAATGACGGGAGATAGCAGGCGGACCTCGTCCAATTCAAATACTTCGCCGCTTGCTTCTGCAGGAGAGAACAGGGGGTCGCCCTTGAGGACAAACACCCGGGTGGAATCGTCTTTGAGGAGACCGTACTTTGGCGATGAGCCATCAGAAAACCGAACAATACGCATAGCAGTAATCCTAGTGGGTGAACCGTCTTTCGGGCAGGGGAAAGTGCGGCGGACTCCCAGAAAGGACTAGATGTCGGTGCCTCATGGGAAGATCAATGCATGGATGTTTCCTTGAATGCGGTGCTTGACGATTTGGAGGATGCCGGAGAGATAGACGCTGAAGGTGGGGCGTTCGATCCGGCAGAGTTGCTGGACGCGTTTTCGCGCTGGGCGGCGGACTCTGGGAAGCCGCTGTACCCGCATCAGGAAGAAGCCTTGATTGAACTTCTTGACGGCAATCACGTGATTGCCCAAACCCCCACGGGGTCCGGTAAATCGATGATTGCGCTGGCAGCCCACTTCATCTCGTTGGCGCGCGGAGGGCGGTCCTACTACTCTGCTCCGCTGAAAGCATTGGTGTCGGAAAAGTTCTTCGACCTTGTTGGGGTTTTCGGAGCGCACAATGTCGGCCTGATCACCGGCGATGTCGCGTTGAACACGGAGGCACCCATCATCTGTTGCACGGCGGAGATACTGGCGAACCGGGCACTCCGGGAGGGGCCGGAACTTGACGCGGACACGGTGGTGATGGATGAGTTTCATTTCTACGCGGACCCGCAACGCGGTTGGGCCTGGCAGGTTCCTTTGTTGGAGTTGACGAAGCCCCAGTTCGTTCTCCTGTCCGCCACTCTTGGAGACACTTCAACAATATCTGAGCAACTTGAGGTGAAAACTGGGCGTCCCGTGTCTCTGATCAGCGACTCTGAGCGCCCCGTTCCTTTGGAATACGACTACTTGGTTGACCCTCTCCCCACTGTTGTTGAACGACTAATCGATGAAGGTCGGGACCCGATTTACGTCGTTCACTTCACGCAGGCGGAGGCGGTGAAGTCTGCTGTCGACCTTGCTCGGATAGTTCGACTGCCGCAAAGCAAGCAGCAGGAGATTCGTGAGCTGCTGCGTGGAACCGAACTTGGACGTGGCTTCGGGAAAACACTGCGTGAACTCTTGTTGAAGGGCGTGGGAGTTCACCACGCGGGTATGCTCCCCCGCTACCGTCGACTGGTGGAAAGGCTCACTCAACGTGGGCTTCTTTCCATCGTGTGTGGCACGGACACGCTTGGGGTGGGGATCAACGTGCCGATCAGGACGGTTCTGTTCACGTCCCTGGTGAAGTTTGATGGGCAACGCACCCGGAACATCTCCGCACGGGAGTTCCACCAGATCGCTGGGCGGGCGGGACGCGCCGGATACGACTTGGAAGGTTCAGTGCGGGTCGTGGCAGCTGAGGAAGAGGTTGAGGCAGCCAAACGCAAAGCCCGGATGACCGCGGCACAGGAGGCGGGCGACGCGGCAAAGAAACGAAAGCTAGCGAAACGGGCAACTAAGGCTCGAAGTGCAAGAACAGAAGGGAAGGTTCGCTGGAACCGCTCAACCTACAACCGTTTGGTTAAGGCAGATCCGGAGAAACTGACCCCTCGTTTCCAGACCAGCCACTCCATGTTCCTAAACGTGCTTCAAGGTCCTGGCGACCCTGAAGAAAGGCTCATCAAACTGGCCGAGCAGGCGGAAGCGGCAGCCAACCCGCAAACTGCTGGCACGGAGGGGACCTCCAACCGGTTTCTGCGGGAACTGGGTGACATTTATCGATCCCTGAACCAGGCGGGACTCATCGAAAGGGTTCCCAAGAAAGACCAAAAACCGGGGCAAGCAAAACTCAAAGCAGTCGGCGATCTACCCGATGAATTTGCTTTGAACCAACCGCTTACCCCATTTGCTCTTGCCGCCTTAGACCTTCTGGACCCGGAGGCGCCAACGTTCAGTTTGGACGTGATCAGCGTGATCGAATCGGTGATGGAAGACCCCAAAGCGGTCCTGTATGCGCAACAGCGGAAGGCACGCGACATCGCATACGCCGCGATGCGAGAGGAGGGGCTGGAGTTCGAAGAAAGGCGGGACAGGATTGAGGCGGTGACGTGGCCGCAGCCGTTAGCGGACCTGCTGCTCCCCTCGTTCGATGTTTTCGCGGTAACCAACCCGTGGGTGCGGGGCCGGGAGCTTTCCCCAAAGAGCATCCTGCGCGAAATGCTGGAAGAGGGATCAACGTTCACCCAGTACGTTGCCAAGTATGACTTGACCACCAGCGAAGGGCTGCTGTTGCGATACCTCTCCGACACCTACCAAGCGCTGCGACAGGTCCTGCCAGACTCTTACAAGACGGAGGAGATTGACAGCATCATCGACTGGTTACACGAACTGCTCGGCTCCGTTGACCTGTCGTTGCTGGCCGAATGGGAAGATCTGGCCGCCGGGCGCACCCCCGCAAGCGGGTCGAAAACCCACCGTCAAGAGGATGCGGCCGAGGCTGCATTTGGTTCGGATGCAAACGGCAACGTCCTCTTTGCCAAGAACCGGCACGCGATGATGACCGCGATCAGGAATGCCACGTTCCGCCGCATCGAAATGTTGGCCCGCGACGACGTGGAATCACTGGCCGCCTCCGAACAACGGGCACTTCAGAAGCTGGGGGACGGTGGCTCTGCTCTTCCCGACTTCACGGATCCGGATGTCTGGGGGCATTGCCTCGACGAATATTGGGATGAGCATGATGGGATCGGGATCGACCACGAATCCCGGAGTTCCTCGTTCTTCTCTCTTGACGACTCCCCCGACACCACCGACCTGTTGTTGGCAGCCAACCTGGAAACCGCCGATGATCTGCCGCAAACGGCCGCCGGTGACTACGACTGGTGGGTGGTTCGGCAAGTGGTTTTGGACCCCGAAGACGTCGGTAACTGGCACCTGGTTGTCTTCGTGGACAGGGCTGCCACAGAAGAGGCCAACGCCCCGGTTCTACGCACTGTTAGGTTCGCCGGCGCCTAGAACTAGGGGCAGGGGTTAGCTTCCGGCAAACCCTTGGCCTGGAGCCGCTTTCACGACCTCTTTGCCGAACGGGAAACATGTGATCGGAATGAGTTTCAGGTTCGCGATGGCAAGTGGGATACCGATGATGGTGATCGCTTGTGCGAAGGCCGTCACCACGTGGCCCATCGCCAACCACAGACCAGCCACCAGGAACCAGACGAAGTTCATGAGGGCAGAACCGGTGCCAGCTCCTGGCTTTCGCACAACGGTTTTACCGAAAGGCCACAGCACAAATCCGGCAATCCGAAACGCTGCGACCCCCGCGGGGATCGTCACGATGAAAATGCAAGCAACAATCCCAGCCGCGATGTAAGAGAGGAACAGCGCGAACCCGCCGAAGAAGAACCAAATGAGGTTGAGGATCGTTTTCACGGGACTTTGTACACCCACTCGTCTGTTTGAAACTTGGATTGGACGCGTTCGCGGGCAACTTCAAGGTCGGCCTCAGTTATCTCCCCCGGCTCGGCGTTGTAGCGGTTCGCGAACTCGTCCAAGAACACGTCGATTATCTCCTGGCGGGGAAGACCGGTCTGTGAGCGCATCGGGTCGACACGCTTCACTGCTGAACGAAGCCCCTTGTCGCGGATCTTCTCTTTGCCGATTCGGAGGCACTCCCCCATTTTCACGGCATCAATGTCATACGCCATCGTCACGTGGTGGACCATGTAGCCGTTGGCGAAACGTTTCTGTGCGGCGCCTCCGATCTTGCCCTTGTCGGAAGCAATGTCGTTTAGGGGAACGTACCGCGCTTCTACCCCAACCCGCTTCAGTGCGGCAAGAACCCACTGGTCTAAAAACGGGTAGGAGTCCTTGAAACTCAAGCCCTCGACTAAAGACGTGGGGACAACCAGGGAGAAGGTGATGCAGTTCCCGGGTTCCATGAACATTGCGCCACCGCCGGACACTCGGCGAGAAACCGTGATGCCGTGCCGGTCAACGCCTTCTTGGTTGATCTCGTTTTCGTAGGACTGGAATGACCCCATTACGATCTGCGGACTGTCCCACTCCCAAATGCGCATGAACGGTTTGCGCCGTCCGGCTGCAACATCCTCCGTGAGGGTCTCATCCATCGCCACATTCACCACGGGGGAAACAACCGGGCCGTGGATCACCTCGAAATCCAGATCGTCCCAATCAATTGCGCCCCCGACAGCACGTCGAAACGCGATCGCTATCCCCTCGGTTGAAACCCCAAAAAGGTGGTCGCTGGGGGTGAGCGCCCCATCCAAGACAGCGTGGATCTCTTCCAGTGGTGTGTCTAGCGGGAGGCCTGTCAAGGAATCACCCAGGCGCTCCATCACGTCCTCAGGTTCCGCGAAAAAGTCTCCGGCGATCACCACCCGTCCGGACAATTCGCCTTCCGGTTCTACGTCAACAACAACCAGCTTCGCGCCGGGTTCTTTGTATTCGCCATGCATGGGCCCAATTATGCACCCGAGCAAGACCTGGTTCGCGGCCGGCACAACGCAACCGGGAGGGGCCACGGGGTAAACCGAGAGATCCCGTTTTGCTGAGCCCATCTAAACTGAGAGCAACTCTTCGCGAACAAAGGAGACGATGATGGCGCACAAACTGCGCTCCGCAACATCAACGCAGGGCAGAAATATGGCGGGGGCACGCTCTCTTTGGCGCGCGACCGGCATGACCGACGACGACTTCGGGAAGCCCATTATTGCCGTCGTCAACTCCTTTACTGAATTCGTTCCAGGACACGTACACCTGCGCAACATGGGGAAACTGGTTGCCGACTCCATCCACGAAGCCGGCGGTGTAGCCAAAGAGTTCAACACGATCGCGGTCGACGACGGGATCGCGATGGGGCACGACGGCATGCTCTATTCGCTACCATCACGCGAACTGATCGCGGACTCAGTCGAGTACATGGTGAATGCGCATTGTGCCGACGCGATGGTGTGTATTTCCAACTGCGACAAGATCACTCCCGGAATGCTCATCGCTGCGATGCGGCTGAACATTCCAGCCGTTTTCGTTTCCGGGGGCCCCATGGAAGCGGGCAAGAATATCCCCAGCGAGGCAATCATTGGGGAGTCAGAAACCGGCCACGGAAACCTGATCACGGTGATGAACGCCACCGCAGATGACTCGGTTTCTGATGAGATGCTCAAGATCATTGAACGCCTGGCATGCCCGACTTGCGGGTCTTGTTCAGGAATGTTCACGGCGAACTCTATGAACTGCCTGACGGAAGCCCTGGGGTTGTCCCTTCCGGGCAACGGCTCTACGTTGGCCACCCATCAGTCAAGGAAAGCGCTGTTCGAGGAGGCCGGCAGACTCTCCGTAGAACTTGCGAAGAGGTATTACGAGGACGGCGATGACTCCGTTCTCCCCCGAAACGTCGCCAACAAGGATGCATTCTGGAACGCCATCGCGCTTGACATGGCGATGGGCGGCTCCACCAACACGGTCCTGCACACTTTGGCTGTGGCCCGCGAAGGCGGAATCGACTTCGACTTGGAAACCATCGGGGAAGCCGGAGAGAAAATTCCTAACCTGGCCAAGGTTGCGCCCAACCACAACGACTACCACATGGAAGACGTTCACCGGGCGGGCGGCGTGCCTGCGATCTTGGGGGAACTGAGGCGGGCAGGGCTACTGCACGAAAATGTGCACACCGTCTTCTCCCCAGATATGGATTCTTGGCTGGACAAGTGGGATATCCGCGGCGACGACCCCTCCGTCGAAGCACTGGAACTGTTCAGTGCCGCCCCCGGAAATGTCCGCACCACAGAGCCGTTCTCCACAAACAACAAATGGGCGGAACTGGACGCCGACGCAGAGAGCGGATGCATCCGCGACGTTGAACACGCGTACACGCAGTCTGGCGGTCTGACCGTCCTCTACGGGAACCTGGCGCCCGAAGGTGCCGTGATCAAGGCTGCCGGAATCGACCCCGACCTGTTCCACTTCGAGGGCGAAGCGCTGGTGGTTGAGTCACAAGATGAAGCCGTTGACCGCATCCTGGATAAGACCGTGCGCCCAGGCCACGTAGTGGTGATCAGGTACGAGGGCCCTGCTGGGGGTCCGGGCATGCAAGAAATGCTTTACCCAACCTCGTTCATCAAGGGTCGAGGGCTGGGCAAAGAGGTTGCGCTGATCACGGACGGCCGGTTCTCCGGGGGTACCTCGGGGATCTCCGTGGGGCACATTTCCCCCGAAGCAGCCTCGGGAGGATTGATCGCCCTCATTGAAGACGGCGACAAAATCGTCATCGACGTCAATGAAGGAAAACTGCACTTGGACGTGTCGCCGGCAGAGTTGGAACGCCGCAGATTGGCCGAGGAGGCCCGGGAGCACCCCTTCACCCCGAAGAAGAAACGGGATCGGAAAGTCTCACCGGCACTTCGTCTCTATGCGGCCACAGCGTTGTCCGCATCTCACGGCGCGGCGCGTGATGTGTCGAAGGTCGGCGCCTGAAGAAGAACATTTACAATCGGAGAATCGACGGTGAGCCGACCAGGGCTCACCAAGATTTGGGGGTGAAACGTTGGAGATCCTTGAAGGTGTGCCAAAGCACCACGATTGGGGAAGTCACCATCGGATCCCCGAGTTTGTGGGGGAAAACCCCTCGGACAAACCCGTCGCCGAGCTTTGGTACGGCGCTCACCCGTTAGGACCTGCGACCCTGTCAGACGGGACATTGCTCAGTGAGCGAATCGCTGAGGACCCCGACAGTTTTCTTGGCCCCTCCACCCAGTATTCCTTCGGCAACGAACTCCCATACTTGGTGAAACTGATCGCCCCCGCTTCCCCGCTTTCCATCCAGGTTCACCCTGGCCGGCAGCGCGCCGCAGCAGGGTTTGCGGAGGAACAAGACTCCGGGCTTCCCCTTGGGCATCCCAGGCGATCGTTCCAGGACCCAACCCACAAACCCGAAATGATCTTCGCGTTGTCTGACTACGACGCTCTGGTTGGCTTTGCGGTTCGCAGACAAGCGCGGCTCCGGTTAGAGGGCTTGGAGTCGAAGATCGCTGGCAAGTTATCGCGCCGCCTGCTCATGGCGGCCGGACGAGGAATCAAACCCGTGGTCGCATGGATTTTAGATCCCGACGACGGGCCCGGCCCGGAAGACATTGTCACGTTCGTAGAGGACTGTAAGCGACGCTCGGCCGCGGGTGCGTCACCAGACCCGTTCATCGACCAGGCTGTCGCGGATCTCTATGACAGGTTCGGCCCGGATCCCGCCATAATGATCGCGTTCCTGATGAACCACGTCCGGCTCTCCCCTGGGGAAGCAGTGTTCGTCCCAACGGGGACGGTTCACTCTTACCAAAACGGGTTTGGGCTGGAAGTGATGGCGAACTCGGACAATGTGGTTCGTGCCGGCCTTACGAACAAACATGTGGCAGCAGACCTCTTCTTAGAGATCGCGGACTTTGACGGCGGTCCACCCTTGAGAATCGCTCCGGAGCACCCCACTCCTGGGGTAAGTCTGTTCCGCTCCCCTATCGAAGACTTCGAACTTCTGGCTGCACACGTGGAAGATTCTGACCAGGCGCCCGTTGCCCTTCCCATGGCGGGACCCCGAATTGCGGTGTGTCTTGGCGGCAGCGTCCGGCTGGCAACCCGCGCCGAAACCTTGGATCTTGTCCGGGGGCAAGCCGCGTTCATAAGGGACTCAGACGGACGCGCCGTGGCCTCGGGACACGGGGACGTCGCGCTCTGCTCAGTCCCATAACCCGAGCGCACGACCCTGGTTTTTCCCTGAACTATACCCTGAGGGTCTCCCCTAAATCCGCGTCTTCCTGCGCAAACGTCATTCTCTCTGCAAAACCATAGTGTTTTCGAAGGGCCAGGAATCCTCTACTCTTGCACCGACTAGAGAATCATCAGATGAAGAGGGACGGTCATGGACCAGCAGGTAAACCACCCCGCGAACCAAGGAGGCTTGGCACAACCGCCAGCCCCTCAAGGATTCGCTCCTCAGGTAGTTTCAGAACTCCGCGGAGTCACCAAAACGTATGGCAGAGGTGAAACAGCCGTACATGCGCTCCGGGACGTTTCCGCCCAGTTCTTCTCCGGGCAACTAACCGCGATCATGGGCCCTTCCGGTTCTGGCAAGTCCACCATGCTCAACGTTCTGGCTGGGCTGGACTCAATCAGTTCAGGCCAAGTGCTGCTGGAGGGGGTAGAGCTCTCTAGCTTGAACGACAACAGGCTCACGAAGCTCCGCCGGGACAGGATCGGGTTTGTTTTCCAGAGTTTCAACCTGATTCCCACCCTGGATGCATTTGCGAACATTATGCTGCCGAGCCGACTCGCTAAGCACCCGGTGGACCCGAACCTGTTCGATATGATCGTCAACACTCTTGGCATCACTGACAGACTGCACCACCTTCCCTCCCAGCTTTCGGGAGGCCAGCAACAAAGGGTTGCCCTCGCACGCGCCCTGGTAAACGCACCCGCCATCGTGGTGGCCGACGAGCCAACCGGAAACCTTGATTCCGCCTCCAGCCAAGAAGTCCTCGGACTGCTCCGCGCGGCCGTTTCCGAGCTGGGCCAAACGGTCATCATGGTCACCCACGACCGCCACGTGGCGGAGCATTCGGACCGCGTCCTGGTGGTGCGTGACGGCCAGATATCTGCGGACCTTCAGGACCCGACACCGCAGCAGATCGCGCAGGTCGCCTGATGCGGGAACTGATCGCTGCAAGCCTGAAATACCACGGGCGACGCTACGTTGCGACGGTGCTTGCGGTGCTTATCGCCGTGGCTTTTGTTGCCGCTTCCCTTGTCTTTGGCGGGGCGCTTAACAAGTCAATCAAGAACGAGGTTGCCGGCGATTATAACGGTGCCTCAGCCGTCCTTCAGTTCACACCTGAAGCAGACTGGGACGTGGACTCAATATCGGAGGCAACGGCCGTTGTTTCTGAGGTGCCAGGTGTGGCTGAAACTTACGACGTCGTCCGTGACTCCCTCGAACTTGATTCTGTTGACCCAAACCACGCGTGGATCTCAGCGTCCTTGCTCGGCGGGAAATACCTTGGACAGACGACCCTGACCGCGGGGGAATATCCAACCGCTCCCCTGGAGGCTCTCCTGACGGAAGACGCTGCCAAGAGATTGGAGCTGGGGATTGGTGACACCCTCAATGTGACGGCCTACAACCTGGATGAGGGAACCGAGGAAGTTCGAACCCTCACAATCACTGGGTTATCTTCCGGTGAACAACAGTCCACTTTCGTGGCTTCAGGCGCCGAACTTCTGATCACGAAAGACACCCTAGACCTGCTTTCCCCGTATCTGATTCCACACGGCGTGCTGGTGGCGACGGGACCAGAAGTGGGTTCCCGCGCACAACAGCAGGCTCTCGTTGAGACGCTAAATGACGCGCTGAAAAACGCGGGGATCGAAGACGTTGAGGCAGTCACCGCCTATGAGAAAGTTGACGACGCCCTCGAAATGGTCAACACCAGTCAGGGGACGTTAACAGTCATGTTGTTGACCTTCCCGATTATTGCGGCAACCGTCGCAATGATCGTCGTCGGCACGACTTTCCAGGTCATCTTCCGCCAGAGGGAACGCGAGATGGCGTTGCTTCGAGTCATCGGGGCTACCGCTTCCCAGGTTCGATGGCTGATGCGCGCCGAATCCTTCACGGTCGGCTTAGTTGGGGCCTTACTTGGGTTACTCCTGGGAATCTTGGGAGGCGCTGGTATCGCCTCTGCCCTCAAGGTCCTCCCAACGTATGGTCAAGCGTTGAGCTCCGTGTCCTGGTCCCAAGCTGTGATCGTCCTGGTCATCGCTGTCCTGCTCACGATGGCTGCCGGTTCCCGCCCAGCGCGTCATGCTTCCTCCGTGTCGCCCGTCACCGCCCTTGCCGGACAAGTTGAAACCGTTCAGCAAATGTCCCGCAAGCAGAAGGTGTCCGGCGCCGTTGCGGGGGTGCTCACATTGGGCCTGGGAGGCTTCACGTGGTTCCTCGCCGTCTCTGCACCAAGTGACGATCAAGGTGGGAGATTCCTGATAGTTCTGGGCCTTGCGATCCTTACGGCGGGCGCTGTGCTCTGGCTGCTTGCCTCTGTGCTTCCGCTGATCACCAGGGCTGGCGGCGTGTTGGGAACGTCTGCGTCTTGGCGCCTGGCCGCGGCAAACACCGCGCGTAACCCCGGCCGCACTGCTGCCACAGGTATTGCCGTGTTCATTGGTGTGACACTGATTTCGATGGTGACGGTCGGAGCGGAATCCCTTCGAGCCACCTCAACACACGCGTTGGATGCGTCCTCTCCCATTGATTTAGTGGTGACTTCCCCAGAGGACGGATTCAGTGATGCACAACTGAACGGTTTGAAGAACCTTGAAGGAGTTTCTGCAAGCGCCGTGCTCGCCGGAGCAAATGCCACGGCCACTGTTCTCCAAGAATCAGACTCTTGGGAAATACCCGGGTATGCGCTGATCACGTCCGGTTCCGACAAAGCGGTTCGCGGACAGGCCCCGAATCCAGGGCCGGGCGAGGTGATTGTCCCCTACACGGATCCGGACGGGCAACCGTTCAACGTTAAGCTCTGCATTCAAGACACCTGCCAGGAGCTGGTGGGCGCCTCGATGTCGTCTGCTACCGGCATGGATCAGTTCATGATCTCCGAGGCAACCGCAAAGGACTTCGCCGGCATCGAATGGGTTCCCACACAGGTCTGGCTGAAACTAGAGAACCCAGATTCTTATCAAACCGTCGTCGCGGACATTCAAGATCTCGGATCTAACCTTCAGATTGACGGTTCTGTCGCAATCCGAGCTGCTGTCGAAAAGATCGTGGACATCCTAGTGATGGTGATCGTTGCGCTCCTGGCAGTTTCCGTCCTGGTGGCCCTCGTTGGAATCACCAACACACTGTCGCTTTCAGTGGCGGAAAGGGTCCGAGAAAACGGGTTGCTCCGCGCTCTTGGCATGACCAAACGTCAGGTCAGCAACATGCTGAAGTGGGAGTCGTTGCTCATAGGGGTCACCTCGGCCGTGCTGGGTTTGGTGGCAGGGGCATTCTTCGGGATCGTAGGCTTCTTGGCCCTGCCAATGGGGGGAATGAAGATGGTGGTATCCATCCCCTGGTTCCAGTGGTTGCTGATCGCGGCGGTTGCCATTCTGGCCTCGTTGTTGGCGTCCATCATCCCAGGACGGGCAGCCTCGAGGGTGTCTCCGGTAGAGGCGCTGGCGCACGACTGATGTCCGACGGACGCCCGTGTTTACCTTGGGCGTCCGCGCGCCAGCCAGTC
>CAYFRT010000036.1:0-15157 GCA_964345585.1 uncultured Actinomyces sp. | reverse complement strand
TTGTGCGGGGAGAGGAACGCGCGGACGAATCCCTTGAAGAATTTGGCGAGTGAAGACTGAGACTGGTGGCTGGCGGAAGTAAGCTGGGGTCACGAGGATTCCAAATTGGGCGGGTGCGGCGAGCATGCAGATGCAAATCGGTGATACTTTCGAGGCTGTGGCTGAGAAGCCAGTACATGGGGGCGCCATGCTCGCAACGGCACCCGACGAACGGCGGGTGTTCCTGCGGGGCGCTCTTCCGGGCGAGGAAGTGCTGGCGAGGGTCACCTCGGTCCACAAGAAATATCTTTGGGCGGACACCGTCAAGGTTTTTCACCCCTCCGTACACCGTGTCGAAGGCATCTGGCCAGACGGACTTAACTCAGGTGTTGGAGGCATCGAGCTCGCCCATGCCAGCACTGATTACCAGCGGCTGTGGAAGCACCTGGTTCTGGCAGAGCAGATCTCCCGCATTGGCGGCCCGGAGTTGGAGACCCAAGTACGCGGGTTCGCCCCAGACTGGGTAGTTGTTCAACCCACCCCGACAGACGCAAACGCAGAGGCAAACGGACAGTTGGTTGGGACACGCACCCGGATCCAACTTGTGGGGACGAAGGATGGGCGTTTGGGAATGAGGAAATTCCGTTCTCATGACCTGGTGCCGGTCGACAACGTGCCGATCGCAGTTGACCCCATAAACAATGTTTCCAAGATGTTTTCTCCGGAGAACGCAAAGGCGTGGAAGGGCAAGTGGAAGGCAGGAGAGAAGGTTTCGATTGAAGCCCCCACCGACAGCGAACCGGTGGTTGTGACCCGGCGCGGAACATTCCGATTCCCAGATGGCAAACCCATTGGTGGCGACTCCACTTGGTCAGTCACGGCGGCGGGCCGCACCCACAAGTACCAGGTCCCGGCAGGTAGCTTTTGGCAGGCGCACGTTGATGCGCCCGCAGTCCTGGTTGAGGCTGTGCTGGAGGCAGCCAAAGTGCAGCCGGGGCAAACCGTTTTGGAGTTCTATTCCGGGGCCGGACTATTCACACGGTTTTTAGCGGATGAAGTTAAGCCTGGCGGCCAAATCCTATGCCTGGAAGGGGATGGGAACGCCGTTGCCAGCGCTCACAACAACCTGGGTGAAGATGCCGAATCCGACGTGGTGTCGCTTTACACGGGCGCGGTGGATGAAGAGTCTGTAATGGAGCTGGCAGCCGCCGCGGGCCACATGGTCGACACGATTGTCCTGGACCCGCCACGCAAGGGGGCCCCAAGGGACGTCGTGCACGCGATCTCTTTGACCAGCGCGACGCGCGTTGTCCTGGTGTCATGCGATCCGGCTGCTGCAGCCAGGGACCTTAGGCGGTTCGTTGCTTCAGGGTTCCGTTTGGTCAACATGACCGCTTGGGACATTTTCCCTCATTCTCATCATTTCGAAACAGTGGCGGAGCTGATTCGCTAACAACCCACCGGTGTAGCGCGGCTGCTGCGAGACTGCGAGCCTCGCTATTAGTGAGGAAGATCCGCGGGAACACGTGGGGTTGCTGCATTTAAAATCCGACTGGGCCAAATGGTGAGGGCAAAGACGCCTAGAGTGGAAAGTAAATGCGTCGCGATAAATGGCTGGCATGAACCAAGGAGGGACTGTGGCAAATTTGGACACATTCGGGGCGAAGGGACCCCTTGCTGTTGGCGAGAAGCAGTATGAGATCTGGCGCCTCGATGCTGTTCCTGGCCTCGAGAAACTTCCGTATTCGCTCAAGGTCTTAGCGGAGAATCTCCTAAGAAACGAAGACGGGGAGAACATCACCGCCGATCACGTTCGCGCCTTGGCGAACTGGGATCCTTCAAGCGAGCCCAACACGGAGATTCAGTTCACGCCCGCCAGGGTTGTCCTGCAGGACTTCACGGGTGTTCCGTGTGTGGTCGACCTGGCGGTTATGCGGGAGGCGTACGAGGGCATGGGGGGCGACCCCAACGCCATCAATCCGCAAGTCCCCGCCGAACTTGTCATCGACCACTCGGTGCAGATCGATGTCTTCGGCACACCCACTGCGTTTGAACGAAATGTCGAACGTGAGTATGAGCGGAACGGCGAAAGATACCAGTTCCTCCGCTGGGGGCAGGAAGCCTTTGATGACTTCCGTGTGGTCCCCCCGGGCACGGGAATCGTTCACCAGGTGAACCTCGAATACCTATCGCGAGGGGTATTCACGAAGGAAGAGGAGGGCGCTGTTCAGGCCTACCCGGACACCTGTGTTGGAACGGACTCCCACACCACAATGGTGAACGGTCTAGGCGTTCTTGGGTGGGGCGTTGGCGGTATCGAAGCCGAAGCCGCTATGTTGGGCCAGCCGATTTCGATGCTGATTCCGCGCGTAGTCGGGTTCAAACTGACCGGGTCAATTCCCGCGGGGGCAACTGCAACCGACGTGGTTCTCACCATCACCCAGAAGCTGCGTGAGCACGGCGTGGTTGGAAAGTTTGTTGAGTTCTACGGCGAAGGCGTGTCCCAGGTGCCGTTGGCGAATCGGGCGACGATCGGAAATATGTCGCCGGAATTCGGCTCCACCGCTGCGACCTTCCCAATCGACGATGTGACGCTTGATTACATGCGCCTCACCGGTAGGTCCGATGAGCAGGTTGCCCTTATTGAGACGTACGCCAAAGAACAGGGAATGTGGCTTGACACGGAGAACCCTCCGGCGTTCTCGGAGTACCTGGAACTGGACCTTTCGACTGTTGTCCCGTCCATCGCTGGGCCGAAGCGTCCACAAGATCGCATCGAATTGTCAGAGTCTAAGGATGCGTTCCGCTACATCCTCCCGGAATACGTAACCGATGAGTTGGAAACGAAACCAACCGAGTTGGATGATGCCCTGAAGGGGACTTTCCCCGCTTCTGACCCTGTTGCCTTGGATGAGCAGGGGACCAGGGGCTCTGCTCCCATCGAGGACCCGGGCGAAAGCACAGAGCGCCCTTACCGCAAGGTTCCCGTGACGCTAGCGGACGGTACGGTGACGGAGCTTGATCACGGCAAAGTGGTCATCGCTTCCATTACTTCGTGTACCAACACGTCGAACCCATCGGTGATGATGGCGGCGGGAATCCTCGCGCGCAACGCGAATGAGAAGGGCCTGAAGACAAAGCCGTGGGTTAAGACATCCATGGCGCCCGGATCCCCCGTTGTAACGAACTACTACGAAAAGGCGGGGCTGTGGCCGCATTTGGAAGCGTTGAACTTCCACTTGGTTGGCTACGGTTGCACCACTTGTATCGGAAACTCCGGTCCTTTGCCTGATGCGGTTTCGGAAGCGGTCAATGATCATGATCTTTCAGTGGTTGCGGTGCTTTCGGGCAACCGCAACTTTGAGGGGCGCATCAACCCGGACGTTAAGATGAACTACCTGGCTTCTCCGCCGCTGGTAATCGCATATGCTCTGGCCGGCACAATGGACTTCGACTTCGAAAAAGAGCCACTGGGGCAGGACCAGGATGGCAACGATGTCTACCTGGCTGATATTTGGCCCGATGCTGAAGAGGTTCAGTCGACGATCGACCGGACAATCAACCGCGAAATGTTTGAGTCGGATTACGCCGACGTGTTCGCGGGTGACAAGCACTGGCGCGACCTGGATGTGCCAGATGGTGCTACGTTCGAATGGGCTCCGGACTCGACGTACGTGCGCAGGGCGCCCTACTTCGAGGACATGCCGGAGACCCCTGAACCTATCGAAGACATCGTGGGGGCCAGGGTTCTCCTGAAGCTGGGCGACTCTGTGACCACTGACCACATCTCCCCGGCAGGAGCGTTCCGCGCTGACTCTCCCGCCGGCCAGTACCTGCTGGATCACGGGGTTGGGGTTCGGGATTTCAACTCCTACGGGTCTCGTCGCGGTAACCATGAGGTCATGATTCGTGGCACGTTTGCCAACATCCGGATTCGCAATGAGATGCTCCCCGGGGTTGAAGGTGGCTTCACACGCGACTTCACTCGCCCTGATGGACCTCAGGCAAGTGTCTACGACGCTGCGCAAAACTACCTGAAGGATGAGGTCCCGCTGGTGGTTTTGGCGGGTAAAGAATACGGCTCTGGTTCGTCCCGCGACTGGGCAGCCAAAGGGGTTGCCCTTCTGGGGGTCCGCGCCGTCATCACCGAGTCGTTTGAGCGCATCCACCGTTCCAACCTGATCGGGATGGGGGTGCTGCCTCTTGAATTCCCTGAAGGGGAGGACCGCAACTCCTTGGGCCTGGACGGCACCGAGGTGTATACGATCACGGGTCTTACCGATTTTAACGAGGGCAGGACACCTAAGACTGTCAAGGTTGTAGCGAAGAAGGAGGACGGGGACACCGTCGAGTTTGATGCAGTTGTAAGAGTCGACACTCCTGCCGAACGTGACTACTTCCGTGACGGCGGAATCCTCCAGTATGTTCTGCGTCAGTTGAAGCAAAGAGAAGACAACGCGGCGAAGTAACACTGGCTAGGGGAGTGTGTCTCAGCTTCTCAATAAACCCCATGAGGGCCGGTCCAGACTTGATCTGGGCCGGCCCTCATAGGTTGATGCCAGGTTCCTCGCGCTGGTAGACGCTGGCGTTACTTGATGGCGTCAAAGTTCGCGATCTTGACGGGCACGTGTTGATCAACTTCGAACCCCCACACTTCGCCGTAGAAGGAAAGCTCAGCTTTCCAAGTTAGCTCTACGGATCGGTCATGGTGGAAGATGTGTCCGTCGTCTGGCATAAGTTCGATGGCAGCCGGTTTGCCCATTTTGACCAGCGTGTCATAGGCCAGTTGCACCCGTTCGACGGGCATGAACTCGTCGTCAGTGCCATGGACGAAAAGAACCGGCGCTTTGATGCGGTCCAGGTGCTGCGTCGGTGCCCTGCGCTTCCACACTTCACTTTCGGGATCCGAGGTTCCCATAAGTCGTTCAGGGTAGTGCTTCGCAAACTTCGTGGTGGTCCTGGTGAATTCGCTGAGGTCTGTAATTCCTGAAAGAATTGTGCCAGCAGAGAACGCGTTTGTGCGTTCTAGGGCGATTAGGGCGCTCATGCCGCCGAAAGATTCACCGCGAATCGCAACCCGGTCCGGGTCCACAACCCCCATGCCCACCAGATGCTTCACGCCGTCTTCAACATCCATGACATCGAGTTCGCCCCAGCGTTCATTTAGTTCCTCCCGGTAGTCGCGCCCGTATCCGGTTGACCCTCTGGGGTTCGGTTCAAGCACCGCGAAGCCTCGACTGGTCCAGTACTGGAGCGCGACGGTAAGTCCGCCACGAGCGGAGGTAGTAGGTAGAGGTCGCACCATTACCAGCAACGGGGGAAGTTCCGAGGTGGGGCCGACAAACTCAGAACTCACCGGAGGGTAGTACAAGCCGTGGCCTGTGGAACCGTCCCGATTGGTCCACTCAATGTGCTGCTCAGTGGAGATTTGGTCTTCGTTGATAGTAACGACCGAGGAGGCGCGGATAATTTGGGTCTGCCCATTCTCCAAAGAAATGATGGCGGGCAGTTGGTCAGGGGCGCTGGCAAGAAGTACCACTCGGCCCAGATCGGATGCGACGTTTCCAACTGGTGACCAATCAACGTTCCATTTTTCGAGGACACCGTTGTCGAGGCGGATTGTTCCGATGTTCCAGCGAGCACCTTCGGCCCATGAGCACACCAGATGCTCTGAGTCCAAGTTGTCGTACGTGTGTAAGCCGAGTTCCCAGTGGGGACTGGAGAAAGCTTGCGGCCCCGGATGAAGCGCGCGGGTTCGAAGGCGCGTTTCCCATGCATCCGCGGGCTCGTCTGGCTTTGTCTGGAATCCTTCTGTGCGATAGAAGTTCGCCCAGCCGGTGGAGTCATCGACGTGCATCAGGTCGCCGTCAAGGGTCCACCTGGGTTGGTAGGCGCAAACCCCCTCATGATCTACCAACACGATGTCCGAAGTGACGTGTCCCAACGCGCTGAGCTCTCCGACGTGCAATTCCGATTTGGTCCATGGCATTTCCGGATGGTTCCAGGTGAGCCATGCCAACTTGGTGCCGTCAGGGGACAGCGTTGGTGAGGAGGTGAAGTCTGTGCCGGAAAAGACCGTGCGGATCTGGTCACCATCTCTGGCGGCAGAACCGTCCAATGGGATGGCCACCAGGGTGTTCTCAGGTTCGTCGTCACCTTCGCTCTCTTGCTCCCTTACGGCGTAGACAACGCCGCGCGCCAGGTCTAGTTCGAAGTCACCGAACAGTCCGCTTCTTAGAGGAGTCAGGACAGTGAGCCTGCGGTGGCGAGCTGCCACTCTGGTCATGTAGACCCTGCCGTCCAAGCCGTCGTTGAAGACAATGACGCCGTCTTTGACCGCATAGGCGCGGCCTCCACGGCCATGAACATTTGTCTTCACGTGGGGGAGTCTGGCGCCCTCAAGGAGCGGTAAAACCTCCCTGGTTTGCTGCATCGCGTCTCTTCTTAAGAGGACGCTCCGGCCGGGCCTGCGTGGGTTGTCTTCCACCCAGTAGATATCTGGGCCATCTAGACGAACCTGACTCAAAACGACTGAGCGCTCAGTGAGCGTCTCTGGCGTGATGTCAGATTTCCACGTTCCGTACGGTGCGACGGTGGGCGACATTGGACCTCGCTCTATAGTTTCTTGGTGTGCTGTCCTTAGTCTAACCGTGCTGCTCGATTAGACTGCTTGGCATGAGTGAACGGACCACAGACGATTACCCTCAATCTGGCAATGGCGTCGGAGGGAATCAAGACCAGGTGGACTCGGTGCTTGCACAGATCAGCCGACCACGTGACCTCCAGCGGCTGACTTCGGCAGAGCTGGTAGCCCTGGCCCAGGAGATACGCCAATACCTGATCAACTCGGTGGCGAAGGCCGGTGGTCACCTCGGACCGAACCTAGGTGTGGTGGAACTCTCCATCGCTCTTCACCGCGTATTCAATTCCCCCTCGGACACCATCGTTTGGGACACGGGACACCAAGCGTACGTTCACAAGCTCCTCACAGGCCGCAAGGATTTCTCCACGTTGCGGCAACCGGGGGGAATCTCCGGATACCCCTCGCGCGCCGAGTCGATACATGACGTTGTTGAGAACTCGCACGCCTCGACAGCCCTTTCGTGGGCCGACGGCATCTCGATACAGAAGGCCGCCGCCGGAGAATCGGGAACCACGGTCGCAGTCATCGGCGATGGAGCACTAACTGGCGGGATGGCGTGGGAAGCGCTGAATAACATAGCTGACGGACCCGACGTCCCCCTCGTTATTGTCGTGAACGACAACGGTCGGTCTTACGCTCCCACCGTGGGAGGCCTGGCGCATCATCTGGACGCGCTGCGCACTTCGAGTGGTTACGAGGAGGCGCTGTCACAAGGCAAAAAGACACTGCAAAAGTTGGGCGCCCCCGGCCAGAAAATGTACGAAGCGCTTCACGGATTGAAGACCGGACTTAAAGACATTTTCGTTTCCCAACGCATGTTTTCGGATCTGGGATTCAAGTACATCGGTCCGGTCGACGGACACGACCTAGTGGCGTTGGAACTCGCGTTCGCAAGAGCAAAAGCATATGGGCGCCCTGTCATCGTTCACACCATCACTCAGAAAGGGCGCGGTTACACGCCTGCAGAGCGAGACATCGCGGACCGTTTCCATGCGGTGGGCCAGATTCACCCGGAGACGGGACTTCCCGTGGCACCTCAGAGGTTTGGGTGGACCGCTGTGTTCGCTGAGGAGATCGTGAAGGCCGCCCGCGCTGATCGCAACTTGGTTGGCATAACCGCCGCAATGCAGGCGCCAGTGGGATTGCAGCCTCTCGCAGAGAAATACCCAGATCGAGTAATCGACGTGGGGATCGCGGAGCAGCACGCATTTACGTTGGCGGCAGGAATGGCATTTGGGGGAGCCCACCCTGTTGTCTGTGTTTACGCCACGTTCATGAACCGGGCTTTTGACCAATTGTTAATGGACGTTGGCCTTCATCAGGCCCCCGTCACTGTCGTACTTGACCGGGCCGGTATCACTGGCGATGACGGAGCCTCACACAACGGGGTTTGGGACCTCTCACTAGCCGCGATGGTTCCCGGGCTGAAGGTGTTTGCGCCACGCGATGCGGCAGCGTTGCGAAAAGGTCTTAGCGAAGCACTTCGTTGGGCGGAGGGCCCAACCATCGTCAGGTACCCGAAGGGAGAACCTCCCGCGGATATGCAGGCGGTCAAGGTGATCGACGGGATGGACGTGATCTTCGAGAGAACTCGCGATGACGTTTTGCCTGAGGCGGATCTCCCCTCCGTGCTGCTGGTGGGTGTGGGTGCGCTGGCATCCAACGCACGGTTGGCTGGGCAGCGACTGGCGCAATCAGGTTTCCCGGTCACGGTTGTTGACCCGGGTTGGGTTCTCCCGATCAACCCGTCTCTTGTCGAACTAGCCTCGGCTTTCGACGTGGTTTTGTCTGTGGAAGACGGGGTGAAGGTAGGAGGCGTGGGCTCAGAGCTCTCTCGTTTGGTGTCCGAGGCGGGCGGACCCGCAGTTGAAGTGCTGGGCGTTCCTAGGGAGTTCTTGCCGCTTTCTTCGCGGGCACTACTTCTGGAGGAATACGGGTTGGATGAGGAAGGGATCTTCCTTGCGGCCCGGGCGAGGATTTCCCGATTTTTGCGCAACACCTCTGAGGGGTCCGCTCCGCACAAGCTCCCTAGGACCTAAGCCCTTCCGGGTGTGACGCACGACTTTCTTTTCTCTGGTCTTTGAAGTGGGAAAAGGCATTGTGATTGGTTGCATGAAGGCGCTTCTGTGCCTTGGACTGTACCCCGTCTAGGCTTGTTGACATGGGGCGAACCCCCTATTAAACCCTTAGATCTAGGAAGTGATTGGGGAATGACCGGA
Organism: uncultured Actinomyces sp.; assembly: GCA_964345585.1. Classification (GTDB taxonomy): domain Bacteria; phylum Actinomycetota; class Actinomycetes; order Actinomycetales; family Actinomycetaceae; genus Scrofimicrobium. The sequence goes on along the minus strand of CAYFRT010000036.1, from coordinate 6,316 downwards.
ATGGCGAAAACCACCGCATCCACGACCACCGTTGAGGCTGATAGCTCGAAGAAGAGCGATGCATGGAGGGGCTTTAACGAAGGACTTTGGCAGGACTTGGTTGACGTGCGCGACTTTGTTCAGCTCAACTACACGCCGTACGAAGGCGATGCCTCTTTCCTGGAAGGGCCAACTGAGCGCACCGAACGCGTTTGGGAAACCCTTTCCAACATGTTCCCAGAGGAACGTGAGAAGGGCGTTTACGACGTTGATAATCACACGCCTGGGTCCATCACGTCTCACGGCCCTGGCTACATCGACGAAGACGACACCCTGATCGTTGGACTACAGACTGACGCGCCACTTAAGCGGGCCATGATGCCCAATGGTGGCTGGCGCATGGTTGAGGGTGCGCTCAACACCTACGGGTACGAAGTTGACCCGATCGTGAAAGACATCTTCACCAAGTACCGCAAGACCCACAACCAGGGCGTCTTTGACGTGTATCCCGAGGCGGTTCGCAAAGCGCGCTCCTCGCACATCGTGACAGGCCTGCCGGACGCATACGGACGTGGGCGCATCATTGGTGACTACCGCCGCGTGGCACTTTACGGTGTTGACCGTCTCATCAAGTCGAAAGAAGCGGACAAGGCAGAACTGAATAGCCGCTTCTCTACTGAAGACATCATTCGGCAGCGCGAGGAGATCGCAGAGCAGATCTCGGCACTGAAAGAGCTGAAGGCCATGGCGGCCTCGTACGGCTTCGATATTTCCGGTCCCGCCTCGAATGCGCGTGAAGCCGTTCAGTGGCTCTACTTCGCTTACCTGGCGGCAGTGAAGGAGCAAAACGGCGCGGCAATGAGCCTTGGTCGCACCTCCACATTCCTGGATCCCTACTTCCAGCGTGACCTGGAAGAGGGGACGATCACGGAAACTGAAGCGCAGGAAATTATCGACGACTTCGTGATCAAGTTGCGCATTGTTCGGTTCCTGCGCACACCGGAATACGACGAGCTCTTCTCGGGCGACCCAACCTGGGTTACTGAGACGATTGGTGGCACCGGCCGCGACGGCCGAACACTGGTTACGAAGAACTCTTTCCGCATGCTGCAGACTCTTAACAACTTGGGCCCGGCTCCGGAACCGAACCTGACGGTGCTCTGGGATGAGAAGCTTCCGGAAGGCTTCAAAGATTTCTGCGCGAAGACTTCAATCGAGACCTCAGCCATCCAGTACGAATCTGACACTCTCATTCGCGAATCTTGGGGTGATGACGCCGGCATCGCATGCTGCGTCTCCGCCATGGAAATCGGTAAGCAGATGCAGTTCTTCGGTGCCCGCGTCAACTTGGCCAAGTCCCTGCTCTACGCGATCAATGGTGGTCGCGATGAGAACAGCGGTGTCCAGGTTGCTCCGATCAGCGAACCGGTGCAGGGCGATGTCCTGGAGTTTGAAGATGTTTACAAGAAGTTCGACAACCTGCTCGAATGGCTGGCTCGCACCTACGTGGACGCGCTGAACTGCATCCACTACATGCACGACAAGTACGCGTACGAACGCATCGAGATGGCTCTGCACGACACGGAGATCTTGCGCACCATGGCCTGCGGTATAGCCGGCCTGTCGGTGGCGGCGGATTCGCTGTCGGCCATCAAATACGCGAAGGTCACCCCGATTCGGGACGATCGCGGTCTTGTCGTCGACTACCAGGTTGAAGGGGACTTCCCGAAGTTCGGCAACGACGATGACCGCGTTGACGACATTGCGGTAGAACTGGTTCGTTCCTTCATGGAGAAGATCCGCCAGTACCCGACGTACCGCGATGCAACGCACACGCAGTCGGTTCTCACGATCACCTCAAACGTTGTCTACGGCAAGCACACGGGTAATACCCCCGATGGTCGCCGTGCAGGCGAACCTTTCGCACCCGGCGCAAACCCGATGAACGGGCGCGACACCCACGGCATGCTGGCCTCGGCGCTGTCAGTTTCGAAGCTGCCCTACACGGAATCGCAGGACGGCATCTCCTTGACCAACACGGTTGTGCCTTCGGGGCTTGGCCGCACACTTGATGAGCAGGTTAAGAACCTGGTTGGCCTGCTTGATTCCTACATGGGCGAAGAGGGGTTCCACATGAACGTGAACGTTCTGAACCGTGACACCCTGTACGACGCAATGGAAAACCCGGAGAAGTATCCGCAACTGACGATCCGTGTTTCGGGATACGCAGTTAACTTCGTGCGTTTGACCCGTGAGCAGCAGATGGACGTCATCTCCCGTACCTTCCACGACCGGATGTGACGCATAGCCCATTGAGAACAGGTCTTGATGGTGTAACTGGGGAATATGCTCCAGCGCCGGCTGACAACCCCGTGGCCCGGGTGATGGGCCAGGGGTTGTCGGGCCTGGATCCCGTCGGGGACGTGGCAAGGCGTGAACAGGCCTCAATGATTCACCACGGTGATTTGCTCTCAATCCACTCGTGGGAACTGGTAACAGCAGTTGATGGGCCCGGCACCCGGATGACCACTTTCTTCTCCGGGTGTCCGCTGCGTTGCCTGTACTGTCACAACCCAGACACGTTAGACATGCGGCGCGGCACAATGGTCCCCACTCGGGAACTGTGTGACCGGATTCTTCGTTACAAACGGATTTTCAATCGCACCGGCGGGGGAGTGACTTTCTCAGGCGGTGAACCCTTGATGCAGCCGGCAGGTTTGGCACGCTTGCTGAAATTTGCCAAAGAGAACGGGATCCACACCACCATCGATACCTCGGGGTTCCTCGGATGGCGTTGCACCGACGAAATGATTGAGGACCTGGACTTGGTGCTGTTAGACATCAAGTCCGGGGTGGGCTCCACCTACCGCGCGTTGACTGGGCAGGATTTGGCGCCGACCCTGGAGTTCGGTAAGCGCTTGGGAGATGCGGGGGTTCCCATCTGGGTCCGGTTTGTGCTGGTCCCGGGCTACACCGATGACCCAGAGAATATCGCTAAGGTAGCGGAAATCGCGGCGGCCATTCCCACGGTTGAACGGGTTGAGGTTTTACCGTTCCACCAGATGGGGCGCGACAAGTGGGACGCTCTTGGCTTGGACTACCAGCTCACAGACGTGGAACCGCCAACGGCTGAGGAAACAGAGAAGGCGCGCGCCATATTCCGCGATTACGGGCTTGAGGTTTACTAGGTTCCGATTTTTGCTGCGAGGCTTCCAACTAGCGGCGCCCCTGCTGCAGTGCCCGGCTTGCATCCGGGGCAGATTTTTCAAGCCCTTCCACGAACAGTTCTTTCTGCCAGTCGCGCGCCTCGGAACTATCCAACCTTGCTTCCACTGCTTGTAGCAGTGCCTTCTTACTGCGCCTCGCCCCCGGGAGCGGCTCCCATGCCAGCTCTCTTTGGACTTTAGGTGTGAGGACAATCTCGGGGTCAAGATTCAAAGCGTCTCCCAGTGAAGCGGCAATACTTCGAACCTCATTCAACCTGGTCAAGCCTTCCGGATTCGACTGCTTCCACGTGCTTGCCGCCGGGATCACCCCGGGTTCAGCCCGACGCCGTTGAGGAAGCTGGTCTGTTGGCAGCTCATAGGCCCTCTTGATCGCTTCCCACCAAGCGTCCATGTTCTGGCGTGCGAGGGGGCGCCGGAATGTGTCGATACCGGTCAATGCGTTGCGTCCTTTCGGTTGCAGAATTGCGGCATCGATGATCCCACGCGTGGAGAGGACGCGTCCGGGAGCGTTGTCCGTAGTCTTTCCGATTTCTTCCCGGGTGATCCAGAGTTCTTTGGCGATCGCTAACTCACGCGGGCTTCTAAGCCGGCCCAACCCCTTCAGGTTGCGCCATGATGGTGGTCGAGGTTCCACGGGGTTAGCCAACTCGTAGACAAACTCTTGCTCCGCCCATTCCAGGCGCCCCGCCTCTTCCAGCCGTTCGGTGAGTTGAAGTTTTAACTCTGTCAACAGTTCAACGTCCAGCGCTGCGTAGGCCAGCCAGCTGGTGGGAAGTGGTCGGCGTGACCAGTCCTCGTCCTGATGGGTCTTCTTCAGCGAAATGTTCAGGATCTGCTCTGTTAAGGCTCCGAGCGAGAAATGGCGGAAGCCAACCAGACGAGCAGCGGTCTCGGTATCAAAAAGGTTCGGGGCCTCCAAACCAAGATCAATTAGACAGCGCAAGTCCTGGTCCGCGGCGTGAAAGATCCACGTGGTGTCCAGCGCATCTTGGAGGAGGGAAAGATCCGGGAGCTGGTGGGAGTCGATAAGGAACGTTCCGACGTTATCCTTGCGCACTTGTACCAGGTAGGCGCCCGAACCGTAGCGACGCCCTTGGGCTCGCTCCGTGTCTAGGGCTACGGGCATTGACGAAGTGCTCAGTTGCTGACGTGCGACTTCTAACTGGCTCTGATCGTCTATGAGGGGAGGGATCCCTTCAGAAGGCTCAGCCAAAATCGGTAGTGCGATTTGGTCATCAAACATTTATATTGAACCGATCGCGGCGACCGGGGCGGGTTCGATGCCGCATATTTGTCGTAGGGCGTCCGCCCAGCCCTGTAAGTGCTCGCCAATGTACTTAGTCGATGGAGACCAAGAACACCGGAGCTCCGCTTTGAGGGCGGAGCCCATGAGCTGCAATCCGCCGAAGGTCTCTGACAGTTCTCTGGTCACAGTTCCGACAAGCCGACTGAAGCCTGCGCCGGAGGCTTCAAGACCATCAATGACCGTGTTCCAAATCGCCTCACCCAGCAACGGATCTGTGCTTTGCTCAGCGTCGATCTGTACTTGTGAATATCCGACCAGCCTTAGTGGGCCACCCCAAGATTCCTTCTGGTCAGGGTCGTAGAGCACTACCAGCGTGGCGGTACCCAGAGGCCTATCGCCCTCGGTTTCCATCGTGGCGATTTCCACTGCGGCGGACCAAGGAGCCAACCTGATGGGACTGGGGACTTCAACCACCACCAGCGAGGGGTGGATTTCGATGTCCCGCAGGCTACGGAGCGCCTCGAGGAATTCCTTGGGCGGACTTGATTGGCTCACCCTTCAACCCTAGGTGGCGCTTTGCCGGAGAGTGGGCGGCTCGCCGAGGGCGGCGTGCCTTAGGAAGTGCAGAATCACAGGCTTTCACCCACGGCCCGAACCCGCAAAGCAGTACAGTTGAAGGACACGTTTTGAAGAAGGGGTTTGTGTTGGTGGAAAAGTCCGGCTTAACAGTGCGGCGCATTACTGCGCAGAGGATGCGTGATTTCGCGATCGAAGCGCAAGTGAACATTCCAATTGAGCAGACTTGGGTTTGGTATGAGTTTGAGGACTCTTTCCCAGACAGAGACCTGGTCGGCTTCTTCGCAATTATGGACGGTGATGCACCTGTTCTTTTGGTCGCTCTCATGAGGGTCAAGTATCACGGCTTTGATTTCATCTGGGCAAAGAATGGGCCAGTTTGGCTGGTCGAACCGACAGCCAAACTGGAACACCACATGGTCGACACCCTCAAGGCCTGGATTAAAGACCGTTCTTCGCGGATTGCTTTCCTTCGAATGCACCTTCTGTTCCCAAGGAGCGATTACCGCGAACCCGCCCAGATTGTTTCCTACGACCGCACTGTGGTGTTGGACCTTTCGGGAACGAACGAGGAGATTTTTAGCCGCTACCGCAGGGGAACCCGGTCCGACATCAGACGCCACAGGCGCCGTGATCCAATGGAGATTTCCGACGAAACCAATGCGGCCATCGAGGACTTCCAGCCCTACTACGAGCTTTTGGCGGAGACCGCAGACCGACAAGGTTTCACCGCCTGGGACGTGGGCGTGTACCAGAACCTGATGCAGACCCTGCGTGATGAACATGCCCGGCTCTATTGCGCCCGCAAAGACGGAGAGATCGTGGCCTGGGCGCTGTTCACGCTTTCTGGGGCAGAAGTGGCGTATTACTACGCGGCCAGCTCCCAAAAAGGACGTAAGGGGGGTGCCCCCGCGCAGATCCTTGCCCAGGCGGCAGAGGACTTCGCGGAGCAGGGATTCTCTCACATCGACCTGCTTGGCGTTGGGTCTGACAGGGCTCCCTCGCTCTCGCACCTGACTTCGTTTAAGGGCGGTTTTGCCGAGGAGTACACAGAGGTTGCCCCCGCATACGACGTTCCTGTCAACAAGGCGTTGTACCGCTTGATGACTGCAATGAAGGACGGGAAGTCCAGAGCAACAGGCGTGGCCTCCAGGCTGCGTTCCAAGGTTAAGAAGGCGGAAGAAAAGGGCAAAACTGCGAACTGAGCCCGTATGCGACGCCGGTCGAAAATGGGAATGTGAGTAAGGTTGCACGTGTCTGAGCGCCTTGAAATTGTCTGGTGCCGGAT
>CAYFRT010000035.1:10147-15495 GCA_964345585.1 uncultured Actinomyces sp. | reverse complement strand
GGGCCTAGCGAAGGCTCCGGTGCCACAGGTTGGTGCGCTTCTTGGCTTTGCCCGTGCCTCCGTCGCCTTCGCCTTTCACCTCGGCAAGGCTTTCCTTCGCAGCGGCGACGACGGCCTCGGTGGTGACACCGAAGTGGTCATACAGAGTTCCGGCCGCCCCAGGCGCCCCGAAGGTCTCGATAGAGACTGACCGTCCCTTATCTCCAACAACCTCACGCCACGGCAGAGCCAGCCCCGCTTCGACTGAAACCCTCGCCTGGACGGAGGCGGGCACGACTTCTGCCTGGTATTCCTCGGACTGCTCCGCGAACCACTCCATGCAAGGCACCGAGATGACGCGGGCTTTGATGCCGTCACCCGCCAGAGCCTCGGACGCCTCCAACGCCAACTGCAACTCCGAGCCAGAGCCGAAGAGCAGCACGTCCGGGGTCCCCTCCGTGTCCTTAAGGACGTAGGCTCCGCGGCGGACGCCCTCGGCTGAGGCCAGACCAGTGCCCTCGCCCCGCGCCGGGTTCGGCAGGTTCTGCCGGCTCAAAATCAGACCCGCGGGCCCGCGCCGCTCCAGGATTCCCATCCACGCCTGCGCCGTCTCATCCGCGTCACCCGGCCGCACCAACGCCAGGTTTGGCATGGCGCGGTAGGCGGCGAGGTGCTCGACGGGCTGGTGGGTCGGGCCATCCTCGCCCACACCAATCGAGTCGTGTGTCCACACGTACGTCACCGGCAGGTTCATGAGGGCCGCCAATCGCACAGCCCCACGCATGTAGTCAGCGAAGACGAAGAAGGTCGCGCCGTAAACCCGGGTCAGACCGTCCGCAGCGATCCCGTTGAGGATGCCTCCCATCCCATGTTCGCGAACACCGAAGTGGAGGTTCCGGCCGAACTCGTTACCCTGGAACGCCTTCGATGAGCGCTCCTTCGGGAAGAACGAGGGCTCCCCCTTCATCAACGTATTATTCGAACCCGCCAGGTCCGCCGACCCACCCCACAGTTCCGGCATCACCGGAGCGATAGCGTTGATCACAGCACCCGATGCGGCACGGGTCGCCACATCCTTGCCCGCCTCAAAGTCAGGCAGAGCATCCGCCAGACCTTCCGGCAGCGCCCCCGAACGAATGCGGTTCAGCAGAGCCACGCCCTCCGGGTTCGCCTCGGCCCACTCCCGGAATGCTACATCCCAGGCTGCCACGGCCTTTTCCGCACGGGCCTGAGCGTTGGCTCGGGTGTGTTCGATGACCTTCTCATCAACGTCGAACATCTTGTCGGGGTCGGCGCCCAGCGCTTCCTTCAACCCGCGCAGCGCATCATCACCCAGTTTCGCGCCGTGGATTCCGCCGGTGTCCTGCTTGCCCGGGGTTGGTGCGCCAATGATGGTCTTGAGGGCGATGAGCGAGGGCTTATCCGTGATCGCCTCTGCCCGCGTCAACGCCGCGTCCAACGCCTCCACATCCTCGACATACGTGCCGTCGTCCTGCAGCCAGTCAACCTGGTCAGTGTGCCAGCCGTACGCCTCGAACCGTTTCCGCACATCTTCGTTAAAAGCAATCGAGGTGTCGTCTTCAATGGAGATCCTGTTGTCGTCGTAGATGACAATCAGGTTGCCGAGGTTCTGCGTCCCCGCCAGCGAAGCCGCCTCCGACGCGATGCCTTCCTGCATGCACCCGTCGCCAGCAATGACGTAAACCTTGTGGTCAAAGGGGGAGTCGCCCAGGGGCGTATCCGGGTCGAACATTCCGTGTTCACGGCGGGCGGCCATCGCCATCCCGACCGCAGCGGCGACACCGGAGCCCAGGGGCCCGGTTGTAACTTCAATGCCGGCGGTGTGGCCCAATTCCGGGTGACCCGGCGTCTTGGAGCCAAAGAAACGGAAACCTTCCAGGTCCGACAGCTCCATGTCGACACCAGCCATGTAGAGCTGGATGTACTGCAAAAGGGACGCGTGTCCGGCCGATAGAACAAACCGGTCGCGGCCCAGCCACTTCGGATCTGAGGGGTCAAAGCGCAGGTGGCGCTGGTAAAGGACATATGCGGCTGCCGCCAGAGAAATCGGTGTTCCCGGGTGACCTGACCCTGCATTTTCAACAGCGTCCGCAGCCAAAATCTTGGCTGTCACCACGGCTTTGTCGTCGAGTTCTCCCCATTCAAATGTCACAGCATTTTCTCTTTTCGTCATCGATCGGTCGGGCTGGTATCGACGCCTACTTTCTGCGCCGAAGAGGTTTCGCACCGGGGCGTGTGGAGACCCTGCCCCTTTTTTTACGATGATGTCAGCTTAGCCGGCTCGCCGCTAGAATCGGGCATATGCATCTTGTTGCCACCACGTAGTGTGGCGAGGGGGAGTGGTACGAGGTTGCCTCGACCCTCCCCAACAATCCAAGGAGGCACCCGGCAGTGACGAACCCGTCGACGCGTGAGGTCGAATGGTTCCTGGCTGACCTGAACGTCTCCAAGGGTGCCTCCCCGCACACGATCTCCAATTATCGCCGCGACTTGAATAGATACCAGCAGTTCCTGGAAACGTCCCCGGTATCTCCCGACTGGGCTGAAGTTAAGGCGCAGAACGTCGAGGAATTCCTTCTTTTCCTCTCGACCGGCAGCGAGGGGAGGAAACCGCTGGCACCCTCGTCCATCGCCCGCAATTTGGCAGCCGTCCGCTCTTTTCATAAGTGGTTGGTGAGGGAGGGGATTGCCTCGGGCGACCCTACGACGAACGTTAGGGCCCCGAAGAAAGCGGACACTTTACCCAAGGCGTTGACGGTGCAGCAGGTGGTGGCGATGTTGGACACCTCGGCACTCAAAGATGATGCGGTTGGCCTCCGAGACACAGCGCTACTCGAGTTGTTGTACGCCACCGGCGCCCGCGTGACAGAGGCGATGAACCTAACCGCCGATGACCTGGACCTGGACGGCGAGTTTCCCGTGGTGCGCCTGTTCGGCAAGGGACGCAAGCAGCGTTTGGTTCCCCTCGGCTCCCACGCGCGGACTGCCATCAGCGCCTACCTGGTGCGCTCCCGCCCTATCTTGGCGGCGAAGGGACGAGGGGTCCCGCAGCTCTTCCTCAACACCCGCGGCAACCCGATGTCTCGCCAGTCCGCCTGGGAGGTCATCGATCGCGCCGCCAAAGCCGCCCGGATTGACGCCGAGGTTTCACCCCACACACTCCGCCACAGCTTCGCTACGCACTTACTTGAAGGGGGCGCCTCTATCCGCGAAGTCCAAGAGCTCCTGGGGCATTCCAGCGTCTCCACCACCCAGATTTACACCCGGCTGTCTCCGCAGATGATGACCGAGGTGTACCGATCGACCCACCCCCGCGCCCTCTGACCGCCGGCACCGTACAACCGCCAGCCAACGCCCCGATGCTTCAATGCGTGGTGCGCCATGTCCCCAGAGCCCCCCACTAACGGTAGAGTTGAGGGGTGAGTAAGGACTACCAGCCGGCCCTCGTCGGCGTCGAAGAGGACGTTGACTTCCCGGTGCCAGAACCGTTGGAGCACCACGGGCCCGCCCGCGTCATCGCCATCTGCAACCAGAAGGGCGGGGTCGGCAAGACCACCACTGCCATCAACCTGGCTGCCGCCTTGAGCGAGTATGGCCGCAAGGTCCTCATCGTCGACTTCGACCCGCAGGGAGCGGCGTCCGTGGGGGTTGGGGTTAATGCCCTCGATCTGGAAACAACGGTTTACGACCTGCTACTGAACCCCCGTTTGGACGTGCGCGACGCGATTTGCGAAACGGATGATCCCAACCTGGACTTGCTTCCCGCCAACATCGACTTGTCGGCGGCTGAGGTGCAGTTGGTGAACGAGGTCGCCCGTGAATCCGCCCTCGCCCGCGTCCTTCGCCCCGTCCTGGATGATTATGATGTGGTGATTATTGATTGCCAGCCATCCCTCGGACTGCTGACCGTCAACGCGCTCACCGCCGCTCACGGGGTTTTGGTCCCCGTGGCCACCGAGTTTTTTGCCCTCCGCGGCGTAGCGCTCTTGGTGGAGACGATCGAGACGGTTCGGGACCGCATTAACCCTCGCTTGAAGATCGATGGCATCCTGCCGACCCTTGTCGACTCACGAACCTTGCATTCTCGGGAGGTGCTGGACCGGCTGAATGAGGCGTTTGGCGACCTGGTCTACGAAACTTCGATTCGCAGGACCGTGAAGTTCCCCGATGCCTCTGTCGCGACGGAACCGATCCTGAAGCACGCCCCCTCGCACGCCGGCGCTGAGGCTTACAGGCAGTTGGCTCGGGAAATCATTTCCCGCGGCGAAGCGCCCTAGGCCCTGGCGTACATGGTTTCCAAGTTGGGGACTGCCGGCTCAATGGCACCCCTCGATAGCCTTCTGCCCCGCGAGACCGCGAAGGGCGACGGAGCCCTCCTGGAGAAGGAGGACGCCCGCCCCGCCGAGACTTTCGGCCCCGCCACCCTCCGCAGCTTCGACGTCGCCTTGGATAACTTCACCGGGCCTTTTGATCTGCTGCTGCAACTGATCGCCCGCCGGGACCTGGATCTGACCGAGGTGGCACTTGCAGAGGTAACAGACGAGTTCCTCGCCTTCATCAAGCAATACCCCGACCTGTCGTCGGCCACGGACTTCCTGGTGGTTGCCGCAACGTTGCTGGACATGAAAGCAGCCGCGCTCCTGCCGCAACTGCCAGGGGAGGAACCGGCGGACGAGGACCTTGAAGCCCGCGACCTCCTCTTCTCCCGGCTTCTCCAATACCGCGCCTTCAAGGACGCGGCGGAGGTGCTGGCGGGGAGGTGGAAGGAGTTCTCGAGCGCTGTCCCTCGGGCAGTTCCCCTCGAACAGCCGTACGCCTCAATGCTGCCGGAATTGCGGTGGACGCTGACCCCGCAGGCGCTGGCGCTCATGGCGACGGAAGCTCTGGCGGAGAAGGCCCGGCCAGACATGGCCGACCATGTTGCGCGACTCTCAGTTTCTTTGGACGAGGAACTCCTGATCGTCTCCCAACGCCTCCAAACCGACGGGGAATGCACGTTCGGGGGGTTGATCGAGGACACCTCGGACCTCGCCGTTGTCGTCACCCGCTTCTTGGCGCTCCTTGAACTGTATCGGCGCGGCGACGTAGCGTTTGAGCAGCCCGAGCCGATGGGCGAACTGATCATCCAGTGGAAGAGGAGACGCCGTGACTGAGTTTGACGCGGACCTGCCTGCGACTTTCACGCTGGACGGCGCCGATCTGATGCCGGCGTTGGAAGCGATTTTGATGGTGGCCTCGGAACCCGTCAGTATCGGCGCGCTGGTGGCGGCCACGGGCATGGCACCTGAGCAGGTTGAGGCTGCATTGCGTCGCCTTCAAGCCGACTACAACGGAGACGTTGACGTTGA
>CAYFRT010000035.1:0-10047 GCA_964345585.1 uncultured Actinomyces sp. | reverse complement strand
TGACGTTGATGGTGACGTTGTCGTGAACGTCGACGCAGATGGCGTCGGGGATGGCGGCGGGGCCGGCGGCGGAATCGGGCAGAGCTGCGGGGGCGGACGCCGACGCGGCTTCGAACTGCGCCAAGTCCAAGACAAGTGGCGCCTGTTCTCCAGGGCCGAGTGGGCGCCGTGGGTGGGGGCATTCGTGGCAGGCTCGGAAAGTTCAACACTCTCCCGCGCCGCGATGGAAACCCTCGCAATCATCGCTTACCGCCAACCGGTGACCAGAATGCAGATCGCTCGGATCCGCGGAGTGAACGTAGACTCGGTGCTCAGGACGCTGTTGGCTCGCGACCTGATCGAGGAAAGCGGAGAGAGCCCCACTGGGGCTCACCTTTTTCACACGACCCAGACCTTCCTAGAAAAGATGGGGCTGACATCCATCGACGACCTGGTTCCGCTGGCACCGTTTGTGCCCGGGCCGGAACGGGTTGACGAGTTGGTATTGGAACTTGAGGAGTAACCATGGCGAAAGATCCACACGTAGAGCAGGGCGTCCGCCTTCAAAAGGTTATCGCGCAGGCGGGCATCGCGTCCCGGCGTGCCGCAGAGCAACTGATCACGGCGGGCCGAGTGAGCGTTGATGGCCAGGTTGTTCGACAACTGGGAACCCGCGTTGACCCCGAGAAGCAGGTCATTCACGTGGATGGCAGCCGCATCCTGACGGAGCCGGCCAAACATGTGGTGTTAGCGCTTAACAAGCCCGAGGGTATGGTCTCAACCATGCATGATCCGGAAGGGCGGCCGTGCCTGACCGACGTCCTTGAGGACTATCCAGAGCGCCTCCATCATGTTGGCAGGTTGGACATCGATACCCAGGGTCTCCTCCTTCTCACCAATGATGGGGAGTTGGCGAATCGGCTGACGCACCCCTCGTACGAAATCCCCAAAACCTATGTGGCGCGCGTTCACGGCGAAGTGAAGCCGGCCGTCCGCAAACTCCTACTCAACGGCATCGAGTTGGAAGACGGGTTCATCAAAGCCGACCGATTCACCGTGCGGGACGTGTTTGGCGACGTCTCCGCGGTGGAGTTGACGATTCATGAGGGACGCAACCGCATCGTTCGACGCATGCTCGACGAAGTGGGCTTCCCGGTGAAGGAACTGGTCCGCATTCAATTCGGCCCCATCCGCCTGGAAAGGTTGAAGCCCGGCCACCTGCGCCGCGTGAAAGGTGATGACCTGGTGGCGCTGTATGACGCGGTAGGGCTCTGATGGCGCAGAATACTGTCCGACCACCCTCGAAGGTCACAGCCACCACCGGCCCGATTCTGATCGCAGGGACCGGGCTCATCGGCACTTCCATCGCTTTGGCGCTTCGGGAACGAGGGGTGGATGTTTACCTCACCGATCCTTCTCCGGTTGCGTTGGCCCTGGCGATCGACATGGGCGCGGGGCGTCTCTACCCGACAGATGCGGCGGATGAGGAACCTCGGCTAGTCGTGGTTGCTGCCCCTCCCGACATTTCGGGGGCGACCTGCCTTGAGTACCTGAGGCGTTTTCCGCGGGCCACGGTGACGGACGTTGCCTCCGTTAAAACTGCGGTGATCGATGATGTGGTCAAAGGCGTCAAAGGCGTCAAAGGGAACGAGGGGAATGAGGGGAGCGAGGGCATTGCGGGAGGCGACGCCGACCAGCAGGAAGCCATACTGGCCCGTTTTGTCGGCTCTCATCCGATGGCTGGCCGGGCCCGCTCCGGCGCCTCAAGCGCTCACGGCGACCTGTTCTACGGGCGGCCGTGGGTGATTGTCCCAACCGCGTGGTCCTCGGTGGAAGCGACGCGGACGGTGCGTGACCTGGCTGTCGACCTGGGGTCCGTTCCCGTGGAGCTGGGGCCCCAGGAGCATGACAGCGCGGTCGCCGTGGTGAGCCACGTGCCGCAACTCGTTTCCAGCCTGTTGGCCGCCCGGCTGACGGAAACCACCCCCGAGGCGTTGTCGCTTGCCGGGCAGGGTTTGCGCGACACGGTCCGGATTGCCGCCTCTGACCCTTCGCTTTGGACCGCAATCATCGCGGGCAACGCGGGGCCAGTGGCCCAGGTTCTCGCGAAGATCCGCGACGATCTAGACGCATTGTTGGAGCCTCTTTCCGCGCAGGCAACCCTGGAAGATGTCCCGTTGGCGCCGGGTGCCGCACGCGCCATCAGCGAGACTATCGCGAATGGGAACGAGGGGGTCTCCCGGATCCCCGGTAAGCACGGAGGTGCACCTCGTCGCTGGGCCGCAGTTGAAGTTCTGGTGCCTGACCGCCCGGGTGAACTGGGGCGCTTATTCACCGAACTGGGTGACGCCGGCATCAGCATTGAGGATTTGTCACTGGATCATTCAGCGGAGCAACCGGTGGGCCTCGCACGGATCATGGTGGTCCCGGAGCGGGCCGAGGACGCCGAAAGAGAACTGTCCCAGCGCGGCTGGCGCGTGGCGAATAGGGGAGCGCAGTGAACGCAGAGCAGGGAATTGACCTGGATCAAGCGCGGGAAGCAGTATCGGGCAGGGGAGTGTTGATCGCGATCGACGGCCCCTCTGGTTCTGGCAAATCCACCGTGTCCAAGCAGGTTGCGAAAGATTTGGGCATCGCGTTCTTGGATACGGGGGCGATGTATCGCGCGCTGACCTGGTATGCGCTCGAAAACGGCGTTGATGTGGAGAGCGTGGAGGCGCTACTGGTTGCCGCCGATGAGATGGACTTCCACTTCGAGGGCACCGTAGACGACCCTCACTTTTTTGTACGAGGGCAAGACGTCACCCTCGCCCTCCGCTCCGAACCCGTTGTTAAAGCGGTTTCCACTGTCGCCGGTCACATTCCCGTGCGGAACTGGATGGCAAAGGAACAGAGGAAGCAGATGCTGAGATCCCGGGGAAACGGGCGAGGCATGGTTGCTGAGGGACGCGACATCACCACCGTTGTCTGTCCAGACGCGGACGTGAGGGTGCTGCTGGTTGCCGATGCGGACGCCCGTATCCGACGCCGTACTCTGGAAGTCTACGGACAGGTGAATGAGGAACTCCTGGCCAAGACCGCTGACCTCGTCTCCGGCCGCGACCAGATCGATTCCAAGGTGTCCACTTTCATGGAGGCGGCAGAAGGAGTGACGACTGTGGACTCCTCGGACATGACCATCCGTGAAGTTGTTGACACGGTCATCCAGATGGCGGTCGACGCCTGCGCGGAGGAGTGACAGCGCCCTGCCTCGACAAGAAGGTTCCGCCTCGAAAAGAAGGCCCCGACTCGACAAGAAGAAAGAGGTGCCTCCCCAACCAGGGGAGAGCACCTCTTCCTAACGGTCTGGACCTAGCCCATGTAGCCGCCGGGGGTCGGATCCGCAGACTCGTGCTCTTGGATGCGCTTCCCGGAAATCAGTGCCAACAGGAAGAACAGGGCTGCCACCAGCATCAGCACCCAGCCCCCGTTCGGTTCAAGGTGTGCGGGGCCGGATTCGCCCATGAACCCCGTGGGGTCAGTGCCCATCAGGACAATGAGCCAGGCACCCAGCGCCCCACCGGAAGCGAACCCCAAGAGGACCGAGAAGAACACCCCGGACCACTTCAGATTCGACTGCCCATCCAATCCTTTCTTCGCGAACAGAGACTGGGCCAGGAAGTTGAACGCCATCTGCACCACGAAGGTCACAGCAACCGCGCCGTAAAGCGCGTTGTTGTCCTTGTGGTAAGCGTTCCCCATCGCGCCGGCGATGAAGGAGACCCCGTAC
Organism: uncultured Actinomyces sp.; assembly: GCA_964345585.1. Taxonomy (GTDB): domain Bacteria; phylum Actinomycetota; class Actinomycetes; order Actinomycetales; family Actinomycetaceae; genus Scrofimicrobium. The sequence continues at coordinate 6,299 of CAYFRT010000035.1, read as the reverse complement.
GCGATCCAGTGGTACTCCTTGAAACCGCTGAAGACCACAATCAGAGAAAGAATGGCGGCCAGGACACCCAGGATGGTCAACATGGCCACCGAGTACTGCTTGCCCTTCTTCTTAATCAAGGTCATGAGGATACCGCCGGAGAACGAACCCAACCCGAACGCAAACACCGACACAATCGCAAAGATCCACTTCGGACCGTCCTGCGTTGAGAGGTAGATGCCCGAGGACGCTACGTTCCCCGACTGCACCGTCGCAAACGTTCCGGCGAAGATGAGCGTAAACGAGTTCATCAGCCCCGCGATCGCAGCCAGAACGAAGCCAATCAGCGGCCATTCCATGAATGGCAGGGCCGGCGGTTTCGAACCACTGATGGAGCTCGGGGCGCTCTTGGGTGTGCTTACTTCTTTGCTACCCACGAACTAGCCCCTTCCCAACACATCAGTGATGTTGTACCGAGGAGCGTCAACTTCTTCCGCCTCGGCAACCAGGCTGGAGTCCGAGGACTCCTCAGATTTTGCCGCAGTCCCATTTGCCGGGGCCTTGTCTGCCACGCCCTTGTTCGTCGGCTCCTCGTTGGCTGCATTAGCGTTCACCTTCGCCGAAGCGCCCGCGTCTATCAGCGGGAGGAGGGATCGGGTCACTGCGACGAAGCGGCGCATGTGGGGCGCCAGAACCTCGGCCATCTCCACCTGCCCCGGGAGTCTGCCATCCTCCAACACAAACGACAGGCCCCACGGGTTTCCATCCAACTTGTTCAAGCTGGGGTTCGCGGTTGAGGGCGGCACAATGACGCAGCCCCAGGCAGAGCCGGCAGCGTTGAGCTCGTCAACCACGCGTTCCTGGCCGCCATGCTTGAAGCCGGTGGTGGACATGGCGGTGAACGTCTTGTTCAGGTAGTCACCCGCGACGGCGGCATCATGATTCTCATCAATGAACGCTTTCATCGCAGCCGACAACAACCCGGTGTGAGCGGGCGAGGTGAACACGTAACCATCCGCCCACGCCAAATCCTCCCCGGTTGCATCCGGGTGTTCCGCGGCAGCCGGTTTTTGGGCCTCCGCCAGGACAATCTGCTTCACCCCTCGCACCCGCACCTCCGCTCCCTCTTCTAACAGCACCTTTTGAATGTCATCGGCCAGGGCGGCATTCGCCCCGAACAGGGACGAGAAAACAACAAGAATCTTTGGCATTTGCTCAAACCTATTTCTTCGGCGAATCGAACACCGAAGTGGCGGAGTCACGAGCGCCAGGATCCATGCCCGTCGGCGGTTCCTGGGCGGCTGCCGCAGCGACCTTCTTTGCATCTTCAACTTTAGACAGGTCGTACCAGATGACCGGGGCGGGCTCGGGCTCCATGGGGAGAGACTCAACAAACTCGTCTGTGGAAAGCAAATGGTCTGCCACCACCTGAACCGGGTTCGAGGCAAGCCACTTATTCAACGAGATGTCGGAGTAGATCGGGTGCTTGAAGACCTCGGCGTAAATCATCGGCTCATCACCAATGTTCTGCACATAGTGGCCTGCCACCTGCGGCACAAATCCCACGTCGCCTGCCTGGTAATCGAAGGTCCGGGCAACCCCGCCGGAGTTGAACACCGTCATCCGGGCCTTACCCTGAATGTAGTACTGCCACTCAGCGGCCTTGGGGTGCCAGTGCAGTTCCCTCATGCCGCCAGGCTCAACTTCCACGAATGCCGCCGAGATCGTCTGGGCCGCAGGGAAGACTGTTGAGTCGACGATGCGGACACGACCTGCCTCGGACTCCACAACGGGCACAGTATCCATGTGAAGGCTGAACATGTTGGGAACAACGCCTTGCGGGGTGGGGCGCTCAACCTCGTCGATCGGGCCGGGGACGTTGCCCTTGAAGATGTACAACTCCTCCTTGGGGAACTGCGCGATCTCTCCCACCGTCTTGCGCAGGTTCGCCGCGACGACGTCTTGCGGGGTGTGCATCAACCAATCGGACAGCAGGAACGTGTTGTTCTCCGAGAAATCCCCGTCGGAGAAGACTAGGAGGAACTCGCACCCCTGATCCAGCGCCTGAATCGAGTGAGGGAGACCGGCCTCAAAGTTCCACAGGTCTCCGGCGACGACGTCATCAATGAAGTAGCGCCCTTTCTCATCGATCGAGGTGACGCGGGCGTTCCCAACCAGCATCAGCCCCCATTCGGCTTCAATGTGCCAGTGCAGTTCGCGGTAAGCGCCGGGCTCCAACGCCATATCCACACCTGCCACGTCGGTGGAGATGGGGAGTTCGCGCTGGGTGACCTCGCGAGCCCAACCACCGGGCTGGAGCCGCTGGTGAGCGTCGGAGAAACTGAATTTCATGTTTGGTAGAGTTCCACCATCAGTCTGCGGGGATACCAGCAGGTCCGGGTTTTCAATGTCGCGCCAAATGTCGCGAGGACCCAGGTCGAGCCAACCTTTCCCATCCGATTTTCGCACTGGCTGAGGAACTTGTTGGTTCGTCATTGGTCTCCCTAAGGTAGGGCCGGCGGGACTTCTGCGATCCGTCGGCGGTATTAATTTGGCGAGGGACGATTCGGCCACAACACGTTTGGCAGCACAAACGTTCCACTACTAGCGTACTTCTGTAGGGTGGGCTCTGCACCCGCAGGCCCCGGGGAAGGAGCCCAATTGAGCGACGAGCAGAATGACCACGAAAGCACAGATTACGAGGTCGGATCAGTCCTCTGGGTCGCCCCCAACCCCTTCGGCGAATCCACGTCTTACCTCATGCTGTACCCGGATGCCGCCGAGGTCAGCGACGCCGCCCGCGCCTCAATGAGGGACCTGGCAACAACACTGGGTCTGAAGAAGTACGAGGAGGACGGCGACATTCCCTTCATCGGCACCGACACCCTGGACGTTGGTTTGCACGGGGCGCTCGCGACGCTTTGGGCTGGCAGCCAGGAGTGGCTCACGGTTGCGGTGAGTAACCAGTGGACTGCGCAGGCCATTGCCCGGCGCTACATCGTGTTGGTTGTGGGTGCCACGCCGCACGCCGGCGGCATGGACGCCCAACAAATCTCTGACTACTTGAGGGAGGCCGACGAGGTTTCCCTCGGCCTGGTCCGCATCCGCCTCCGAGTTGAAAGCTCATGACAGCACGCTCCCAGCGCCGTGGCTGGCTCACCCCGCCCGACGCGACCTCCAGCCCCCGTTCCAGCATCTCCTCTGACGCCGATTCCGGCCTCACCCTCGCTGGTGCCACCACTCACGCCGAGGCCAGAGCCGGCTTGCCCCCGGTTTCCGCGGCCGACGTCGTCTCCGCTCAAATCACTGATCGGGGCATCGCAGTCGCCAACCGCACCAACTACCCGGTTCGGTTGGAGATCGAATTGACAATGAGGGACGAGGGCACCCCCAACGTGGCCGGGACCCTGGAACGTCTCCGGCTGACGCTGAAGCCACGAGAGCAAGGCCTGATCCCGCAATCCAAACTAGGGGAGGGGGCGAGTTTGTCTCTTCCCCAGCCAGTCATGCGCCAGTGGAGTCACGACCGAGGGGTGGTTTACGAGGGCGGTCAACTGCAGTTAGCCCTGGTCCGTGCAGTCTTCCTCGCCGCCCCCACAAATCCAAATGGTTCAGATTCAGGCGAGGGTCCTGATCATCCCGATGGCTCAGAGAAATCGACCTTCCGCGAACTCGGCCAAGCCGAACGGACCGGAGGTCTGGGCCTGGGAGTTCTAATCACAGCAAAGGAAATCAGGGAGGCTATCCGCCCGATTTGGCGTGAGTGATCTGCCTGCCCTAAACTTGGGTGGTTGTCGGAGCGGGCTGTGGCGCAGCTTGGTAGCGCACTTGACTGGGGGTCAAGGGGTCGCAGGTTCAAATCCTGTCAGCCCGACAAATCGGAAAAGGTCAAAGGCGACTTTCCCGCAGAATAGCAACGAAAAGTCCAGGTCGGCGAAAACCGAAGACTTGACTTGTCGGAAATAAGTGTCCACAAGGTGTCCAAGTAAGTGTCCTAGTGGATGCCCTAACCGGCGTCTTTGCACGCGCAACACAGGCCTTCTAGGCAACCGATGCGCACGTTCTAGCCGGCTGCTCATGTGCTTCTTTGTCTTTGAAGTGTTTCCTTGTCCTTGATCTGCTTCCCGGAGTTGTTGGCGCAGCCTTTTCCTTCCATAACCGCGACATCGCGCGCTTATTGAGGTCGGAGAGACATTCGAGGGGCCAGGAAACGCATCGAGGGCAAGGCCAGAGTCTGTTCTCTTTCTGTGCGCTAGGCGAGGATCCTCGAGTCAACGTCCGACCGAACCTCCAAACAAGGGAAGTATTTTTCCCATTAACGTCAATGGGAAAAATACTTCCCATTAGTTCTAATGTGCACTATAGTGTTCATTAGAACGCGGGCTGGGGAAGGCAGGAGACATGCAAACGAGCTACACCATCGCAACACCAGAAGACTTCTCTGCCATCATGCGCTCGCTTCGGGTCGAAAAGAACGTCACCCAGGCACAACTCGCGAACCAGGTTGGGAAGACCCGCCGCTGGGTATCAGATGTTGAACGTGGAGTGATCGCCCCGACACTGCCGGCAGTCCTAGCAGTGATGCGGATCCTGGGCTATAAGATGAACTTCTCCGCGGCGGTGGATGAGGTAGGTGTTGATCTCATCGCGCTCGCGTTGGGAGAATAATGTCCGACCACGACACTCTTGATGTTTGGCTTGCTGGAAAATATGCAGGAAAACTGCACCGAGGTGAGGAAGGACTGGTCGAGTTCGTCTATGACGAAACATATATGGCTTCGCCCTCGTCCACGCCACTGTCCTTATCGATGCCCCTCGGGCGCATTGGCCACGGGTACCTGACAACTCAAGCGTGGATTGAAAACCTCATCCCCGAAAACGCTAAAACCAAAGATCTTTGGGCACGTCACTTTGGGGAAACGAGAACAGATGCATTCTCCCTGCTCAAGCACATGGGGCTCGATGCTCCTGGTGCAGTGCAGATAGTACGGGAGGGGGCGACCCTTAGCGGGCAGGGAGGATTCGAGGAGCTATCCGAAAATCAGATCGCCACTCGCCTTAGAGATATAAGGGAGACTGGGACAACTTGGAATCTCGATGACGATGACGACATCCGGTACTCACTTGCAGGGCAGCAGTCCAAGTTTGCCGTGGTGAAGTCGGGGGACACATGGCTTGAGCCCACGGGGAGGTCAGCGAGTACCCACATCGTGAAGCCAGGCATGCAGAGCATGAAAACACCTCGCTACAACGATCAGGCAGCAGAATTCTTGACCATGCGCGCTGCTCAGAAGCTGGGACTCCGGGTTGCCGATGTGGATATCCTCTTCTTTGAGAACGAGCCGGCGTTTGTTACCAAGCGGTTTGACCGTGTGCAGGTCGGGGACCAGGTTGTCCGAATCCATCAAGAAGATCTTTGCCAAGCTCTCGGTGTCGCTCCAGACAACAAGTATGAAACAGACGGCGGTCCTGGCGTGGTTGACGTAGGTGACATAATCTCGCGGCACTCAGCTGCCCCCGAAAAAGACCGTGCGTTTTTTGCCCGAGCACTTGCGTTCAACCTGATGGTCGCTGGTATTGATGGACACGGAAAGAACTTCTCGTTGCTCCTAAATGGCGGGAACGTGAGGTTCGCACCCCTGTATGACCTGATCTCAGCGCATCCTGTGATCAACGCTGGCCTGCTTGGACACAAGGGCAAAATGGGGATGAGGTATGGCAAAGAGGATCGTATTCGAGGGATAAATGGACGCAACCTAATGCGCACAGCTGATGCCCTTGGGTACGACCGCGGAGAATTACTGGTTGCCGCCAGGGCTATCGGGCAATCCCTTCCCGACGCGTTCGCCCAGTCCTTGGAAGAGATGCCTGACATTCCTGTGACGGACTCTATCCGTCGTCTTCCAGACACGGCAGCAACCTTTGTGGAGGATCGGCTAGAGACCATTAATGATCAAGATCTGGAAACGCCGCGATACTCCACGCGCTCTCAACTATCAAGATTTGTCGAATCACGACGCGGGGAAATCTGGGTTCCGGGCCGCTATCGCAACGGACGCTGGGTGACCGGACACTATCGCCAGTCGCCGCGTGCGCGCGGCTAACATGTGGGGTCGGGGAGCAAGAAGAAATCTTGCTGGCGGATAGTTTCGGGAAGTCGCGTGCTAGTGATAGCCGGCACGACGCCGGGCATGCTCAGAGGTTTTCTGTCTTTAGCGTGCTTCCTCGTCCTCAATCCGTGGGTGTCAGCCTGTTTGGAGTCAGCGGGGGGTGCCTCCTTGGTCCTAATGTGGTTCCGTGTCCTGAATGTGGTTCCATGT
>CAYFRT010000034.1:12564-15522 GCA_964345585.1 uncultured Actinomyces sp. | reverse complement strand
CCCGAACCAGACCTTGGGCGGAAGCGGGGTCTGCTCAAGGTGCTGAAGTGGACTGCGCCGATTGCGCTGGTTGTGGCACTTTTCGGCCTGTGGTTAACTTCGCTTTTCCTGTGGACAACCGTTGCTCGTTCACAGGCTGAGGGAGGCAATTTGACTGCTGCTGAGAGGAACTATCTCCGCCAAGAGCAGGTCACGGCCTGGTTCCCGGAGCCTTGGCTGGCGCAGTACAACCTGGGCACGACCAAGCTGATGGCGGGGAATTTGGACGGGGGTGTGGAAGCGTTATCTCGGGCAATGGACGGGGTTCCCAAGGCGGTTAGAGGCGACTCGGGTGAGATCCAACCGTTCTCATATGAGTGCATGGTGCGCATGAACTTGGCTGCTGGAATAGAGATGCAGGGCGACGAAGCGACGGCTGCGTCACTGACGGAAGAGGGGGCGGAGTTTTACGAGGACGCTCTCGCCCTCGTTACGCCCTGCGAGGTTCCTCCGTGGCAAGAATCCTCTGAAAGCACAGATGGGGACGGGTTTGACGGCTCTCCTGAGGAGCAGAATCAGGCCGCCTCGGAACAGTTCCAACAAGACGGGAATGAGGCTGGCGACCGGCTCCGAGAGAAGCTCGGCCAGGGTCAACCTGAGCCTGGAGACAACGAGGCGGAGCAGGAACCGGAGCAGGGTGAGGGGGAGCAGGAGCCGCAGGAACGCGATGATCCGTTTGAGGGCGAGACCCGAGAGGAGCGAGAACGTCGCGAGGAGCTGGAAGGGCATAACCGCGACCAGGCGGAACGTCAACGTGAGAAAGAAGAATCAGGAAGGCGCAACCCGGGCATCGGTGGTTGGTGATATCCCCACGTTTTCCACCGAGTTGTCCACAGCTGTGAGCAGCGCTTCAACGAAAAGTCCCTGCGGCCTGTGGATAACTTCTGGCACGCATATGGTTATCCCACGTGTCAAGTCGGGCGTTTTGCACAGGCGAGGGACCCGCGCGAGTCGGCGGCGCATTTCTGCGAACACTGCCGGTTATGCATTCGGCCTTGGTTTTGTTTGAGAAACCTAATATTTTCTGGTCGGCGAAGTGTCCGAAACAATGGAATAATTGCAAGTCTCCAGAAGAGACTGAGCGAGAATGGAAACAGGCAAGCACGCGGAAATCCCCGCGGGCCACTGAGTAGAGGGTTGCTGAGTAACGGAGCACCAAGTAGGAGGACAGAGTCCATGCATCCACTGGTACAGAAAACACACGACGAGGTTCTTCGGCGGAACCCAAACGAACCGGAGTTCCACCAGGCGGTACACGAGGTCATGGAATCGATTAGCTTGGCCGTTGAACGCGACCCTGACATCGCAGATCATGCGCTATTGGAACGTTTGGTAGAACCCGAACGGCAGATCCTTTTCCGTGTTCCGTGGGTGGATGACAGTGGCACGGTTCAAGTGAACCGGGGGTACCGGGTGGAGTTCAACTCGGCTCTTGGGCCGTACAAGGGCGGCCTACGCTTCCACAAATCAGTGAACCGAAACATCATCAAGTTCCTGGGCTTTGAGCAGATCTTCAAGAATGCGCTCACGGGACAGGGAATCGGGGGCGGCAAAGGCGGTTCTGACTTTGACCCACACGGTAAGTCTGACTGGGAAGTGATGAACTTCTGTCAGGCTTTCATGACCGAACTGGCGCGACACATTGGCGATAAAACAGACGTTCCTGCTGGTGACATTGGCGTGGGGGAGCGGGAGATCGGTTTCCTCTTTGGGCAATACCGCAGGTTGAAGAATCGTTGGGAGACAGGAGTCCTCACCGGCAAGGGGCTGGACTGGGGAGGTTCCCGCGGGCGCAAGGAAGCGACAGGGTACGGCGCGGTTCTTTTCGCGGATTCGATGTTGAAAACGCAGGGCACCAGTCTGGAAGGTCGTACGGTCACCGTCTCCGGGTCGGGCAACGTGGCGATCTACGCGATTGAGAAGGTGGCTCAACTTGGCGGTAAAGCCGTCACGTTCTCGGACTCGTCCGGCTGGGTTCACGACCCTGACGGTGTTGACCTTGATCTACTGAAGGAGATTAAAGAGGTCAGGCGTGGCAGGGTCTCTGACTACGTTGCAGAGCGGTCGTCTGCGACTTTCCACAGTACGGGCCGCCCTTGGCTGGTGCCCTGCGATGTTGCGCTTCCTGCAGCGACTCAGAATGAGTTGGACGCCGATGACGCAAAACACTTGGCTGACGGGGGTTGCATCGCGGTGGCAGAGGGGGCAAACATGCCCTCGACTCCCCAAGCAATTGAGGTCTTCGATGCTGCCTCGATCATGTTCGCCCCTGGGAAGGCGGCAAACGCGGGCGGCGTGGCGGTGTCGGCGTTGGAGATGGAACAGAACGCTTCTCGTGCAGCCTGGTCCTTCGACAAGGTAGAGCGTCACCTGGCTCAGATCATGGAGGAAATCCACGATTCCTGTCTCCACACGGCCGAGGACTACGGGCGCCCGGGCGACTATGTGGTGGGTGCCAACATCTCCTCGTTCCTAAAGGTCGCAAAGGCCATGCACGCACAGGGCGTTTTCTAGTTTGATTTAGGGTTTCTAGTTCAGATTCAGTCTGACTTCGGAAGGAGAGATTTCGGTGGTGCGCCGAACGACGTCTGAAGAGGAACAGGAAGCATGGGAGCGGTGGCTCCAGAGCAGTGGGGAATCGGAGAGCGGTACGGCGCCGGAACCGACCCGCCAGGAAGCGGCTGCGGCGGTCAGATATACCCTGCGGCTGCTCGCGACACGCGCCCCAGGTCGTTCAGTGGAGGTGCGGGTGGTCCCTTACGGGGCGGTCCAGGCCATCGAGGGCGCGACCCATCGCAGGGGGACACCTCCCGCAGTTGTGGAGATGGACGCGTTAACCTGGCTCTCCCTCGCTTCGGGGAAGCTCTCATGGGCAGACGCCGAGGAGTCCGGGGACGTTGACGCTTCTGGAGAGCACGC
>CAYFRT010000034.1:1952-12464 GCA_964345585.1 uncultured Actinomyces sp. | reverse complement strand
CAGACTGAGTTCACAGACTGAGTTCACAGACCCAACGCGTAGCCTGAGTCCGCGGACCAAGTGCTGTGGCCTAGACGTGCGGAGACTCGCAGAGACGGTCAGGCAGAATGCTTGTCCGCGCTCTTAGACTTGTCGTCCACAAAGTGTTCTGTCTCGGCAGGGAGGATCTTATCGGCCCCTCGCATGGCGACGAATTGAATCGCCGACACGAAGACTGCCGAAAGTGCTGCAAACGCAATAATCTGGATGAACTTGCCGCCCTCTTCCTCCGAGGGGGGTTCGTTTCCGGTTATCGCCTTCCAACTGGCTGAAGCGATTTTTGGGGCGATGAGGCTGGAGAGACCCATCGCCGCAAGGCTGGCGATCTTGCTTGCTAGGTTTGCTTTGCTCGTTAGATTCATGAAACGACCTTCCATAAGTTTTTTCTATTGTGTCATTGAGACCGCGGTATTTTGCCTGGTCTCAGCCGGCATGGCCGTCCATTTCTGATTCCTCTCCGGTGCCGGTAGACGTCAACGAAGCGAAGCTTTGCTGACTTTGCACTCATCACCGATGCGCATATCAGCAATGGAGCCTTCCTCACGCAGTTCGAGGAGACGTGCCTCAATGCGCTCTTGTACCGTCCAGGGGTCAATGGTGTTGAGGTAGATCCGGGTCCCACCTTCAAAGCCGGCCAGCGTCGAAATCCGCCACTTGACAAGCATCCTCCAGCGCATCGGAATCTCAACTGACGGGGGCCGGTAGTACCATTCCTCGTTTGTGGGGATCTTAGCGCCCGTGGCCTTGTGAACTGCATGGAGGATGTCAGAGACGCCGCGTAGTTGTTCTTTGCTGGCCTCCCACGGGTTGTATGGGGCGCCTAGAGGCCAGACGGCGACCGTTGGGTAGCGGTGGCCGAAGCCAGCCAGGGCGATTGCGTGCTCGTTCTGAGCCAGCAACAGCTTCCTGGTTGCTCCTACACGGAGAATCTCATCGTAAATGTCTGGTCTTTCACTGAGGCGATCCAACTCGGATTGGGATTGCACGGATAGTTGGTCAATAGCGACCAGCTGCTTGTGCAAGTGTTCGAAGGACGCGCCCGCGGGCCGCAACCAATTCTGGAAAGTCGCCACGTATTTGACTGCGGGATCCAGGTGGAACAGGTCGTCCATCGCTTTGACAGTCATCCTCAGGTACTCGTAGTGCTCCTCCGGAGTGAGGCCGCCCGAGGACATCAGTTGATCCGTCGTCTCCGCCCCTTCAACGTAGTGACGACGAGGAATAATCAGGTCGTGTCCGCCCGCAAAAAAACCGTTGGCTTGTTGCAACTTCTCCGAGTCGCTCATCCGGTTGAACTCTTCTTCCGTCACTCCGGAAGCGAACATTCGCGATCGCACTACGCTCATCACGTGGTCGTAGCCGGCATCCGAGGAAAGGTAGGCGGCCATCCGCCGGTGCTGTGCCTCTGACGGAGTGTGTCCGTGGTTCAGGTGCCAGTAGTTGTAGGAGACGATTTCAAAGAGATTAGGGACGCGTCTCAACTCGGCGGTGGTGTCGAAAAGTTTGTCCGCAGGCACATTCAGTAGAGTTTTCCACTTGCCGTCTTTGATGATTCGGCGTGCCTTCTCAGGCGGGGTGTCTAGATAGCGCTTGTCGCAGAATGCGCAGTATCTGCCTGCTAGTTCCTTGTCGATCGGTTTCGCTTCGGGTAGCGCTGACGGCAACGGACGGTTCGCCCTGCCCGGCACCGTCCACACTTCCGTGCCAGACAGTAAATTGGTCTGTTTCACGGTCCCGTCGGCCATCCGAATGATTGCTTCATTGTTGTACGGCGACGCCTGAGTCATGCCCCCAATCTTACCCGCGTATGCGCCATTACGCGGGCTATCCCGGGCGTGGTCGGGGCAGTCAGGAGTTCAGCTCTGAGGCATCCAACCCGCGGCTTGCTTCGCCAGAGATTGGAGTATGGCCACTGTCTCCTCGCCCTTTTCCGCTGGAACAAAGAAGTGGTCACGGTGGTAGCCCGCAATCACGTTGCAGGGAATGCCACGAGAAGCAATCGTCGATGTGATTGTCGAGGTGATGCCGACCGAGAACAGTGAGGTGTGAGTGCCCGCAGTGATCCTCGCAAAAAGACGGTCCGTGCTCAGACCGAACGAGGCTGCATCTTCAGCGCGGACGATCAGCGTCAATCCCTCGGACTCGCGGATCACCGCAAACGGCTCCAGCCCCGGGGGCACGGAGTCGGTGGTGACGAAAACGTAGCGCCCCTCAATCTGGGGTTCCATCTGGGCTAATGCTTGATCAAGATCTTTCACTGGGCTCATAGGTTGGGAGTCTACTTAGACTCCCAACCGGGCCTGGTGTTGTCTCACGAGCGCTGTCTGCTTTAGCGGAGACCCTCGGCGGAATAGTAGAAGGTTGGTCCCGTTTCGATTCCGCGGAAAAGCTGATCGATCGTGACCAGGGTGAAACCGCGAGCCAGCAGTCCGTCTGCGACATCCGCCGCGACGGCTACCGTCGTTTCATGAATGTCGTGCATCAAGACGATGCCGTCTGGCTGGGCACCATCTACGGCGCGGCTGATTACGGCTTCGGCTCCGGGCTGCTGCCAGTCGTTAGTGTCAACCGACCACAGGATCGAAGGTATTCCAGTGGTTACCAGAGTGCGGTCGTTCAAGTCCCCGTACGGCGGCCGCATCACAGTAACTTCTTGTCCGGTCGCGTCGGCTATCAACTGGTTGGTGCTGCTTAGCTGCTGCTGGATTGCCTCGTCGCTGAGCGTTGTGAAGGCAGGGTGGTCGTACGAGTGGTTCGCGATTTCGTTGCCTTCTTCTACGGCGCGCGCAAGGATCTCTTCGTTACCCGGAATGTTCTGGCCCAGCACGAAGAACGTTGCAGCAGCGTGATCGCGCTCAGCGTAGGCATCCAGCACTGCCGGGGTTAGGTAGGAGGGGCCGTCGTCGTATGTCACAGCCACGCAGGGCACCAGGTTGCAGTCAACGAATTCTCTGCCTGATGGTACCGGGGCAGGGCCTGCCCACTCCGCGCCTTCTGCTTTCGCGGCAGAGATGGTTTGCCCCAGAGGTGTCAAAAGTTCTTCGGCACGCTCAGCCGGGACAACCAGTGTTGTTGCTTCCGGTTTGTAGTTCGGGTTGCCAGACGCGACGACAGCGATGAACGAGCGGTCTACAGTGACCACAGCGTCGCCCTTGTCATTGAAGCCCACGTTGGAAAGTGATGCGCTCAGATCCGACAGTGTTTCCTCGGAAGGTGGAATCACTTCACCGCCGCTCATCGGCTGATCGATCTTCAAGACATCGAACACCGCGTCGTACAAAACGGGAAGCGAGGACTCTGTGAATAGCTCACGCCCGCGCGCCACTTCACCGGTTGCGGTGTCCGTGTAAAGCACCTCAACGGCGTCGGACACGACTTCCGTGGTGTTCCCGCGTACAAACCGTAGACGCTCGGCAAATGTGGTGCCCGCAGCAAGAACAGGTTCGCAGGTGATGACCAATTGCGCCTCAGCGCCGACAGATTGCGCCAGATCGGGGCTGGTGAGGATCTCTGCGGCTGGGAGCGCTGTTGAACCAGGCACGCAGTTCCGGTCTACAAGGTGGGCGGAAACATCGTGTGCCTGAGGCGTGTAGACGGTGTCTCTGCGTTCGGCCTGAGCGGCCAAATGGGAGCCGACGACGGTCGCCAGCGCTTCGTTGAAGGGCTGCTCCCCGGGAAGGTACGCCCACCGGGCTTCCGAGCCGGTCGATGACAGAATTCGTTGGCCCGACAGTCCCGGAACTTCGAGGTCAGTTGGGTGCACGAAGGCTTCGCCCTTAGTGATTTTTGGGGGTGTCTTCTGAGGGGCGGCTCCACCACCCCCGCCGCTTTGCGTGCCGCTGCTAGAGGAGCAGCCGCTGAGCGCAAGCGCGGTTGCTGCTGAGAAAGCTGCAACGCCAAGCAAATGGCGCTTCAGATTCTTCGTGAATGGACGTCTTGTGAACTTCATGCCAATCCCGGTGTCCTAAAACAGTCGTTCGCGCGCCAGATACCGCGCACAAAAACATGGTAACGCGGTCGTTAGGTCCTCGCGAGAGGCAGGCCGGGTGAATGCACACAAAGGAGACAGACACCATGAAGATGGCGTCTACGACTGTGAAAGATGACTACATTCGGTCCATTTTGTCCGGGTGGATGCCGGTGCGGCCTGCTTCGCCGCGGTCCAAGGTGATGATTGCCGCGATCTCCTCGTCACTCAATTCGAAGTCGAAAACGTCCAGGTTTTCCTTTTGCCTTTCAGCGGTGGAAGCCTTCGGAATGACAATGTCGCCTCGTTGCAACGCCCACCGGATCGCAACCTGCGTTGCTGTCTTACCATGAGCAGCGCCAATGCCGGCGAGCACTGCGTCGTGGTTCACCGCGCCACGCGCCAGCGGAGACCATGCCTCTGTCGCGATCCCGTGGCGACCGTCATAGACGTGAACAGCGGTGTTATGCATGAATGGATGGGACTCCACCTGGTTGACCGCTGGTTTCACATTTCCGCTGGCAAGAATGACGTCTAGGTGGTGCGGCTCAAAGTTGGAGACGCCAATGGCCCGTGCCGTGCCCTCCTCGTAAAACTCTTCAAGGACGGACCAGGTCAGGTCGAAACGTCCGTCATAGAGCATCGGAAGGGGCCAGTGGATCAAGAAAAGATCCACGTAGTCGGTTTGGAGATCTTTGAGTGTCTGCTCGAAAGATCTCTTAGCGTCGTCGCGTTTGTGGTTGGGGTTGTTGAGCTTCGAGGTCAGGAAGAGTTCGTCGCGCGCCACGCCCGACTGCGCAACAGCTTTTCCGATCTCCGCCTCGTTCCCGTACATCTGAGCGGTGTCGATGTGGCGGTAGCCTACGTCGATCGCAGACATGACTATCTCTGTCGTTCCGTCAACCATCTTGTAGGTGCCTAGGCCAAGCTGTGGAATGAGCGTCCCGCTTGACAGTTCAATATTCGGAATCATTTCCTCTTCCCCTTCTCGAAACGGTTTCAGCCGGCCATCTCAGTCGCCGGCAACCAAAGACCGTTTCCAATCAAACCGTTTCCAATCAATCAGTAGTGGTGCTCCGCGGAGTCGTCCGAGGGCTGCTGCGCGGGGCCAGCGAACTGGGCCTCGTATAGCCGCTTGTAGGCGCCGTCTTCGGCCAGAAGCTCTTCGTGCGTGCCCTGCTCCACCACGTCTCCGTTCTCCATCACCAGGATACGGTCAGCATCCCGAATTGTTGAGAGTCGGTGAGCGATGACGAAGGCAGTTCGTTCTTTCCGAAGCTCTTCCATTGCCTCTTGCACCAGGACTTCGGTGCGGGTGTCGACGGAAGAGGTTGCCTCGTCCAAAATCAGCATCTCCGGGTCCGCGATGAATGCGCGAGCGATAGTCAACAGTTGGCGTTCTCCAACCGAAAGGGTGTCGCCGTCATCCGAGATCACAGTGTCATAGCCTTCAGGGAGTTGGCGGATCAGCCGGTCGACCGAGGTTTTCCTTGCAGCCTCCCGGACCTCTTCCCGAGTGGCGTTGTCTTTACCGAAAGCGATGTTCTCTTCAATAGTCCCGTGGAACAGCCAGGTCTCTTGCAAAACCATTCCGATGTGTTTGCGGAGAACATCCTTGTTGATGTCGCGGATGTCGTAGCCGTCTAACATGATTGACCCCGAGTTCACCTCATAGAAGCGCATCAGAAGGTTCACCAGCGTCGTCTTGCCCGCCCCGGTAGGTCCGATGATCGCGATCATTTGCCCCGGCTCGACGTTCACGGAAAGGTCGCGAATAACAGGCTTGTCAGGCAGGTAGCTGAAGTCAACATTCTTGAACTGGACGTGGCCGTCACCGTCGGGAACCTTATCTCCCGTGTCCGGCTCCATTTCTGGGGCGTCCAAGAACTCGAAAATACGCTCACCGGAAGCCAAACCAGACTGAATCAGGTTCGCCATCGACGCCAGCGATGCAACGGGCTGGCTGAGCTGGCGTGAGTACTGGATGAAGGCCTGGATTCCACCGACGGTCAGTTTCCCGTTGGTCACCATGATCGCGCCGCCGACAGCAACGACGACGTAAGAAAGGTTCGAGACCAAGGTCATTACCGGGTTGACCAGGTTCGAAATGAACTGGGCTTTGAAGGAGGCGTGTCGGAGCTCTTCGTTTTCGGCTGTGAACTCTTCTTCGTAACGCTTCTGGAGGTTAAAAAGCGTGACGACCTCGTGGCCGGTCATAGTCTCCTCGACGACGCCAGAGACCTTGCCCGTCGCCTTCCATTGGCGGCGGAAGTTCGGTTGGGCACGCTTCATCAAGATCACGGCAAGCACAGCGCCCAGCGGAATAATGATGAGGGCCAGGATCGTGAGCAGCCAGGACATGGAGAACATCATCGCGGTGATCCCAATGATGGTGAAGATTGAAGACAGCAGCTGCGTCAGAGTCTGCTGCAACGTTTGCGTGAGGTTATCCACGTCGTTGGTGACACGGGACAGGATGTCACCGCGCGAGTGCCGGTCCAAGTAGGAAAGCGGTAGCCGGTTAATCTTTTTCTGGATGTCTTGGCGTAGCGCCCAGCCGGTATTTTGCACCACCAGGCGTGCGATTTGGCCTGCGCCCCACCCGAGGGCAGCAGAGAAGACATAGATGATCAAAATGATGATCAGCAAGCGTGCCAGCGAAGAGAAATCAACTCCCTGGCCCGGGGTTACGTTCATCGCCTCGACCATGTCAGCGATGCTGGTCTCGCCCTGTTTACGCATCATCGCCACGTACTCGGCCTTTGTTGTTCCAGCGGGAAGCTTAGAGCCGATGAAGCCGTTGTAGACGATGTTGGTTGCCTCGCCCAGAAGTTTGGGGGCGGCCACGGAGAGAACGACGGAGGCGATGGAAAGGATTGAGATGGCTGCAAGTAGCCACTTGAAATCAACGATCAGGCCCAGGACACGCCTGAGTGTTGCCTTGAAGTTGGCTGTCTTACCTGGAGGGGCACCCATGCGCCCATGCGGACCGCTCATGCTTGCTCCTCCACCGTCAGCTGTGATTCCACGATTTCTTTGTAGGTTTCGTTAGTTTCTAGAAGTTCGTTGTGGGTTCCGTGGCCAACAATCCGGCCGTTGTCCAGGACCAAAATGGCGTCCGCGTGGCGGATCGTCGCAACCCTCTGGGCAACGATCAACACCGCAGCGTTGCCCACGTAGTCCCGTAGGGAGTTCCGGATTTTCGCGTCCGTTGCGTAATCGAGGGCACTGAATGAGTCGTCGAAGACATAGAGATCAGCTTCCCTGTAGAGGGCGCGCGCCATAGTGAGGCGTTGCCGTTGACCACCTGAGAAGTTCCGGCCTCCAGCATCGACGCGTTCGTCGAGTCCGTTCTCAAGCTCGCTGACAAATTCAGTTGCTTGAGCGCCCTCTAGTGCCCGATTCACTCGGGCTTTCTCTTCCTCGGTTGGGTGCTCGGTCCCTGAGACCGTTGATGCCACTGTGCCGGAGAAGAGATAGGCCGTCTGCGGAACAAACCCGATGCGGTCACGAAGTGCGAACGGGTCGACATCCTTCGTGTCAACCGCAACGGAGCCGTTCGAGACAGTGATCTGGCCAGAGCTAGGATCCATCAGTCGAGGAAGCAGGTTTGCTAGCGTCGATTTCCCTGACCCGGTTGAGCCAATAACAGCCGTAGTCGTTCCTGCTTTGAGTGTGGCGTTTATGTCCTGGAGGACAGGCTCCTCGGCTCCTGGATAGCGGAGGCAGACCCCCTGGTATTGAAAGTCCAGCTGACCTTCCGGGATCACCTGGAGGCGCTCATCTTCTGGGGCTTCAACGGACGGAACAGTGGTCAACACGGCGTTGATGCGACGTGCAGTCACGTTGGCCCTCGGCAGCATGAAGAACATCATGGATGCCGTCATGGTCGCCCCGAAGATCATATAGAGGTAAGAGATGAAGGCAAGGAGTGCGCCGATCTCCATCGATCCAGAGTCAATCAGGCGGGCACCGAACCAGACAACGGCCACCGACCCCGCCGAGGCAACCAATTGGAGGAATGGAAAAATGATGGCGAAGACTGCGCCAATGCCTAGCGCGACGTCCCGGAGGGCACTGTTGGCGTCCTCGTACTTCCCATCAATTTCATCCTGCTTCACAAACGCGCGGATGACGCGAACGCCACTGAGTTCCTCGCGCAAGACTGTGTTCATTCCATCCAGTCGCAGTTGCTGCGCGGAGAACCGAGGTGACAAACTGCGGTAAGCAAGCATCATCGTGACGGCGATGATCGGGATTATTACCAAGAGGATCGAAGACAGTTTCACGTTCATCTTCAGAGCCATGACCGCGCCGCCGATGCCCATGATGGGGGCAGCCATGATCACGTTGAAGAGCATGAGCATAACCATTTGGATCTGCTGCACGTCGTTTGTGTTTCGGGTGATCAGGGACGGAGCCCCAAATGAGTGCACCTCTTGAGCGGAGAAATCCTGCGCGTGTGTGAAAACCTTCCGGCGCAGGTCGGCACCTAAACCCATAGTTAGCTTTGCGCTGAGGTACACAGCGATACCAGCGGTAACGCCTTGAACCGCGGAGACCGCGAGCATCACACCACCCAAGACCCAGACTCTGCCCACGTCCCCGACGACAACGCCCTCGTCAATAATCGACGCATTCAGATCTGGCAGGTAGAGCGCGCCCATAGTCGAAATAAACTGAAGCGCGACTATGGCAAGCGCGGTTCCCCAGTGCTGACGCAGATACGGCCAGCTAACTTTCCAAAGCATCTGTTCCTTCCAAGAGATCAATCTTCATTAGGGGTACGTCGTAACTGTATAGAGAAGCTACAGCGCATCACGTGGATCAGCGCCGCGAATGCTCCGCCCATTCTTTCCCCCGAAGCTTTTCCAGCTCCCGCCGTTCCTTCTTTGTCGGACGACCGGCTCCCTTTGGGCGGTAAGCCACAGGGCCAAAGTACTTGGGACGAGGCAACGAACTGTCGATGTAGCACTTTTGAGCTTCCGGAGCTCCCAGACGTTTCGGTGGTAGCGAAACCACCTCCAGCACCCTGTCAAAGCCCTGCACTCGCACCTTGACGATGTCGCCAGGCTTCACTTTGAACGAGGCCTTAACCGGGGAGCCATTCACCCGCACATGACCGGCGCGCACCGCGGTAGCTGCAAGGGAACGCGAACGGAACGCGCGGATATTCCATAACCACACGTCGACCCGCATTTCCTACCTCATCCCTCCTGGTATCCACCCCGGGGCGTATTCGCTCTCCATACGCCTATCTGCAACTTAAACCAAGTGGTGGACTTCCCTCTAGTTACAGCTTCCTCACACGGTCCCCGACAGATACGTCTCCAGCGCCTGCGCCAACCAGTATGTGTCGGCGACGTGAGTCATTTCCCGCGCGGAGTGCATGGAAAGCAGCGGCACCCCCACATCCACCGTCGGAATCCCGAGCGATGTCGCCAAGCCGGGCCCGATGGTAGAACCAGAGGGGATAGAGCTTTCCGAGACGAAAGCCTGCGACGGGATCCCCGATTTCTCGCAGATTCGCCTCCACAGAGCCTGTCCCTCCGCCGTGGTGGCGTAACGCTGATTGGCATTTAGTTTGATTGCCGGACCGCGCCCAATCACAGGGCGGGTGTCAGGGTCGTGAACGGTGGGGTGCGAGGGGTTCACCGAATGTGTCGCGTCCGCCGAAATCAGCGTCGAGCGGGCAAGCATCTGTTGATACCCGCCGAAGTCCTGCCCCAGGCCAAGTGCGATCCTGCGCAATGTGTTCGGCAAGATTGGGCCATGGGCGCCGTGGGCGGTATTCGAGCCCACTTCTTCGTTATCGAACGCCGCAAACACGGGTATCCGTTCGGAGTCTAGGTTCTTGTCGCCGACCTTAAGCAGAGCAGCCAGCCCAGCAAAAACCGAGGATAGATTGTCCTGTCGACCCGCAGCCACAAACTGGTTATCTGATCCGAAGAGGGCGGGCGGCTGGCTGGGATAGAGGAACAGGTCGGCGCCCCCGATGTCTTCGGCATCGTGCAACCCGGCAGCGCGGGCGACAAAATCCAATACCTTTACATCTGGGTTATCCACGGTCCACACGGGCTGCAAGTGCTGCTGGGGGTCGAGTTTTAACCCCTCCGTATTCACGGCGCGATCCAGGTGAACCGCAAGCTGGGGGATTCGGGCCAGGGGACCGGTGCGGGCAAGATGCCGCTTTCCCTGTTTGTCGACCACGAGGCCGGCAATGAGTAACTCACGGTCCAGCCAGGAGTTCAGCAGGGGGCCGCCGTAAACCTCAGTCAGGAGTTGCCCCCAGCCATCCGCTGTCGTGCGTTGCGGCGTCGGCTTTATCTTCAGCGAGGGGGAATCCGTATGCGTGCCGACGATCGAAAACCCATTTGGTGTTCGTTCGGGGAAGATCCAAGCAACAAGAGCGCCTTCATCGTGAACGTAATATTTCCCAGGAGCGCTTGGCCATTGGTCTGCCTTAGAAAGCTGCGTGAAACCGGCTTGATCCAGTTGCTCCGCAA
>CAYFRT010000034.1:0-1852 GCA_964345585.1 uncultured Actinomyces sp. | reverse complement strand
GCTAGATGCAATAACCAGTGATGCTCTGAAGCGTAGCCTGGGGCCCCGACACTATCCGACATTATCGGGCATGACCGTTGGCACGCTGGCGAAGACGACTAGCTTCCGCACGCCCGCCACAGCAGGTTGCGTGCGCGAATAACAGTACGTTCGGCAGCGGCCCAAGTCTTGGCGGGCATCCCGAACCACGGGTCCAAGGATGGCGGCCCCGTCGTGATGGTCTGCGACTCCGTGTATTTGAGAAGTCCTGCATGGCCGTGCCGGCGCCCCAGCCCCGACTGCCGCATTCCTCCAATGGGGGCGTCTATCGCGCCCCAAGTTGCGCCGTAGGACTCGTTGATGCTGACTGAACCGGTTTTGATCTGCCGTGCCGTTTCTTCCGCCAGAGCGCGGTCCCTGCTCCACACTGAACCATTCAGGCCATAGGTAGTGTCGTTAGCCTCGGCTATCACTTGGTCGTAGTTATTCCACTTATAGAGGCTGACTACAGGGCCAAACGTTTCGTTGGCGAAGACCTCCATGTCCGCAGTGACGTCAGTGAGAAGCGTGGGCTGGAAGCCCGTGGCGCCTAGTTCGGGCATCGCCTCTCCTCCAGTTAGGATCGTGGCGCCCTTACTGACCGCGTCGGCGACTTGGTCCTCCACCGTTTTCAATTGTGCGAGGTCCACCAGCGGGCCGAACCCCGTCTCCCAGGAAAAATCCCTTCCAGGAATCAGTGCCTCCACGTGTTGAAGTAGTAGTTCGAGTGCTTCATCCCAGACGTCCTCGTGAATATACATGCGCTCGATAGACACGCAGAGTTGGCCACTGGAAGAAAAGGATTCACGACCGGCCGTCTTCGCCCATTTCTTCAGGTCGGCATCAGGGAAGATGATCGAGGGGTTTTTGCCGCCAAGTTCTGCTGAACAGCCGACAAGTCTTCTGCCGCAGGCCTCGGCGATGTTCTTCCCGACCTCAGTCGAGCCGGTGAACATCACAAAGTCAGCGTGTTCCACAATCCTGTCGCCAATCGAGGATCCCGGGCCCGGAACCAACTGGTAAACGTGGGGAGGCAGCCCCGATCTCTCAAGCAACGAGGCGATAATGACTGCGGATAGCGGAGTCTGAGAAGCGGGTTTTAGGACCACGGTGTTGCCGGCTATTAGGGCGGCTAGTGCGTCCGAGATCGCCAAGGTGAACGGGTAATTCCACGGCGCGATCACACCTACGACACCTACCGGGAGGTGAGCGACGCGGGCGGTCGAGATCAGAGGAAGCGCACCCGACGTTTTCTGAGTCCGTAGGATTCCAGGGGCCTTCGCGCTGTAGTAGCCGATGTTGATAGAGACATCCAGGATTTCTTCGAAGGCGTGCTTGCGAGGTTTTCCTGTCTCCCATTGGATGACGTCGAGGATTTCTTTCTCGTACTTCCACATGAGAGATACGAAATCTCGAAGGAACTTAGACCGTTCCTGCACGCTACGTCTGTGCCATGGCTCTTGAGCCATGGCAGCATCTGCGAAGATCTTCGCGACCTGGTCCTCCGGTGTCTGTTTCACAGGGGGAAGAGCCAGACCTGTTAGGGGAGAGACCTTAGGTCTTGCGCCATCTTGAGGATCTGCCAGCCAGCGTTGGTAATCGGGGACAACGGTCTTAAACGAGGAGAAGGCGCGGTCTTGGAGCGCATGCGCCGACTTGAAATCAACGTCAGCATTGAGGTTGGTTGTGGTAGTCATGCCTCCAGCCTACTTGCGAGCGTGGCCTTAGCTCGGGCCAGGAGTGATAAGTAGCCCCCACACCTCTCTTGATAACGGTTATCAATAAGGTTAGCGTTGGGTACTGGTTTACAGTCGCCTGCTGGGTGTCAGAAATG
>CAYFRT010000033.1:17418-19197 GCA_964345585.1 uncultured Actinomyces sp. | reverse complement strand
GCGGAGAGCGCCTCCTCTAGGGCATCCTCGTCCATCAACCCCATTTCGAGAACTACCTGCTTCACGGATTTGCCTGTCCGCGCGCACTCTTTACCGACAAGGTCGCCGTTGTGGTGACCGATGATGTCGTTTAGGTAGGTGACGATTCCGATAGAGTTCATCACCGACTGCTTACACAGTTCCTCGTTAACCGTGATCCCGTCTACGCAACGTTCCCGCGAAACCTGCAGAGCATTCACCATCAGGTCCATTGATTCGAAAATGCTCTGAGCAATAATCGGCTCCATAACGTTTAACTGGAGCTGACCTGCCTCGGCGCCGAAGGACACCGTGGTGTCATTGCCGATCACCTTGAAGCAAACCTGGTTGACCACTTCCGGAATAACCGGGTTAACTTTGGCGGGCATGATCGATGAGCCCGCCGCCATCTCTGGAAGATCGATCTCGTTGAGCCCAGCACGAGGGCCCGAAGACAGCAATCGCAGATCGTTGCAGACTTTTGACAGTTTAATGGCGGTGCGCTTCAACGCCCCGTGCAAAGCGACGTACGTGCTGGTATCCGAGGTGGCCTTGATGAGGTCGCGATCCGGCGTGCAGGGCAGCCCCGTGACCTCCGACAGGCAATCAACGACCAAGTCCTGGAATCCTGGAGGCGTGTTTACTCCCGTGCCGATTGCGGTCCCGCCCAAGTTCATTTCCAGCAACTGCTCTTTGGCGTGTCCAAGGAGTTTCACTTCTTCCCGGAGCAGCTCTGCGAAGGCAGAGAATTCCTCGCCCACCGCCATTGGAACGGCATCCTGTAGCTGGGTGCGTCCCATTTTCAGAACGTGCATGTTTCGTTCTGCGAGGACGTCAAGAGACTCAACCAGCGCCGTGAGGGCGTCCTGGACTTCCCCGGTAGAGCGGTACATAGCAAGACGCATGCCTGTGAGATAAGCATCGTTGGTCGACTGGGACTTGTTCACGTCGTCATTCGGGTTGATGACGTCGTATCTTCCCTTTTCGAGTCCCATGGTTTCCAACGCCAGGTTTGCCACGACCTCGTTGGTATTCATGGTCAAAGAGGTGCCTGCGCCCCCTTGGATCATGTCCACCGGGAACTGGTCCAGACACCGCTCGTCTTTCAGGATCAGATCGCATCCGGCGATGACTGCATCCGCCGTCTGTTGCGAAATGACGCGAGCTTTTCGGTTCGCGAGGGCCTCTGCCTTTTTCACCTCGACCATCGCACGAACAAACTGGGGGTACCTGCTGATCGGGACTCCGCGCTTGTTACTTTGAATTCTCCGTTCACGAGGGTATGAGCGTGGACTCTGCACGTCTCGGAAATGGAAGGTTCAAGTATCGGTCGGTGCCAACGAATCTCGGCCGCCAAAGATCCCCCCCTGGGCCTGTGGCCCTGAAATCAAGACTGACCCGTGACTTTTGAGGACGCGTATCTGCTCGTTCTGCAGGTGCGCGTCGAGCCAACTTCCCCCCTTTCAGGAGAGCCAACACAAAGTGAGCCACCGCACTTGTCGTTCGCCACCGGCGATGACGCGGTCACTTTTGGGTAACAAATCCCCTCTAGATAGGGATTTTGGCGCGCAACCCTCCGGACTGTCACGTATGTTTATTGTTGTCTTCGGTTCGCGTTCTCAATGCGTTCCGAAACAGACGCAATTGAACACTTGTAAGGAAGTGAAACTTTAATGCGCAAGACTACTTTCGCAGCGGTCATCGCGACCGCGGCTCTTGCCCTTGCTGGCTGCGCCAGCGGCGGCACAGACACCTCTACCG
>CAYFRT010000033.1:8981-17318 GCA_964345585.1 uncultured Actinomyces sp. | reverse complement strand
TCTGGGTCGACGAAACACGTGAAGCGGCAGTCAAGCAGGCTGCTGAACAGTTCACCGCCGACACCGGAACACCCGTCGAAACCGTTCTGAAGAACTTTGAAGACATCCGCACTGACTTCACCACCCAGGTGCCAACCGGGCACGGCCCCGACATCACTGTTGGCGCACACGACTGGTTGGGCGAACTGACGGCAAACGGCGTTGTTGCCCCGATCGAAATCGGCGACAAGGCTTCAGAGTTCGAAGAAGCAGCGATTGCAGCGTTCACCATGGACGGGCAGCTCTACGGCATGCCTTACGCCATTGAGAACGTCGCCCTCCTGCGTAACGTCGACCTCGCCCCTGACGCCCCCGCAACCTGGGATGACGTTGTCGCGGCTGGAAATGCGTCCGGCGCCAAGTACCCGTTCCTGATTCAGATGAACGGCGAAGACGGCGACCCGTACACCTTCTACGCCCTGCAGACCTCGTTTGGTTCCACCGTCTTCAAGCAGAACGATGATGGTTCCTACACCAACGAACTGAACCTTGCAGAAGGCGGCGACGCGTTCGCTCAGTTCCTCGCCGACAACGGCACCAAGGGCGCCGGCATGTTCGACCCGGACCGCAACTACGACATCGTTCTGGACGCCTTCTCGAAGGGCGAATCACCCTTCCTGATTGGTGGCCCGTGGATGCTTGAGAGCATCGAAGCAGGCGGCATCAACCTTTCCGTTGACGCGATTCCTTCCGCTGGTGGCGAGGCAGCACGTCCGTTCGCTGGCGTTGCAGGCTTCTACATGAGCGCCCAGGCGAAGAACGCCATCGACGCGAACGACTTCCTTGTCAACTACATCGCCACTGAAGACATCCAGTACGCGCTGTACGAAGCTGGCGGTCGTCCTCCGGCCCTGACCGCTGCTGCCGAGAAGGCTGCTGCAGATCCTTTGACCGCTGGGTTCATGGCTGCTGGCGAGCACGCTCTGCCCATGCCCTCGATCCCAGAAATGAACGAAGTGTGGGGCCCCTGGGGCCGCACCGAGGCAGCTATCGTGAACGGCTCTGAAGCCGATCCGGGCGCCGCCTGGGCCCACATGATCGAAGAGATCCAGAAGGCGATCGACGGCTAGATCCCGACATGATTTTCAAAGTCTCAAACTGCTGGCTGTGAGAATCAAATAGAACACTGGTTCGGGTGCGGCACGCAACATTGGCGGGCTGCACCCGAACTTTTATTTCGCAATCATTCCTCATCAACACGACATATTTGACGTGAATTTCAAGTGCTTCTATGCATGGTTCGCGCAGCAATCAGGCGGGCTCATATTGCCGCCGGCCTGCGCTTGAGCTTAAGAACCGGCAGATATGGGCCTTGCCAGACACCATTAGGTCCTTAATGGCGGGGCGTAATATGATCGAGGTAACACCAGCGAGCATTTGCTGGACAGAACACACCTGCTAGTTCGGCGATGGCGCCGAACTCAACGGAGGATTCATGAGTAATCTTCACTCTGAAGATATAGCGGTAGAGATGGAAGCCGCTGAGGTCAAAAAGGCCTCAAAAAAGAAATCTAGATTCGCCTTGCCGGCAAAAGACCCAGACGCGAATAAGTGGGGCTGGGGTTTTGTTGTCAAGGTGATCCTAATGGCCCTGGTAAATGCCTTCGGCGTATACGTAATCATCATTTCTTACGTAAAAGATTCCTGGGGCATTTTCTTCGCGATGTTGGCGCTGGTCATAATCGCCGACTGGGTGTATTTCTCAGGAAGAACACTTCCGCTGAAATACATACTTTTTTTTTTTAATGATACGGCGACCACCGAGATCTACACGATCTTCTACACGGTGTACGTTTCCTTCACTAACTACGGCGACGGACACAACGCGACGAAGCAAGTAGCCATAGACGCGCTTTTGGCGCAAAACGAGATTCGAGTGCCCGACTCCGCCACCTATCCCCTCAAAGTGATTGAGAAGGGTGGCACCCTGGGCTTCGCCATTTTGCAAGACGACAAAGTCATGATCGGGGATCCTGATCAACCTCTCACGGCCGTGCCAGACGCAACCGTGGATGGGACGGACATTACTGAGGTCCCAGGTTGGAAGATCCTGACGAAGCAGCAAATCAAGGCTGACCAGGACGAAGTTCTTGCGCTTCGAGTCCCTGTTTCTGATAACGCTGAGGATGGCTCAATCCGCACCCAGAACGGGAGCACGGGTAACCTTTCAAAGTCGCGGTTGGTATATGACTCAGAAGCGGACACGATGACAAACCAGGAAACAGGGGTTGTCTATCACGCCAGCGACGCGGGCAAGTTCGAATCAGATGACGGACAAACGTTGCCCGTTGGGTGGCGCGTTGGAGTCGGCTTTACGAACTACTACAAGGCCTTCGGCGACAGCCGCTACATGTCTTCGTTCTACCAGGTTCTGTGGTGGACTTTCGCGCAGGCATTGCTATCGGTAGCACTGACGTTCCTGTTGGGCCTCTTCCTTGCGATCACCTTCAACAAGCCAATCCGGGGTCAGAAGATCTATAGGACCCTGATGATCTTGCCCTATGCAATCCCGGGCTTCATCTCGGCATTGATCTTCGCAGGTATGTTCAACCGCAGTTACGGCTTTATCAACCAAGTGCTTCTTGGTGGGGCGAATATCCCGTGGCTGACGGATCCTTGGCTGGCAAAGTTGGCGATCATTTTCGTGAACCTGTGGCTGGGCTTCCCCTACATGTTCCTGATCGCGACCGGAGCACTCCAATCGATCCCGGACGACGTGGAAGAAGCCGCGGCGATTGACGGGGCCAGCGCGCCTCGCCAGTGGTGGTCAATCAAACTTCCGTTGGTTCTGATTGCAACCGCTCCCCTGCTGATTTCATCGTTCGCCTTCAACTTCAACAACTTCACGTTGATTTACATGTTGACAAACGGTGGGCCTAGGTTCGGTGATCCGACAGTTCCACTGGGTCACACCGATATTTTGATCACCATGGTGTACAAGGTCTCCGGTATCGACGGAGGCGCGATGAAGGACTACGGCCTTGCATCTGCCTTGTCGATCCTGATCTTCGTGATCGTCGGGACTATCTCCGCGATCGCGTTCCGACAAACTCGCAAGCTAGAGGAGATGGTCTGACATGTCTGACGCAACTCAGACTCTTACCACCGATACTGCGGTGGAAGCCTCAAGCAGGCACACTGCCGGCGACCCGAAAGAAAACAAAATCACTTTCGGGCACTGGGTAAGGGAGAAGGGCTGGCGGCACCTGGTTGGTGTCCTAATCGTGATCTTCGCGGTTTTCCCAATCCTGTACATCCTGTCGGCTTCGTTGAACCCCGGCGGAACACTAACCGGGTCAAACAAGCTGTTCGAGAGCTTCAGCGGCGACAACTACGCTGCCCTCAGCCAGACACGGTTCTGGAAGTGGGTTGGCAACACCCTTGTCATCGCCATCTCGACCTCGGTGGGAACTGTCTTGATGGCTGCGGCGGCTGCCTACGCTTTCTCTCGGTTCCGATTCGCCGGCCGACGAGTCGGTTTGACGACCCTGCTAATCATCCAGATGTTCCCTCAGATGCTCGCATTCGTCGCGATCTTCCTGCTGCTGTTGAGCCTGGGAGATGTTGTCCCGATTTTGGGGCTCAACTCCACGCTGGCTTTGATCGCGGTTTACCTGGGTGGCGCGCTGGGTGTCAACACTTTCCTCCTTTACGGCTTCTTCAACACCATTCCAAAGGAACTGGATGAAGCCGCAAAGATTGATGGTGCATCCCACGCTCAGATCTACTGGACAATCATTCTGCGTCTCGCAGCGCCGATCTTGGCAGTTGTGGCTCTGTTGAGCTTCATCTCCACATTCGGCGACTTTGTGATCGCCAGGGTGATCTTGCAATCGGAGCAAAACTGGACTCTGGCTATCGGGCTCTACTCTTGGGTCGCGAACCAGCTGGATGCCAACTGGGGCCAGTTCGCAGCAGGCGCACTGATCTCCTCCATCCCCATCCTGATCCTGTTCCTGTTCCTGCAGAAGTACATTGTGGGCGGGTTGACCGCTGGAGCGGTCAAGGGCTAGAACAAGACCCTGATGGCATTGAGAAGGGGTGTGAGAGAAGTTCGCTTCTCTCACACCCTTTCTTTACGCGCACGACCTGTGCCAATGCGAGGAGGAGGTGGCTTCATTACCCCTCGTCCATCACAAAATCCGGCATCGCTTCAATGGTTGCTAGTAGCGACTGCGTTCCATACTGCAATAGCGCGGAGCCCATGGGAGCGATGAACTCCGGCACCACAACGGGCCCCTCGCCCTTGGGGTCGTAGCCCTGAGCAAGCTGACCTGAGATAACGTTGTGCACCCGCACTGTGTCCCCGTCCCTGAGGTACAGGAGCGCCCCACCCAACGCTTCAATAGTCGTGTCGGGCAGGACGGCAAATTCCCACAGTGTTTCGCCTTCGGCGTTGGAGGCTCGAAGCCCTTGGTCATTCTGCGTGACCAAAGTGCCAGAGACGCTATCAAACGCGAAGTCGCGTACAGGTTCTTGCACCACCGTTCCGTCGCGGAGACTGATGAGCGCGCGGCTAGTGGATGTGACGGCCAAAAGCACCATATCTCCCTGGGTGCGAGACCCAACAACAGGGTAAATGTCCTCCTGGTCCCAACCGTGTGCGGCGACGCTCGTCTCCCACAGCACCTGCTGCGAAACCGCGTCGCGAAGGACCAAAGAATCGCCTTCAAGGAGAAGGACCTGGCCTCCGTACTCCCCCAGCACCGCTGCGCTACCCTCCGAGGATTCAATCGCTTGGATGTCGAAAGGTTGCCCGGTAGCGGCGACGAGGGCTGTGCGGGCGCCACTCTCGCCCATGAAGTCCTCGGGCGGAGCAGCAAACACCAGACCTGGGCCTTGATAAGGTCCTTCAACTTGGACAGGCCCCCACACATCCTCCCCCGTCTCCAAGGCGTAAGCACTCACTGTGATACCGGACAATGCTTCAGCAGATTGGGCCGTGTCTGTAAGGACCGCGATCGGGTCACCGTAAGGCCCCACCGAGACAGCAAAACCAGTGCAGGTTGCTGGCCTGTCCGCCACCCAGAGCAGATCTCCTGTCTCACTAACCGCCATGAACTGGAGGTGCGAATCTATCTCCCTTGCCGAAAGGTACACGCCGCCGGCGTAGTGCCAGGTGGAAATGGTGTCGAGCACCAAGACCTCGCGTTCCTCGTACGCCAAGGGCATTCGAACATTCGCCGCGTGGAACTCAAGCAAGCCTGCAGCAGGTGTGTGTGGTTGTCGATCAAGATCGGCCGAGGCGGTTCCAACTCCGCCTTCTACTGACTGTCCCGAGGAGGCAGACTGCAGCGCCTCCTCGTCTCCATTTCCTGCCTTGTACACGGCAAAGAGGCCTGTGGCGATAGCCGCCAAGACAACGACAGCAAGAGTGACCGCAGCAACTGGATTGGTACCCTCCCGCTTTTTCACTAGGACTCCTCGCCTACTTCCGCTTCTGCCTGCGCGGCCTTTTTCCGTTGGCCTTTAGCCCAAATACCCAAAATGATCGCAGCAATCACCACAACCGCGATGATGTCGAACACTGGGTTCGCAAGAAGAGAGGTACGTTGCTGGAGCCAGATTTGAGTTTCAACAGGAACCAGCTGGGGCGCCCCGACCAGACCGTTGGTGGTCCAAAACAAAACTCCCACGCTCAATATCAACACACCCGTAATGAACGAGGTCGAGTGGAGCTGCCGCCCAAACAATGTGAATGAGCGCCCGCGCAGAGCCCTCTGTCCCTTTGGCCCCAGCTTCCTCCATAAGAGAGCAATCAAGAGAAGCGGGATGACCATTCCAGCCCCGTAAACGGCTAGCAAAAGCATCGCCTGAAAGACATCACCGCGGGTGGCCGCAAGAGTGAGAACCGCTCCTAGAATCGGCCCCGCACAGAACCCCGCAACACCACTTGCAGCCCCAAGCAGCAAGGTTTTCACCAGCCCTGTGCTTTGAGCCGCTTTAGTGTGAAGGTCCACCCCCGGCAATAGGCGCCCGGTGTCAAAACCAAAGCCAAGCGCCTGCAACGCCCCAAGGACTATCAAAATGACAGATGCCGCGACAACTATCGCTTGGCGATGTGTCACAAAGAGGGTTCCCAGCGCTCCGGCTCCTGCCCCCAGAGGCAAAAGAACCACCAGCAGCCCCACGTAGAAAACCCCTACATGGAGGAGCAGCCGCGGGCCCGTCCCGATCGTCGAGGCGAAGAACGCGGGCATAAGGAGCGCCGCGCATGGGCTTAGGAGTGCTAACGCGCCTCCCAAGAATGCCGTGAGTAGTCCAACATCCATGTAGTTAGTTCTCCGTCACACCCTGCGCTGCCAGAGCCGTGTTCAAAGTTTGCACGAACACCTCGGTCGGTTGCGCTCCGACGAGGGGTTGTCCTCCCAGCAGGAATGCGGGAGTTGAGAGCACTCCCAGGTCCAAACCCAGCTGCTGGTTCATGGCGATTTCCTGGGCGGTCGTCTCCGAGTTCATATCCGATTGGAACTGGTCGGTGTCCAAGCCCAGTTCACCAGCAAGCGCTACAAGGGAGTCCTCGCTGAGTTGAGACTCAGACGGTGTTTGGCCGTTTGCTGTCAGCGCCTGGTGGTACTCCCAGTGCGCCCCCTGGATGGCTGCGGCATAGGCGGCCTTGGCAGCACGTTCAGAGGCTGGTCCGAAGATGTTTACGTCACGCCACTCGATTCGCAGATTGCCTGCTTCGACCTGTTCCATCATTACCGGAAGGGTTTCATCCGACCATTTGGCACAAAAGGTGCACTGGTAGTCGGAGAACACAATCAGGGTTACGGGTGCGTCGACAGCACCGATTGCCAGGAGGTCGTTCGGGTCGCGGCGTTCAACGACGGTGAGGTCGACTTCTTCCGGACTTTCAACCTCGGTCGGGGCTGTCGCCTCCTCACTCTCCGCGTCCACCACGGCCTCTGCTGCTTCCTCAGTCGAAGCTTCCTCAGCAACCTCAGCCTGTGCACCCAAAGTGTTGCTCTCATGGTTCATCGCGATGATGAGTCCAATGATGATGGCTGCAAGCGCCACGACCGCCACCGGCAGTATCCATGCCGGCCGTGCCGCAGTCTTCTTCGGTGCACCCTTGGGCTGGGAAGACATGTATTTCTCCTTTGGTTCCTTCTGGCACTTACGTGGCTGTCGCCGCTCCCGTCTGGCGCGGCAGAGCCACAGGTCCCCTCGTCCCTCAAAGACCACTGGAACACTCTATACGCGCGCATGCCAGTACCGAGGACTACTATGCCAGATAGTCGACTATCTGACATAGTCATGCCATGATGTACCCATGAGTTTTCCTTTGAACCCAATTGCGACCAAACGCACAGGCTACTTTGCCCAGGCTTGGCAGGGGCTGCGATCCTGGACCGGCCGCCAAGTTTTTGCTGCCGCTATCGGATCACTGATAGTTGGGCTCCTGATTGGATTCGCCACGGTATTGATCCCCAACCCGGTTTTCGGGCGCGACATTCCCCCAGTTTGGTGGAATTATCCCGTGTGGATTGTGACCTCGGTTCTTTCCGGAATGCTCATCGCCACTTACGTGAAACCCCGCGCCGCTGTCACACCCGGCCCCTCAAGCGACCAGGGGACGCCGAACCCCTCGGACACACAAGAAGACGTAGACCGGATCGAAGCGGAGGAAAAGAAAACCAGCACCATGGGCATCGTGGGAGGTGTCCTTGCGTGGTTTGCTGTGGGATGCCCGGTTTGTAACAAACTCGCTCTGCTAGCGCTTGGTTACGCGGGTGCGATCACGTGGTTCGCTCCCCTACAGCCGCTTCTGGCTCTTGGGGCACTCCTCCTCACCGGGGTCGCGCTGGTCATCCGGCTCAAGGGCCAGGTTGCCTGCCCAGTCAAGCCGTCCCTTGTGAAAGTTGCACCGTGAGTCAGGCCCGCACTGTGGGAGGGACCCTTGAGCCAGAGTTGGAAGTCATGACTTTGGGGCCCCTGGAAGCGCAGGTCATGAACGTTTTGTGGGATCACGGCCCGCAGACGGTGAGGGAAGTCATTGGGCACCTCCCCTCGGACCCTGCTTACACAACCATCGCGACTGTGTTGAGGAACCTGGAACGCAAAGAGGTCGTGGTGGCGGATCGCGACCTCGAAAGACGGAGCACCCACTACAGTGCGTGCGTTGAGTGCTGTGACCTGGTGGCCGGGCAGATGGCGCAGGTGCTCGCGTTTTCTAAAGATCGTCGAAGTTCGCTTCAAAGATTCGTGGAGTGTGTGTCCGAGGAGGACCTTGATTTCCTCCGCGACCGCCTTGGGATATCTCAGTAGAGACTGCGACCTGAAAACCGCGACCTG
>CAYFRT010000033.1:0-8881 GCA_964345585.1 uncultured Actinomyces sp. | reverse complement strand
CCGCGACCGCCTTGGGATATCTCAGTAGAGACTGCGACCTGAAAACCGCGACCTGAAAACCGCGACCTGGGAACCGCGATCTGGGAACCGCGGCCCAGGTTCAGCGAAAGGGGCCCCACGTTCGCGAGGCCCCTTCACAATTCGGTCGATCGGTCATTTCATTAGGACGCGGTGTCCTCGGATTCTGTTTCGGATTCGAACACCCAATCGCGCATTCCGCCGCGGCCATCAGTCTGGCCGAATCGCTCCTCCATCATTTCCCGGTCCAGCTCCATGCGGCCGCCGCGCTCCCGAACATCAAAGTCTTCGGTGAACCGCTCGTTCATTCGGCCGCTCCCATCTTCAAACGATTCAGTGATTGAGATGTCGGCGCGGTGACCCCCTCGGCCACCTCCTCGCCCAAAATCTCCGGAGCCCAGGCTGACCAGGCTGAGAATCAGCGCAATCACTGCAAGTGAAGTTCCCACAATCCCCAAGACAAAGGCTGCGATCAACATCTTTCGCGGGTAGGGATATTGTTTCTTCGAAGGCGGCGCAGGCACGGGAGCCACATGTGGGGCCTGACCTTGGGGCGCCGATTCTGGGATAGGTTCCGAAGCCGGCTCCGGGGTGAATTCCTGCGTTGTCACCGTCTCCACTTCAATCTCGGCCGTGGCCGCTTCGAAAGCGTCTGCCTCGTATTCCGGGTTCTGGTTCTTTCCGTTTGCCATCTGATTTTTCCTCCGCTTTCCGTGAGCAAATCTGGTTGTCTGGCGCCATCAGCGCCTTGGTGAAAACAACGATATTTGCCGCCCTCCAAGGAACTTCCAAGGAACCCAACCTGGCAACCCACGCCACATTTTTCGGGACAAATCGCCATACTGAGAACGTGAGTAACTCTGAGAGCCTGCCACGCCTCCTCTACGTCGAGGACGAGGAAGCCATGGCACACATCGTCGAAGAAGTCCTGTCCGACTACTACCAAGTAACGCACGTGGATAACGCCGAGGACGCATTGAGGCTGGTTCTAACCAAAACGTTCGACCTCATGGTTTTCGATGTTCGACTTCCGGGGATGTCAGGAAAGGAACTGGTCACCAGAGTCAGGCGCGCGGGGTTGACGAATCCGATCCTCCTGCTGACCGCACTTGGAACCATCGACGACAGGGTCGAGGGGCTGGATGGCGGAGCCAACGACTACCTTGTGAAGCCCTTTGACTTCGAGGAACTCTTAGCCCGTCTTCGCGCGCTCCTTCGCGGTTACCGTTCCCAGACTGTGCGCCAGGACATTGGAGAGTGGACATTCATCTCAACCAACAATTCGATGCTGGGACCCTATGGAGAACAGGTGATGCTAACGGAAGCCGAGGGGCGGATGCTTGAACTGTTGGCATCAAACCCCGACCACGTGTTCAGCCGCGAAGAAATACTGTCCACATGCTTTGTCTCCGGTGAGTCCGCCGGCACCGTGGAATCTTACGTTCACTACATTCGACGCAAAACCGACCCCTCAGTCATCAGGACGGTGCGTGCTCGCGGTTACCAGATCGGAGGGGACGAATGAGCTTCGAACCAGAAGCGAGGACACAGCAGCAGCCCCAGAACGAGTCCGCAACCAAGAAGGCTCCCCTGAAGGTTGGCGTGGCGGTTGGCCTGGCGTCCGCTGGGGTCTTGTCCGCCCTCTCCGCCGTTTTGCTTTTCACCGTCTGGAGTCTTTCTCGCAGCGCGTCCGGACCCGGCGGTCGGTCTCCCCACGGTCCGGGTCGGCACGGAGATGGAAGGTGGCAGGAACGAGTGGTTGACCTTGGCCAGATCGTTCCCCTCATGGTTATCTTGTCGATTCTGTCAGTCCTTTTTGTGAGCCTCATTGCCTGGTGGGCAACTAAGCGGGCCAATCAGCCGATTGAACAAGCACTGGCGGTCCAGCGCGCTTTTGTCGCCGACGCAAGCCACGAACTTCGGACACCGCTGACAACGTTGACGAGCCGCATCCAACTAGCCCAACGGCGTTTAGAACGAGGAGGAGATGTCTCCGAGAGCCTTGTCGAGATGCGTCAGGACGCCACGGTGATGAACAACGTCCTCAACGACCTGCTTGTCGCTGCTGAGTCCTTCGAGAAAGTCGACCCAAACGCGCATGCCATCGTTGCTGACACCATCATCTCCGCGTTCAGAGTCGCTCAGCCACTCGCGGACGAAAAGAGAATCCGTTTGGATTACCAAAGCTCCCAAGACCTGGCGGTACAAGCGGATGAAACAGCGCTAGCCCGAGCCCTGGTGGCGCTTATCGACAACGCGATCCGGCACAGCCCTTTGGATTCCACGGTGTTCGTCAGTGCCTCTCGGGAGCGTTACCGAGGTAAAGACTTGGTGGCGATCAGGGTGAGCGACCAGGGGCGCGGCATCCAGGTCACGGACCCAGAGCGACTCTTTGAGCGCTTCGCCCGAGTCGATTCCAGTTCGGAACGCCGCGGGTTCGGTTTAGGTCTAGCTTTGGTGAGGGACATCGCCACGCGATTTGGGGGAACGGTAAGTGT
Organism: uncultured Actinomyces sp.; assembly: GCA_964345585.1. Lineage (GTDB taxonomy): Bacteria > Actinomycetota > Actinomycetes > Actinomycetales > Actinomycetaceae > Scrofimicrobium. The sequence goes on along the minus strand of CAYFRT010000033.1, from coordinate 6,365 downwards.
GGAGAGCACGTCCTCTAACGGAACCACCTTCCTCCTGGTGCTGCCCGCGTGGCACGGATAAGAACCCCAGTCGAACCTTCCTCAACGGGACGAGGCCGAACGAGCGTCCCGCGCATTCTGTAGTTGAGGCAGACTGGTGGGGTGCAGGATTTGCGTATCGACCCCGGCCCAGGATCCCCAAAGGGGCTGGTTGTGCCCGAAAGCGAACTGGTTGAACGCTTCACGCATGCCTCCGGACCGGGAGGACAGGGAGTGAACACCACAGACTCCCGGGTGCAGCTCAGTTTGGATGTAGCAACAACAACGGCGTTGAACGACATCGAACGCTCCCGTGCTCTGCGCAACCTTTCGGGTCGCCTGACGGGAACAGTTTTGACGGTCAGTGCAAGGGAGCACCGCTCCCAATACCAGAACCGCCTGGCGGCCAGAAGAAGGCTTGCAGAACTTCTGCGCAGCGCCGTTATTCCCAAGGCGACCCGCAAACCAACCCGCCCCACGCGTGCCTCCCGCCAACGACGACTTGATTCGAAGCGTCGCAGGTCGGAGATCAAGCAGAGCCGAAAGCGGCCACAGTTCTAGCCGCAGTCCTATCAGTCGCGCTGAGCGTTCTTCACCGAGCGCTCCAGTTCATGCCAACTGACAATGAACTTCTCCACGCCCTCTTCCTCAAGCAACTGGAAGACGTCTGCCAAATCGACGCCCGCTTCCTCAACGGCCAAGAGAGTTTGCGCCCCTAGTTCTGCGGTGCCCTCCATGGGCTGCCCGATCTCACCGTGGTCGGCGTATGCCATCATCGTCTTCTCTGGCATCGTGTTGACAACTCCCGGAGCGACCAACTCAGACACGTACAAAGTGTCAGAGTAGGCGGGATCCTTTGTGCCCGTCGAAGCCCACAGAGGCCTTTGCTTATTGGCGCCCTGCTCTGCCAGGGCCGCAAAACGTTCAGAGTTGAAGACCTCGTTGAAAGCGCCAAAAGCGACCTGTGCGTTGGCGATGCCAGCCTTGCCTTTGAGTTCCGGCGCTCCGAGCTCTTCAAGACGCTTATCAACTTCAGTGTCGACACGGGAAATGAAGAATGAGGCAACGGAATGAATCGAGGAAATATCTCGCCCCGCATCCAGGGCATTCTCCAAACCTGTGAGGTACGCATCCATGACCTCGCGGTAACGCTCTTCAGAGAAGATAAGAGTCACGTTCACGGAGATCCCCGAAGCGATTGTCTCTGTGATTGCAGGTAAGCCCTCTTTCGTGGCGGGAATCTTGATCAAAACGTTCTCTCGCCCAACCAAGTCACGAAGTTCTGAGGCCTGCACGATTGTGGCTTCAGTGTCGTTTGCCAGCGTTGGGGCGACTTCGATGGATACGCGTCCGTCGTAGCCCGAGGTTGCCTCGTAAATATCCGCAAACAGATCACAAGCCTCCCGAACATCCTGGGCAGTGCACAGCTTGATGGCTTCGTCGACGCTGACGGATCCAAGTTCGGTTAGTTGCGCTTCATAGTCGGTGCCGTCAGACAGTGCCGCGGCGAAGATGGTGGGGTTTGTCGTAACTCCCGTAACGGAGTCCTGTTTGATTTTTGCGGCGAGGTCGCCACTGTTGAGACGCGCCCTGGACAAGTCGTCAAGCCAGATTGAAACTCCGGCGTCAGCGAGGGCATGAAGACGAGGATTCATGGTGACTCCCAATATTCGTTTGATTAGTCGAAACGGCAAATCCCTGGGTATGTTCACCCCGTTTGTGAACCCCCGGGACGCCACGCAAAGTCTTATGTCCTCTTGCAGTCTACGGGATCTGCCCTGCGGCACCACTGGTGTTGTGCGCAATCGTCTGTGCTTTCGGTAAGGGGAGCTTTGGCATTCCGGTTCGGCATGTCACAACGGCCGGCACGCCTATCTTTGCCCCTTCGCGAATCTTTCCAGCGAGGTCCGCACATTTCCGCGCATGATTTTCTCAATGCGTGGCACCAAAATGTCCGGGTCCTCCTGCCCGTTCAGGGTGAGCCACCGCAGGAAGTGTCCCAGGACGATGCCCGCGAAATGATCAATGATGAACTGGCGGTCCTCTTCCTCAAGGATCAAGTCCCCTTCCAGTTCAGCAACAATGGCGCGCATCATCGCCCGGAACTGCTCCAAGAAAAACGCGTCACGCTGCTTGTGCCCTAGGGAGTTTAGAACGGCCAGCGTCTGGTCAAAATTTTCGCGCATGTAGTTCAGCAGCGTCCGGTACCCATCTGCCCACTGGTCATAGGTAGCGTGGGCCATGATGTGGTTCGCAACTTCCACCTCAAACACCCACACCGCCAGGTCATACACGTCAGCGAAATGGTAGTAGAAGGTTTGACGGTTGATCCCCACTGCCGTGGAGAGCTTGGAGACGGTGACCTTGTCGAGAGCCGTCGTGGAGAGCGCCTCCTTGAGCGCCGCCCCGAGCTGTTCCCTAGTAGTACAGGCCATGTCTGCTTTCTCCGCGATACCATCCGCCCTCGTCCCACAAAACTGCTGATGAGCGGGGACAGAAGTCCCAAAAGTGTCAGCCGACACCTCTCTGACTCTAAGCCAAAAGCACCTGATTGCGACACTTTTGAAGAACTGTCTATCTGGGAATAGGAGCGTTGCGCCTTAGCCTCAAAGAGACAGCGGCGCAGTTGCCGTGGAACAAGACAAGCAGGAGACAGCAAGTGTTCCTTTTCGCATCAATACCCTGGTATTCGTGGCTCATGTGGCTAGTGGTTCTAGCCGCTCTTATCATCGGCAACGAGGTGGGACGCCGCTGGAAATGGGGTGGCATCACACTCTTCATCATCGTCCCAATCATCCTGACGATTTTTGTGTTCCCCGTGACCACCGCCGGGTCGTCAACAGGAACGTGGTTCCACTGGGTGAAGGTTTACTCCGCCCTCGCCGGAGTCCTTGGCTTCATGGCAATCCGATACATCCCACGTCTCGCGAAGAAGCAGTGGGTCCTGGTATTCCCCGCCGCCATCTTGGCGCTAAACATTTTGGAAGCATGCATCCGCGACTTCCAAGTTGCGCTAATGGGTGCAGACGGCATCGTTGATGGTGTCTACATGATTTCCGGTCCTTGGAACTGGATGAATGGCATTGCCGGCCTGATCAACCTGATCACCATTTGCGGCTGGTTCGGAATCTTCGTCTCTTCAGACAAGTCCAAAGACATGATCTGGCCCGACATGCTGTGGTTCTGGATCATCGCATATGACCTGTGGAACTTCGCTTACGTTTACAACTGCGTCGGCGACCACTCTTTCTACGCAGGTGCAGCACTGCTGATCTCGTGCACCATCCCCGCTTTCCTCATCAAGAAGGGCGCTTGGCTGCAGCACCGCGCGAACACCTTGGCTCTGTGGATGATGTTCACCATGGCAGTTCCTGCGTTCGTGACAGACTCGATGTTCGCCGTGGAAAGCTCCAACAACCCCGCAGCGCTGTTCACCGTTTCCGCCATTGCTTTGGCGTCCAACATCGCCGTGCTGGTGTTCCAGATCTACACGATCCGCAAGTACCACCTGAACCCGTTGAAGGATCAGCTCTACACTCACCTGGACGCTTACAAGTCGGTCGTTGCGGAGAACGAAGGCGCTAACGCCCCCGACAGCGATATCCCCGCAGAGATGGCAGATGTGAAAGAACACTTCAAAGAGATCGTCTAACTACCCAGCAACCTTCGGTTGCAAAGCCACTTCGTGACTGTTGCCCACCTGGTCCCATGATCAGGTGGGCAACAGCTTTAGGAGGCCGCCGCGAGGCCAACTAACTTGCCTCACGCTGAACCTTGGCCCTCTTCGACCAAAGCTGCGCTCCAGACCGCTACTACGTGGCCCGCCAAACAAACACTTGGCCAAGGACCACAAAGAACCCCCTCGCCCCATTTCAAACGAGCCACTAGGACCGCTCGAACCCGACGCGCCCACCCCATGTACACATATCTGCCGGGAACACTGCTCGTCTAAATAACCAACACACACAGCTTCAGCAGTTCGGACAAATGGAACCGGAGTAGTCAGACGTGCAGGTAGCGCGCACAACCTTGCGAATCTCGTTCCAGTACACGTTCGCCCGCTTACCAAACGACTGTGAAATAACGACTAGGGAGTTGCTGTGAGTTCCTGGGCGAGGCCGCGGGTAGCCCGGCGGGCAGTGTCGGCAACCACTTCGGGAGGCAGCCCACTTTCAAGCAGATGGAAAGAAGTCTCTACGATCCCATTTGTCAGTGCCGTCGCGGCTTGCTGTCGATCCGGATCCACAATCAGCTCACCCCACAGGGCAGCGAGTCGGTCACCTAAAGCAGCATGGGCATCGCGTGAGGCAGCGTCAGAGTGCGCTGAGGGCTGGGCTCGGGCCGCCTCTGCAATCCAGGCATGGCTGGTGCGTGATGACTGCCCGACGTTGGCGCTGGTCCATGCAACCAGGCGGTCCACAGGGTCTCCACCAGCATCACTGACTGCCTGGTCGACGTTCGCCAACCAGCCGGGAAGATGACGCGCGATCACGATCCCCGCAAGGTCGTCAACTGACTCGAAGTAGCGGTAGATGCTGGTCCGTGCGAGACCCGCTTTGGCGGAGACCGCACCGGCGGTTAGGCGTGCGCGCGGGTTAATGCGGAGCAACGATTCGGCCGCATCAACGAGACGTTTTTCCATGTTGGCGCGGTGTTCAGCCACCGTTGCGGCCTCGATCTTCGGCATCCATTCCTTCCCGGGGCGCATGCAACTTAGCGACACCTTCGTCGCTATCTTGCCACAAACAGCCTCACCCACCTACCGTGATTTTCGTTAGCGACACTCTGTCGCTAAGAGAGGACGAAAAGATGAAGGACAGCGGACCCGGGGTCATGAGCGTCTCGGCGAAACCAGCCGAATCTGCCGACCCGGCGCAATCGCGGCGCAAATGGGCTGGACTCTGGGTCCTAGCCCTGGGACTCGGTCTGGTTGTCCTGGACGGCACCATCGTCGCGGTTGCGATGCCGACGATCATCATGGATCTGCGCCTCGACATCGCTGACGCCCAATGGATCACCAGCCTCTACTCAGTGGTTTTCGCTGCGCTGCTGCTGTCGATGGGCCGACTAGGGGACGCCAAAGGGCGTCGCCGTCTGATGCTGATCGGCGTGGCTATCTTTGTCGCGGGTTCTGTTTTGGCTGCGCTGTCTACTTCGATTGCTCCGCTTCTCGCGTCACGCGTGGTTCAAGGAGTCGGAGGGGCGATGGTTCTTCCGTCGACCCTCTCCACGGTTAACGCCACCTTCCGAGGCAAGGACCGTGCAGCTGCCTTCGGGGTCTGGGGGGCCGTCATGTCAGGCTCGGCTGCCCTCGGCCCGCTGGTTGGCGGAGTCATCACCGAGTATGCGCATTGGTCATGGGTTTTCTGGGTTAACGTGCCACTTGGACTCATCGTGTTCTTGGCCGCGCTTCGCTTCGTCGAGGAGACGCGCTCGGCCCACCAAACGCCGGGGGCGGACACGTTTGGGGCAGTTCTCAGCGCTCTCGGCTTTGGAGCTATCGTCTTCGGATTGATCGAGGCCAACTCGCTTGGCTGGTGGAAGCCAACCGGAACCCTGACAATCGGTGGTCTCAGTTGGGGTCCTGATGCTGCCATTTCAGCGGCGCCCGTGGCCATGGCTGTAGGTCTGCTAATCCTGGTCGGCTTCGTCATTTGGGAGAAGTATGTTGCCTCTCACGGCCGTTCGGCACTGCTAGACCTGAGGCTGTTCCGCATCCCCACCTTCACCCTAGGAAACATCACCGCTGCGCTGGTAGCAGTCGGCGAGTTCTCACTCCTCTTCGTCCTCCCCCTGTACCTGGTCTCTGGCCTTGGTCTCAGTGCGCTCGCAACGGGCGCGGTCCTAGCAGCGATGGCCGCGGGAGCCTTCCTGTCCGGAGCGGCCGCGCGCCGCCTGGCGGCCCGCATGGGGGCAACCCGAGTAGTCATGCTTGGCTTAGGACTGGAGATCATAGGCGCGGCCTTCACCGCATTGGCAGTCGACCAACAGTGGAGCGGCCTTTGGGTTGCACTCGTGTTACTGCCTTATGGCATCGGCCTCGGACTTGCCTCGGCTCAACTTACCTCCACAGTCCTGCGCGACGTGCCTCCAGCAGAATCAGGGATTGGCTCAGCCACCCAGTCCACAGTCCGCCAACTCGGGACCGCACTGGGTTCTGCCCTCGGCGGATCTGTCCTAGCGGCGGCACTAGGCACAGCAGCGGCGGAATCAGGCATGGGCACGGGAATCGACGCCTCGCCCACGGCCGCATCCGCGTGTGCGCAGGCCGTCCTCGCCTCCGTCGGCGTCCTGACCATCGGGTTCTTCATGGCTTGGGGAGTCGATCGTGCCGCTCTGCGCACCTC
>CAYFRT010000032.1:9337-19207 GCA_964345585.1 uncultured Actinomyces sp. | reverse complement strand
CACGCAGCAGAGATGGCGCCGCCATAACCACGCAGCAGAGTTGGTGCCGCCATAACAGGGTCGGGCGTCGCTCGTGTGTTCAAAATGCACCGAGAAAGCTGCTGGATGTGCCGAGCGACCTGCATCATGCGGACCAACCGGATGTGCTCCGTCGGACGGTCTGACACATGGGCCGCATCCGACGACACCACGGGACGGTCGCCGTCGCGAACGCAATGGCTTGCTCTGGGTCCCGCCAAGGGCGTGGTGTAGGAGTGGCGTGGTCTACCAGTGGTTTGCTCTAGGAGTGGCGTGGTCTACCAGTGGTCTGCTCTAGGAGCGGTGTGCTCCAGGCGAAACAAGGGCGAATGAAAAGTCGTCGCCACCTAGAAGCGTTTCCAAGGTGGCGATGACTTACTCGAGCGCGGACTGCGCTAGTTGGACTGCGGCGGTTCCGGTGTCGGCTCAGGACCAAGCGAGATGACCACGTTGATCACAGTTCCCTTGGACTGCACACCGGTCGGGCCGAACTCCATGACCGAGCCTTCGCGATGCTGATCGCTGTATTGGGAGGTGATCGAATACTGCAATCCAACGGAAGACAGCTTTGCTTCAGCATCGGCTTGGGACATGCCCATGATCTGGGGCACCTCAACATCCCCAGTGGAGACGAAGAGATTGACGGTGGTTCCGCGCTTCTGCAGGGAATTCTTCTGGGGGCTTGAGCGTATGACCCTGTCCTTGTCGACACTCGGGTCGTTCTCCATGGTCACATTCCCCAGAACAAATCCGTGCTCAGTGAGCATTTGTTCCGCGTCCGACAGAGACATGTTGGTCATGTCCGGAATTTCCTCGGTGGCGGGCCCGTCCGAGAGCGCAACTTCAACGTCTGATCCGATTTCCACTTCCGTGCCGGACGTTGGGTTTACCTCGGCCACGAAGCCGGCATCGATGTCGTTGGAGGGGACTCGGTCGACTAGTACGAAGGTGAGCTGTGCCTCTTCGATAGCCGCGCGTGCCTCTTCTTGACTCATCCCAATGAGCCCCTGGGGGACAATCGTTGACTCTTCGGGAGGTTCGGTGTCTCGCAGGAAAATCCAGAAGGCCCCCGCTACGAGCGCCACCGCCAGCAGGATCAAAAGGAGTACCCAGATCCACGACTTTGACTTCTTTTTCTGGGGCTGAACCGGGATGGTACCTGTGGATGTTGCCGACAGCTGATTGGTTTGGGCGCCAACCATGGTTCCGTCCAGTCGGCTGGGGCCCGGGTACGCCATCGCCTGGGTTTGTTCAAGGGGCTGCGAAACAACGGTCGCGGCTGTCATCGTCGCAGTTTCCCATGCGGCAACGGGAGGGGCGGTGATCGGTAAGCCCTCGGCCGCCCTCATAAGATCCGCGGCCATGTCGCCAGCGCTCGAGTAACGCTGTGCCGGGTCTTTCGCCAGAGCCTTCAGTGTTACCTGATCCAGTTCGGGAGGAACGTCAGCGGCGATACTGGAGGGGACGGGAGGCGGCTCCGACACGTGCTGGTATGCCAAAGACACTGCCGTGTCCCCAGAAAACGGGGCCTGCCCAGTCAAAAGTTCGAAGAGTACGCACCCTGCGGAATAGATGTCTGAGCGCTCGTCCAGTTTCTCACCGCGCGCCTGTTCGGGTGACAGGTACAACGCGGTGCCCACCACGGCGTTCGCGGAGGTCATGGTTGCTTGGGAATCCGCGATGGCCCTCGCAATACCGAAGTCCATCACCTTCACTTTCCCGCCGTTCGTCAGCATGATGTTGCCGGGCTTGATGTCCCGGTGAACCAGACCCGCGGCATGCGAGTAGGAAAGGGCGGCTAAAACGCCCTCGGTGATCTCCACTGCCTCGGGGATCGGAACGGGGGTTCCGTCAGAAAGGAGCTCTTTTACCGTGTGTCCCTCGACGTACTCCATGATGATGTACGGCACCATCACGGTCTTGCCGTCAGCTCCCTTCACTGCCTCCTCACCCGTGTCGTAAACGGCGACGATATTGGGGTGGTTCAAAGAGGCCGCAGCCTGCGCTTCCCGACGGAAGCGAGTCTGGAACACTGAGTCACGAGCCAGGTCGACTCGCAAGATCTTGATTGCAACCAGGCGTGAGAGGCGCGTGTCGCGACCCAGGTGAACCTGAGCCATGCCACCGCGACCGATCAGCGATCGGATCTCATACCGACCACCTAAGAGTCGAGGACTGGACTGAGCCATGAGGCAACCTCCAAATTGCGTGTTTCAGCGATGCTTTCGAACATTGGAAGGACGTCGGGGGCGGAAGCGCCGCTCTCGGCCCGGTTCTCAATCATCGCAATGATTATCAAGATAACCGTTAAAGCGATGAGGCCGGCTATTATCCACATTCCGACTCGGGATTCGCCAGGCGGCGTGGTTTCTGTTTCCTCGGGGGACGAGGACACCCGTGCAGGGTAATCTCCCGGCCGAGCGCTGGACGAGGACGGCCTTTGAGAGGTGGCCGCGCCTGCCGCAGACACAGTGTTGAGGGCCGCATCTGCTTTGGGGCGGATGGGGAAAGACGACACGTCTACGGGTTTCCAACTCATGCTGGGTGGGAGCGACCGGGGTTGGGGAGCGGGCTCCGGAGATGATTTGGGCACAGCGTAAGAAGGAGGTGTTTGGACTTCCGCCGGGGATTGGATAGCTGGCTTCGGGGCGACGACCTCGGGCTCAGTTTGCTCCAGTTGCTCTGGGGTGGGGAGGCGAGGTTCAGCGTCCCCGTCGGAACCTTCCCCCTTGTTCGGCTCCGGAAGCGGCATCGGGGAGGTGCCAATCCCCATTTCGTTTGCGGCCCTAGTGAGCGTGCGAACCAGAGCCGTCCCTGACTGTGGCCGGTCAGCAGGATCTTTGGCAAGCAACCCGAACACAATATCCGCCATGGGGTCCGGAACAGTGTCAGGTAGGTCTGGAGCTTCTTCCTTCACGTGCGCCATGGCTATGTCGATAGCTGATTTGCCGGTGAAAGGGCGGTGTCCGGCGAGGGCTTCGTAGGCAATCACTCCTAGGGAGTAGAGGTCCCCGCTTGGGGTGGCCTCGCCCCCCATCGCCTGTTCAGGCGCCAAGTACTGCGCGGTCCCCATGACCATGCCGACGGCCGTGAGGTTTGCTTGACCCCGAGAATAGGAGATTCCGAAGTCGGTCAGTTTCACCATTCCGTCTTCTCGGATAAGTATGTTGGCGGGCTTTATGTCACGGTGAACAATCCCGGCCTGGGCGGAGCCGTCCAAAGCGTAAGCGGTCTGAATCAGAATGGGAACCAACTGTTCGGCCGTGAGTTGTTTTCCGTCCCCCATAAAGTCTGTCAGTGGGCGACCTTGAACCAGCTCCATGACTATCCAGCCTTGGCCCTCGTCCTCCCCCGAATCCATAACCATAGCGATGTTGGGGTGGCGGGCACGCATCGTGTTCTCCGCCTCCAGGCGCAACCGGGAGAGGGAGATCTCCTCGCCCGTTAGTTCGGGTCGCAGAACTTTCGCGGCGACCAACATTCCTGACCGTCGGTCACGGGCCCGCCAGACTTCACCCATGCCACCTTTCGCGATCCGGTTGACAAGGGTGTATCGGTCACCCAGGGTGCGGCCGGCACGAACCGGTTTCGCATTCGATGAAGAATCGCTCACTTCAGTCCCACCTCCAACAACTGACTAAGGATCGGGGCAGCGACAGAACCACCAAGCGGGTTCGGATTCGTATCGGAACCTTCCACGATGACTGCCACTGCGATTTGGGGATCATCTGCGGGTGCGAAGCCGACAGTCCAAGCATTGGTTCTGGAGCCGTCCCCAACTTCAGCGGTCCCCGTTTTCGCAGCGACTTGGATTCCCGGAACCTGCGCGGCTGAGCCACTGGCCCCGCTGCCGGACACCGCCTCCACCATCATTGCTTTGACCTGTTCCGCGATCTCCGGGGCCACTGCTTGACGCAGTTCACGAGGAGAAGTTTTCGAATGCCTCCGGTTATCCGCGTCGACAACAGAATCGACAAGGTAGGGCTGCATCATGGTTCCGTCGTTGGCGATTGCTGCCGCTACCATCGCCATCTGCAACGGGGTCACCTGAACCTCAAACTGTCCGATCGCACTCATGGCAAGTTGGGCCGCGTCCATGTCTTGCGGGAACGTCGAGGGGGTCACCGAAAGAGGGATCTTCAGGCTCTCTCCAAACCCAAAACGCTCCGTGACGTCGGCGAGGGCCCCATCGGGAAGACCCTCAGAGGCAATGACGAACGCAGTGTTGCAGGAACGGGCAAACGCTTCGGTAAACGTCGGGGTGCCATCCCCGCAGGATGAGCCATAAATGTTCGATATCTCTGTCGCTGTCCCCGGGAGAATCGTGGTGGAAGGACTCGGGATCTTAGTGGTGGGGGTGACGCCATTTTCCAGCATGGCTACTGCAGTCAAAATCTTGAATGTTGATCCTGGAGCGTACCGATTGGAGGCGATGGCTCGGTTGTCAAGGGGACGTCTGGGATCTGCCTCCAGTGCCTCGGCCGCTTCCGTAGCCTTCGTCGCGTCTAAGGATGCCAACGGGTTCGGGTCGTAGGAGGGAGAAGAGTAGAGCGCTAGTACAGCCCCCGTTTCAGTGTTCAGCGCCACGACAGCGCCTTCCCTGTCACCCAAGAGCCGTTGCGCCGTCTCCTGCATTGCAGGATCAATCGTTAGGTCTACGCCACCACCCTCACGTTGTTGACCTGCGAAGAGGTTGCGTATCCGCTGCTGGAACAGGAGATCAGTTCGACCCTCCAACACGTTGTTCTCCGCGGCCTCCATCCCCGTTGCCACCATGTTCACAGCGGAAAAATACCCGGTTATCGGAGCGTAAAGTTCCCCCTCCGGATAGGTGCGCTGGTAGGTGTTAGCGGGCTCAATCTTCTCTGAAAGGGCGATCGGGACATCGGCAACAATGATCGGGCCGCGATCCCGCTCGAGGGCCTGCAGGTAGCGTCGTGTATTCCTAGAGTCATTCACTAAGTCCGAGGCGTACACGAACTGGATAAGCGTAGCCGCGACACCCAAAATCAGAAATAGAACCAGCGTCACGGTAAAGAGTTTGCGGATCTGCGTGTTCACTGTGTAGCACCGCCAGCGTCAAGGTCGCTTGCGGACAGGATGGGAACAGGGCTGGTATCGGAGCTGACTTTCTCTTTAGCTGCGACCTCCTCCCAGGTCTGCGCCTTGGAAGCGGGGCGCCTGGCAGCGTCCGAGATCCTTAGCAACAGCGCGACGATTATCCATGAGGCCAGCATGGAGCTGCCACCCTTAGCCAGGAATGGAGCCGTCAGTCCAGTCATGGGGATAACCCGGGTTAGGCCTCCAAGCACCACGAACAGTTGCAACACGATCGAGAAGGAGAGACCGGCAGCCAGCAACTTACCGAACCCGTCGCGGGTGCCCAGGGCGGCACGCATGCCGCGTTCCACCAGCACCAGGTAGAGCATGAGGATCGCCAGTAGGCCCACCAATCCCAGCTCTTCGGCTAGGGAAGCCAGGATAAAATCGGATTCGGCCAGGGGAACGACCTGTGGGAATCCTCGTCCCCACCCCGTGCCCATGAGTCCGCCGGTAGCCATGCCGAATTGGCCTTGCACCAGTTGGTAAGAGCCTCCCGGCGCGTCGAAGACTTCGGGTTCCATCGCGTTGAACCAGACGTTGAAACGATTCCGCACGTGAGGGAAAACCCTGGCTGCCAACACCGCTGCCGGGACAAAGAGTACAGCGCCAATCGCGATCCATGAGACACGGTTGGTTGCCACGTACAGCATCGCCACGAACAGCCCGAAGAACAGGAGCGAGGTTCCCAGGTCCTTCTGGAGCACCAGGACTGCGATGCTGGCCAACCAGACCACCAGGATTGGGCCGAGATCACGGAGCCGGGGGAGACGCATTCCCAGGAACTTTGGGCCCCCGATGGACAGTTTGTCCCTGTTGCTTACCAGGTATCCGGCGAAAAATACCGCGAGGGTGATTTTGGCGAACTCTGCCGGCTGAAACTCGAACCCTCCAATGCGCGCCCACACTTTCGCGCCGTAGTGTTCCACCCCAATTCCCGGGATCATCGGCAGAAGCAACAGAATTAGGGAGATCACCATGAACGTGTACGTGAACCTCCGCAGGATCCGGTGATCGCGCAAGAAGATCAGAATCAGGGACATGAAGAGCAGCCCGATAATGGCGAAGATTCCTTGCCGGGAGCCGGTTGTTGGACGGCCCAATGCCTCGTAGGACAAATCCAGGCGGTGGATCATCGCAAGGCCAAGACCTGTGAGCGTGACTGAGATCGGGAGAATCACAGGATCCGCGTGAGGGGCAGTGATTTGTACGACGATCTCGGCAATCACCGCGATCCCCACAAAGATGCCAATGTGTAATCCCACGTTTGCAGGAAGAGTGCCGGTGCGGTTCAGGCTGGAGAGCATATAGGCGCTCACGCCGATCGCGATGGCCAGAAGCATCAACAAGATTTCAAGACCACGACGAGGCCGGGCGCCCGAAACCTGAACAGTTGCCATCAGGAATCGCCCTCCCCTGCCGACGAATCGTCAGATTGAGGGCCCGACTGGGCTCCGGATTGGGGGCTCAGGTGAACGGCAGATTGAGCGCTCTGGCTAGCTCGGGTAATTACCCTGCCTCTTAGCTCTTCCAAGTATTGGTCAATTTCTTCCATGGAAGAACGGACGACGGGGTCTTCTAGGCGTTTGCGATCAACCTCGGCAAGTTCTGAGAGCTGGAGGTCTGTGATTTCGACGGGACGTGAGAACTCCATAGGCCCCAGGGTTTGGGGGATTCCCTGGAAGACCACGACGCGGTCTCCGTCCCCCATGACATAGAACTGATTCTGAGACCAGGACCAGCCATAGAGTAGGGCGCCGACAACGAAAGCCAGGCCGACGAATGTTCCGATCATGGCAGCCCAAAAAGTCCTGCTTCGACCGGGGTGTTCGGTTTCTTCTTCGCCCGAGGTGTCCTCAAGTTCCGCATCGCGGCTTTGAACCAACGCCGCTGCACGGCCCGCTGCTGCCTGCGTGCCCTTCGTCGGCACGTCGCGATCCACCGCTGCGGCACCGACAATTTCGGGCATCTGTGGCTCATCCGTACCCACAGTGACCACGTCTCCCAGAACCACCGTCACGTTATCTGGGGCGCCCGCGCGAAGAGCGAGGTTCACCAGTTCATCCGCACACGTATCGATGTCCGCGAACGTCTGCATCACCTCGGAAATCGTGTCGTCTGAAACGACGCCCGACAATCCGTCCGAACACAGAAGCCAACGGTCACCGAGGACCGCTTCGCGAAGCGTTGCGTCCGCCGTCATCGGAGCTGGCCCGTCACCGAGCACCCGCAACACGACGTTGCGCTTCGGGTGAGTGTCCGCTTCCTCCTTGGTGATCCGCCCGGTGTCCACCAGGTACTGCACCAGGGAGTGATCAGTCGTGACCTGAACCAATGAATTATTGCGCAGCAGGTATGCGCGCGAATCTCCGATGTGAACCATCGCGAGTTTGTTTTCGGAACGAAGGAGCGCAGTGCAAGTGGTGCCCAGACCCTTGAGGCTGGGGTCTTGATCTGAGCGGTCAACCAGTTCGTCATGGGCTGCCTGGAGCGCGTCGCCGAGGTTGGTCAGCAGCTCGTCGGAAGGCCCGGGTGCATCATCCAGAGGGGCGAGGTGAGCGATAACGACCGAGGAGGCTATATCCCCGCCCGCAGCGCCGCCCATGCCGTCGGCGACAACTAGAAGCCGGGTTCCGGCGTAGGCCGAATCCTGATTGTTTTTCCGAACGAGGCCAACGTCTGACCTAGTGGCGAAATGAAACTCGATTGCCACTATGTCACCAGTTCAAAAGTGGTTTGCCCGATGCGCGCTGTTACCCCGGTTGGGAGGGGATGGTCGCTTGCGATCCGCTCATCGTCAACGAAGGTGCCGTTGGTTGACGCCAGGTCGCTTAGGCACCACTGTCCATCGACAACAGCCAGTTCGGCGTGGCGGGAGGAAGCGTAGGGGTCTTCCAGCACCAAAGTTGAAGAGGGGGCGCGACCAATACTTACGGGCTGGGTGCCCAAGGGGATGATAGTTCCCGTAAGTGGCCCTCCTGTGATCAGCAGTTTCGTCGGCTCCTTGGACGACGAAGCCGAGGACCGCTTCTGCTTCTTCTCATGCCTTTTCTTCGGCTGCCCCTTCCCGCGAGGGGTTACCACGGTGCCGTAAATGTCACGTCGAAGAGTTGCGACCGCGCCAAGAACCATCAGCCACAGCAAAACAAGGAAGCCGAGCCTGAAGAGGGTAAAGGCGAGTTCAGTCATCATCTCTGGTTACGCCTCGGGATGCGTCCAGAAAAGTATTCGGGTGTTGCCAATCATGATTTGGTTTCCGTCTAGGAGGGTGGCGGCTTCAATCTTGTGGCCTTCCACAAAGGTGCCGTTTGTTGATCCTAGGTCGGTAAGGATTACTCCGTCTGGGGTAATGCGGAATTCGACATGTTGGCGAGACACTCCGGGATCCTCAACCCGAATGTCTGCTTTTGAGGAACGTCCCACGACGGTAACGTCCTCAGTCAAAAGCCATTTTTCTCCGCCAACATCAATGATCGGGTGTGTGGGGGAGGGTGCGGCTCCGGTCGCCGGCGCGACAGATCCCCGATGCTTTTTCGCGATCACGTTCAGCATGCCCTGGGACTCTTCTTCCGACTTCACAAACTCAACCGTGACGGGGCCAAGCAGGACGTACTGCTGTGTTGTCGCGTACTTGGTGGCATCCAGCGCTAGCTCTTCGGCGATGGCGGGGGAGCCTTCTTCCTGAATGGAATCGTAGTCACTCGCGGATACTTCAATCACGAACTGGTTGGGTGCGACGGGAGACGAGTCTTTGCTGGAAGATGCTTCGGCTGCATTATCCATCGCTGTTCGGATGGCTGAGGAGATATCTACTGGCTTCAGGCCCGAACGGAAAACTCGCGAGAATACGGAGTTCATGCCCCGTTCAACAGCGGTTTCGAAACGGTCGAAAATTCCCAAGTGTTGCCCCTATTTGTAGTAGACCCGGTGGGGTCCTGGTGGACGCGTCGAACCGGTGGTTAGCCCCCCTACATTCCGGATCGCTTCGGCATTGCGTGAATTACGGTTTCCTTTCGTCAGTTGCAGGAAAGCTCCCTGATCCTCGAAAGGCATTTTGCTTCAGTTTAGTGTCCTGTCCCGCGAAATTGCACAAAAAGGGCAACCATGTGGACGGATGAGGTTGAATCTGGTCACTTGAGGCCGCGGTGGCGCCTCCGAGCGAAGACAAGGGAGCTCCATCTCTCTTTCCTTCAATTGAGAGCCCGGTAAATCAGGTGGTAAGGTCTTCATTCGTTGAGGTTCTTGGTTAGCCTTTTTGGCGGTACGCTTGAGTCTCAGTAAAGCGCGAGTGGCGGAATAGGCAGACGCGCACGGTTCAGGTCCGTGTTCCAGTTGATGGAGTGGGGGTTCAACTCCCCCCTCGCGCACCATCATTTACCGCAAGATTGTGCGAAACAATCACCCCCGAAAACTTCGTGACACAGACGGTGACACGCGTTCAAGTTTGAGGGCAAGAGAAAAGTCTCATGGGAGAGCATTGGGGCCGCAAGAAGGACTGGTGGAAGTCTGCGGTTGTTTACCAGATTTACCCTCGGTCGTTCAACGACTCGAACGCTGACGGCGTTGGGGATTTGCGGGGGATAATCGACCGCCTGGACTACTTGAAAACTCTTGGTGTTGACGTTCTCTGGCTTTCTCCGGTGTACCAGTCGCCGCAGGTCGACATGGGTTATGACATTAGCGACTATCGGGAGATTGACCCGCTGTTCGGTTCCGTCGATGACATGGATGAGCTCCTGAAAGAGGCTCACC
>CAYFRT010000032.1:0-9237 GCA_964345585.1 uncultured Actinomyces sp. | reverse complement strand
GACCCGCTGTTCGGTTCCGTCGATGACATGGATGAGCTCCTGAAAGAGGCTCACCGGCGGGGCATCCGGATAATCATGGATCTGGTGGTGAATCATTCCTCGGACAAACACGCCTGGTTCGAGGAGTCCCGTGACCCTTCCTCGGAAAAACGCGAATGGTATTGGTGGCGCCCCGCCCGACCAGGTGCGAAAGCGGGGGAGCCGGGCGCGGAACCAGATGATCGGGCCGCGGCCTTCCACCCCTCTGCGTGGACTTACGACCCCAAGAGCGGGGAGTACTACCTGGGGATGTTCAGCCCCGCACAACCCGACCTGAACTGGGAGAACCCGCAGATGCGCGCTGCGGTCTACGACATGATGCGGTGGTGGATCGACCGTGGCGTCGACGGGTTCCGCATGGACGTAATCAACCTCATCTCCAAGCCGGAAGACTTGGTGTCGGAGGGCGAGAGGCCAGCGGAGATCGCGAACGGCCCCAGGCTGAACGAGTTCCTTCAAGAAATGAACCGCGAAGTTGGTTTGAGCGCGCAACACTTGCTGACCGTGGGGGAGATGCCGGGTGCCACGGTGGAAGTCGCCCAAGAGGTCACGGATCCCAGCCACCATGAACTGAACATGGTTTTCACGTTTGAACACATGGACCTTGACCAGTCGGGCCCCAGGCGCTGGGACTTGGGCCCTCATAGGCTTTCCGCGTTGAAGCAGAACCTGGCGAAGTGGCAATACGGCCTGGCAGATGCCGGATGGAACTCGCTGTACTACGACAACCACGATCAGCCTCGGGTGGTTTCACGGTTTGGTGACGATTCCGCGGAACACCGGGTGAACTCTGCCAAGACGTTGGCTTCGGCGCTTCACATGCACAAGGGGCACCGTACATCTATCAGGGCGAAGAGTTTGGGATGACCAACGCGCCTCTTGAGACCATCGAGGATTACAAAGACATCGAGTCAATCAACTTCCACACGTTGGAGACAGCGGCGGGGGTCCCCGAAGGACAGGTCTTGCATTCGTTGCGGGTCAAGGCGAGGGACCACGCCCGCACCCCGGTCCAGTGGGATGACTCAGAAAACGCTGGGTTCACCGCCGGCACCCCCTGGTTTGCTGTGAACCCCGCATACCGGGAAATCAACGCAAAGGCGGCGGTCGCGGACCCCAGTTCCGTGTTTGCGCACTACCAGGAGTTGATCAGGCTCCGCCACGAAAGCAAAGTGGTGCAAGAGGGAAGGTTCCAGTTGCTGTTGCCCGAGGATGAGCGGATTTGGGCCCTCACCCGCACCCTAGGGGACAAGAAATTGGTGATGGTTGCCAACTGTTCTTCGGAGACGGTGGAATTGCCCGAGGAACTGCTGCCACTACTCGAAGACGGCAACGTCCTCCTGGGAACCCATGAGGCAGCGGCGAGCGCCCCCACTTTGGAACCTTGGGAATCCAGAATAGTGGAGGCGCGTTAGCGGATACCGCTTCGCCGCTTTCAAGCGCGGCTGGTTAGTGCCAGAAGTGCCGCACCCCGGTGAAGTAGAGGGTTACTCCGGCGGCTTGGGCGGCGTCAATCACTTCCTGATCCCGCTTTGATCCTCCAGGGGAGACGATTGCGGTCACCCCGGCTTCGGTCAGGATCTGTAGTCCGTCAGCGAACGGGAAGAAAGCGTCGGAGGCAGCCACCGCGCCCACCGCCCGCTCCTGGCCGTCGGCCAGCGTGTTGGCTCTTTGCACCGCCAGTTTTGCGGAGTCCACCCGGTTGACCTGCCCCATCCCTACACCCACGGTCGCCGTGTCCTTGGCCAGCAAGATCGCGTTCGACTTGACGAATTGGACGGCACGCCAAGCAAAATCAAGATCCTCTAGGGTTTCTGGACTGGCCGCCGGCCCAGCAACCAACGTCCATTCTTGCGGCGCTTCCGAGGGCTGAGGGGTGTCGCTCTCTTGGACCAACAAACCGCCGCTGACCTGACGGAATTCTAGATCTGAGCCACCCGCATCTACCTCCAGGATGCGCAGCGACGGTTTGCGCTGCAGGATCTCCAAAGCCTCCGCTGTGAAAGAGGGCGCTGCAACGACTTCCGTAAAGACCTTCGCGATCTGAGAAGCGGTGTCTGCATCCACCTCCCGGTTGGAAGCGACAACCCCACCGAAGGCAGACATCGGGTCGCAGGCAAAAGCTTCCCGGTACGCCTCCGCGATGGTGTCCGCGGAAGCAAGTCCGCAAGGATTGGCATGTTTGATGATTGCGATGGTTGGTTCCGAGAAAACGGTTGCGGCTTTCAGCGCTGCATCGGTGTCTTGGAAGTTGTTGTAGGAAAGGGGTTTGCCCCCAAGTTGGGTAGCCCCTGCTAACCCAATGCCTTCACCAGCAAGATCAGCCTTGAAAAGAGCTGCCGCTTGGTGCGGGTTTTCCCCGTAACGGAGCGCGAGTTCACGACTGAACGACATGGCCAACCAGTCGGGTAGCGGGCTGGCTTCAGGTTCCGTCCCGGAGTTGCGTCCTGGAAGACCGGTCATCCAGTTCGCGATGGCGATGTCATAGTCCGCGATCATCTGGAATGCTTGGACGGCCAACTCGGTGCGTTCCGCAAGAGTTGTCCCTCCCGCCCGCACCTCCTCAATGAGCTGGGCGTACTGGTACGGGGAAGTCACCACTGCTACATCAGCGTGGTTTTTAGCGGCTGCCCGCACCATCGTGGGACCGCCAATGTCGATCATTTCGATGCATTCATCCGCGGTGGCTCCCGAGCTCAGTGTTTCGGTGAAGGGATAGAGATTTGCGATCACCGCGTCGAACGGAGCGATGCCGAGGGTCCCCAGTTCCGCTAGGTCGTCCTCAAGATCCTGCCGGGCCAGCAAGCCCCCGTGGATCACGGGGTGCAATGTCTTGACCCTTCCCCCAAGAATTTCTGGGAACCCGGTCAATTCGCTGACTTCCTGCACCTCAATCCCGTGACGTTGAAGTTCAGCGGCAGTGGAGGATGTTGCCACCAGATCGGCCCCATGGTCAATCAAGGCGCTGGCTAAGCCAAGCAGGCCTCGTTTATCCGAGACCGAAAGCAGGGCACGACGAATAGGCTTGCGTTCCATAAGGGATCCTTGCTTGTGTGTTTATGAGGACAGTTCGGACAGAGATTTCATGACAGCAGAGGCAGCCTGGAAACTGGTTTCGTAAGCCTTCGGAGCCCGCTCTGCGAACTCTCCGCTACTGGTACACATGTCGGAAACCGCACGCAGAGAAATCCACGGACAGTCAAACGACCAGCAAACTTGAGCGACGGCGGCGGTTTCCATGTCGGCTGCAATGGCCTGCGGGAACGAATGGCGGATGGCGTCCACCCGGTCTGCCATAACGAATGAGTTTCCCGAACTGATCGGTCCTTTTCGCACGTCCAGTCCCGCTTGCAGCACTGCTTTTTCCGCTATCTCAAGAGCCTCCACGTTCGCCTCATAGACGGGAGGCATACGAGGAATCTGACCAACCACGTAGCCGAACGTGGTGGCATCCGCGTCGTGATAAAGCGTTGAGGTGGCAAGCATGACCTGGTCCAGTTCAACACCTGCCCCCAGTCCCCCGGCGGTGCCAGCAATAATCACCAATCGGGGCTTGTGATGAGCCAGGACAGTGGTCGTAGCGATTGCCGCGTTTGTCGTCCCGATTCCTGAAGTCACCACGACAGTGGCTAGACCGTGCAGGTGCCCGTCGTGGAACGTTGCCGGGCCGCGATAACGTGACGGCAACGTGCGGAGGGCAGATGGTGATTCGAGCGCGTCGAGGAAGGGCTTGGCTTCTTTCTCCATCGCACAGACGATGACTACGTCAACCCCGTGATCACTCACCAACGTCGCTCCATTCGGAACGCTTCGCTAGGAACGCACTGACTGCTTTCTTCGCCCCTTCCAGGGAGTGGTTGGCACCCCACCCGCACTGAATTTCGTTGGCGGCCGGAACCTCTTCCGCCTCAAGGAGGTCAGCAAAAGACTCCGCCAGGAGCTGTTCGAAATCATCCTTCTCCAAGCCCAGGGTCAAGGCGTAGAAACCCGTCTGGCAACCCATCGGAGAAAAGTCGATCAGCGCGTCTGTGTGATTGCGCATAAGTTCGGCAGTCAAGTGCTCAATTGAGTGAACCGTTGGCATCTCCAGATGCGCCAAATTTGGCTGTGTAAACCGAACGTCATACTTGATTAGGACATCCCCGCCGGGCAGTTCCTTGCGATCCGCAACCCGGATGTAGGGGGCTCTGACTTTCCGGTGATCCAAGTTGAAGGACTCGGCATTCATCTTCGTTTCCAAGGTCTGTTCACTCATGCAATCGAGGATAGGCGTACGCGCCGACACTTTCTCCCAGCGAGCGTACTGTGGGACGATGAAGGGCGGCGAGTGGGAGGTGTAAACGTTGGCACAACTGGGTATTTTTGATCTGTTCCGAGTGGGTGTCGGCCCCTCCTCGTCCCACACCGTTGGACCGATGCGTGCCGGCAAGGCGTTTGCCGAGGAGCTGCTGGACCAAGCCGCTAATCCCACATCCATAACCGTCGACCTGTACGGATCCCTGGCCGCAACTGGAATTGGCCATGGGACCGACCGCGCCGTCCTGCTTGGTCTTGGCGGGGCAGACCCAGAAACGGTGCCCATTGCCCAGGTTGAAGGACTGGTTCGCCAACTCACATCGACCGGTCAACTTTCACTGTACGGGGGTGCTCAAGTTCCTTTCGATTTGCCTGTGGATGTGCGGTTCAATCCTCGTGAAACTCTAGATTTCCACGTCAACGGGCTCACGATTTCCGCGCGCCTTAACACCGGCGACACCCTGACTCGCACCTACTATTCAACGGGCGGCGGTTTCGTCCTGATGCAGGTCGCAGATGAGGCTCCAAAGCCTCTGCGAGCAGACACGGAAGCAGTTGGAGCCGTCCCCGACCCGTGCCCTTACCCTTTCACGACGGGCGCGCAGCTCCTTCAACAGTGCTCCAAGTCGGGCCAGTCCGTGGCTCAGGTGGCGTGGGAGAACGAGGGAGTTCGGCACACCCGTCAGGACACAACGGCCTACCTGGACCATGTCCTTGACACCATGTTCGAAGCCGTCGAAGCGGGCGTCACGACTGCGGGTATTTTGCCGGGCGGCTTGGGGGTTCCTCGGCGGGCACCCCAACTGTGTAGAAGTTTGGAGGGGGAGTACGAGGACCCCCTGGCAGTGCTCGACTGGGTAAACCTCTTCGCGCTTGCGGTAAACGAGGAGAACGCGGCCGGCCACCGCGTTGTCACAGCCCCAACCAACGGGGCGGCGGGGGTTGTGCCAGCGGTCCTCGGATATTTCTTAGTGATGAGGGCAGCGGGGGACGAGGGCGGCCTGGGAGCCCTCGCCAAACAAACCGAGCTTTGGAAGTTGCGCAATCTTCTCCAGAGGTACCCCAAGAGACGCCAGGTTGCCCGCGATTTCTTGATGGCTGCTTCCGCGATAGGTTCCCTGATCAAGACGAACGCTTCTTTTGCGGGGGCTGAGGTCGGCTGTCAGGGTGAGGTTGGGTCGGCTTCAGCCATGGCCGCTGCTGGCCTGGCACAGGCTTTCGGGGGCACGCCGGAGCAGGTGGAAAACGCGGCAGAAATCGCGATGGAGCATTCACTTGGACTCACGTGTGATCCGGTGGGCGGCCTAGTCCAGATTCCCTGTATTGAACGCAATGCAATCGCGGCGGTGAAGGCTATCTCCGCTGCTCGGATGGCGCTTTACGGGGACGGGCGGCACCGGGTTTCTTTGGATACTGCGATAGAAACCATGCGGCAGACCGGGCTTGATATGCACGCCAACTACAAAGAGACCTCCGTTGGAGGATTGGCCGTCAACTTCATTGAATGTTGACGGGCTGTTGAACGGGGCCGGATTGAACCGGGTTGAGCCGGATTGAGCGGCGCCTGCGGCGGATGCCTCGACCTCTGAGCCACCCTTATGCGACACGCCGAAGCCCAGCTTTTCACAACGCGAATTGGATGTGGGTCATCCACAGGCTGGGGATGAAGTTCTCCGACTTTTACACACCCCTGTTGAAGGTTGCTACACAGTCGCTCGAGTTTGGGATTTGACGACCAGCCACGATCGGGAGAAATGGGGCTTTTGGCAGGTTTGCCGCCAGAACCAAGCCATAACCAGTCGGTGTGGATGGGCTTTTGCTCGACGGTGTCCGAATGTGTCGGAGGGGTGAGTCACAATGGTGTAGTTCGGTCCGGGGAGGGCGGTTTGTGCTTCATCCACAGAGTTGGGGGAATGATCCACAGGAGACGTTCACCACGACATGTAGGGGGTGCTCGACATTGGGGCCACAAGGTGTAGTGTTACAACGGCACGGGGGCAATGCGCTCCGTGGAAATGACATTGATGTAGTTACATTTGAGGAGTTTGATCGGACTCGCTGAGTTGCGGGGTCGATTTAGCCCCTGAATGGGCCGGAGGGATCAACAGATGACTATCACCGTTTACTCGAAGCCTCGGTGTGTTCAGTGCGACGCAACTTACAGGGCTCTGGATCGCCATGGTGTGGAGTACACCGTGGTTGACGTGACTGTTGATCGTGATGCTCTCGAAATGATCATCGGCATGGGATACCAGCAGGCACCTGTCGTTGTCGCGGGTGATCGCCACTGGAGCGGATACCGCCCTGACCTTTTGACGGAAGTTGCCGCTGCGGTTCTCGCACCCGCTGGGCGGTAGTGAGCCGATTCAATGGAATCCGGGAGCGACAACATAGCTCTTGTGTATTTCTCCTCTGTCACGGAGAACACCAAACGTTTTGTCGAACTCACAGGTCTGCCTTCGGAACGCATCCCGCTTCGGGCTACCGAACCCCCACTTCACGTTGATTACGACTACGTGCTGGTAGTGCCAACGTATGGGGGAGGTAACATGCGGGGGGCGGTGCCCAAACAGGTCATCAAGTTCCTCAACGACGAAACGAACCGATCTCACTGTATCGGCGTGATCTCGGCTGGCAACACCAACTTCGGCAAGGCTTATTGCCTTGCAGGAGACATCATCGCAAAAAAGGTGGGAGTGCCTCACCTCTATAGGTTTGAACTTCTTGGGACGACCCAGGATGTGACACGAGTACAAGAAGGACTGAGAGAATTTTGGTCAAGACGCTGACCGATACCGGCCAGGAGGAGTCCCTCTCCCCGGATCTTGATTACCATGCCCTGAATGCGCAGCTGAATCTCTACGACGCGGACGGGAAGATCCAGTTCGACGCGGACCGTAAGGCGGCTCGTCAATACTTCCTGACCCACGTCAACAAAAACACGGTCTTCTTCCACGATCTTGAAGAGAAGCTCAAGTATCTGGTGGATGAGGGGTACTACGAACAGCAGGTGCTGGACCAGTACTCGTTCCAGGACATCAAGGATCTTTACAAGCAGGCGTACGCCTACAAGTTCCGTTTCCCCACTTTCTTGGGGGCGTTTAAGTACTACACCTCGTACACCCTGAAAACTTTCGACGGCACCCGCTACCTGGAACGTTTTGAAGACCGGGTTGTCATTGTGGCGTTGTATTTGGCGCGTGGAGACATTGAGCTTGCCCGCCACCTGGTAGACGAAATGATGTCGGGCCGGTTCCAGCCCGCGACCCCGACCTTCCTGAACGCAGGCAAGGTCGCACGCGGAGAACTGGTCTCCTGTTTCTTGCTCCGGGTCGAGGACAATATGGAGTCCATAGCTCGTGGCATCAACTCCTCGCTTCAACTCTCTAAGCGTGGGGGAGGGGTGGCGCTGTCTCTCACTAACCTTCGTGAGGCTGGAGCACCCATCAAGAGGATTGAGAACCAGTCCTCCGGAGTTATCCCAGTCATGAAGTTGCTGGAGGATTCCTTCTCTTACGCTAACCAGTTGGGTGCTCGCCAAGGCGCGGGGGCGGTGTACCTTCACGCTCACCACCCCGACATCATGTCTTTCCTGGACACGAAGCGGGAAAACGCGGATGAGAAGATCCGCATCAAGTCCCTCTCTCTTGGCGTAGTCATCCCAGACATTACGTTCCACTTGGCGAAGAAGAATGAGGACATGTATCTCTTCAGCCCGTATGACGTGGAGCGGGTCTACGGGGTGCCGTTTACCGAGATTTCGGTGACGGAGAAGTATTACGAGATGGTGGATAACCCCCAGATCAAGAAGAAGAAGATTTCTGCCCGCAGGTTCTTCCAAACGTTGGCTGAGATCCAGTTTGAGTCTGGGTATCCGTACATTTTGTTCGAGGACACCGTCAACAAGGCAAGCCCCATCGAGGGCCGCATTACGATGTCGAACTTGTGCAGCGAAATCCTGCAGGTTTCTGAGGCGTCCGAGTACTACCCGGACCTTTCCTACAAGCATGTCGGCAAGGACATCTCTTGTAACCTCGGCTCCCTGAACATCGCCAAGACGATGGATTCACCAGACTTCTCTGAGACGGTGGAGTCGGCGATCCGCGCCTTAACAGCGGTTTCTGAACTGTCCGACATCGAATCTGTTCCTTCGGTCGCGTCAGGCAACCGACGCTCCCACGCCGTCGGCCTGGGGCAGATGAACCTTCACGGCTACTTGGCGCGGGAAAGCGTCCACTACGGTTCCGAAGAAGCGTTGGATTTCGTGAACATGTACTTCATGACGATCGCGTACGAGGCGATTAAGGCATCCAACAAGATCGCCAAAGAGCGCGGCGAAACTTTTGAAAACTTTGAGAAGTCAGACTACGCATCCGGAAAGTTTTTCGAGAAGTACATCAACGGTGACTGGAGCCCCAAGTTCGACAAGACGAAAGAGCTGTTCGCGAAGTCAACGGCTCACATTCCAACGTCTGCGGACTGGAAGAAACTGGCGGAGGACGTGGCCGAATACGGCATGTTCAACCAGAACCTCCAGGCAATTCCTCCGACGGGGTCGATTTCGTACATCAACAACTCGACCTCTTCTATCCACCCAATCACGTCGAAGATAGAGATCAGGAAAGAGGGGAAGCTGGGACGTGTCTACTACCCGGCTCCCTATCTGACGAATGACAACTTGGAGTTCTACGACGACGCTTACGAGATTGGGCCGGAAAAGATCATCGACACCTACGCGGTCGCCACGCAACACGTCGACCAAGGCCTGTCGCTGACGCTGTTCTACCCGGACACGGTCACTACTCGTGAACTGAACAGGTCCTACATCTACGCCTGGACGAAGGGAATCAAAACCCTCTACTACGTCCGCATCCGCCAGTCCGCACTTGACGGAACTGAGAT
>CAYFRT010000031.1:0-20540 GCA_964345585.1 uncultured Actinomyces sp. | reverse complement strand
GGGAACGATTTCTACTAGGGCAGCCGCATCTAAGCGCCCAGCCTCTAGCCTCTAGGCAACGTAACCCATTCTCCATCGATTCGATATCCGAGGGCTTTGTTCGCCGACCAACCGTTTTCTAGGAGCGCGTGAGCACGTTCAAAGTTTGCGGGGAGAACCTGCTCAGTTTGGGTTGCGACCGGGTTCCGCGTCTGGGCAGGGTGTTGGGCACTATGCACCTGGTTCATCGGTTTTGCACCACTAACTTACGACGAGGATGGCTCGCTTCCGTTCAAGCTCACTGCACGATTACTCGTTGAACGGGCAAATGTGCGGCCCCGGCCTGGGGCGGCAGACCCGAAGCCCACCCTTGATCCGTTAGGTCTGAGAGAGCGTCGCTGACCTCGGCTATTCCCAGCGGCTATAAAGACAGCGGTCGGCCGGGACTAAGCGTGAGGCCGCTACTCTCGGCCTCGGTCATCTCTTCAGCGCTTCCCAAAAGCGGGCGTCGGATCATGCTGGACAGTGCCGCCTGGACCAGCGCCACGGGCAGGTTCAGCACGCCGAAGGCCATCATCGCGACATCGCGCGGGGTCGAGCTGCCCTCCATCGGCTCCCCGGCGATCCTGGCCTGCAGACCCGAGTACGCAAGCCCGATAGCGTTTCCCCACATCATCATCCTGGCGGCTCCCAAGATGCCGCGTGCCAGGTCGGGGCCGTACTCCTTTTCGATCGCAGCCCAAGCTGCCGGATCCGGGTTGCCACGGGAGTCTGCGTAGTGCTGGGCGAACATCAGTGCGGGTAGTTCGCTGTCGGGAACGTCCTCGTGCTCCCCGCTTAACATCTGCCTGATCTCTTCAGAACTCATGCCGGCGCGCAGTGCCATTTTCGTGTGCTCGTAGGCGCAGGCTGGACACCCGTTCACCTCGGTCACAGCCAGCATGATCCGCTCCGTAACGGGTCCTCCCAATTGGTCCTTACTCTTGAAGAAGTCAGGCATGCTCCGAGCTGCTTTTACCGCAACCACGTAGGCCTCACTGAACGTGAACCGTTTCTTGGGCTGCATCCAGATCCTCAATCCATAGGGCCCACGTGGCCGCATAAATGGAGTCTTCGTCTGGAATTCCGTGTTTGCGTGCAGATTGATGGATTTTCACGCTATGGCCAGCTGCAGAGCCTCACGAATAACACTGGAGCGAGTTTGTCCCGTGGCTTTTGCATGTGCATCCAGTGCCTCTAGTTCTTCCACCGTAAGGCGCAGGGCAACAACCTGTGAGGGAACGGCGCCGCGCCCGGGACGCCCTCTCCCCCGCTTCTTCATGGCAGCAAAGTCGTACCCTCGCTCAGCCTCATCTGCCCAGGCCTGAATCTGCTCTTCGCTGACGGACTTCCCGTTCATCGTCTCCATGAGATTAACGTATAACGAAACAGAAACGGGCTCAAGGGACGAGCTCCCTGCCATCGCGCCACAAAGAAAACCGACTAGAAGCAGCAAGTTCTGACACCGCACACAAGAATCTGTAATGCTGAGCGCAGGCGGAAGGTGAACTAGGTGCAGGGGAGTCTAGCTATGGGACCTCAACAGAGCCTGTCTTCTCAGATCGGTCTGGGGCGCAACGAAACCATCGTCTCTGCGGTCATAGCCGCTGCTTTGCGGGAAAATGCGGCGGAAAGCTTTTGTCTTGCCTTCTTGGTCAAGACACCGCAGTGCTCCGAATCCTTGAGGCCGTATCTGAGTACTCGTTTGAGAGGAAACGGTTCGATGTCCTCGTGCTCTACCAAGATGGAGAGGATGTTTTCCCTGCGGTAGTTGAGGTCAAGGTTACTTCCGATGAGGGCCCTAACCAATTGGAGAACTACCTGGACCGAGTTGCACAGTCCAGTTTTGAAGCAAAGATGAACACCCTGCTCCAACAGAAGAAAGAAGCGCTGGGACAGTCTGAGGAGAACCCGCTAAGGACGTCCCAGGTGAAAATTCCTTCCAAAACGGTTGTGTTTCTAACCGTCGAGACCCCATCCATTTCAAACGATGAAGTCGAGCTACGTACGTTCAAGGAGTGGAGGGCCTCCCTCTTGGCTAACGACGTCCATTGCGCAGAGAGGGATCTGGCGACATCGCTGCTTTTCGACATTTTGGAATACCTGGGCCACGAGCTCGTCGACGAGATCAATCTGCTCGAAAGTATGGACGGTGAAACGAGCGTAGATGAGCTCGCAAAGGTTCTCGACAGCGAGTTTCTTCTGGAGAAGAAGCTGGAAGATAGGGTGCTCGAGATCTTCAGAAGAAGGTTCGACCAGCTAAATGAGGAATGCAGCGCACCCTATTCGCACTGGTGTAGCTTCCGAGGCAGCGGTGCCGTCCTGGAAATGGGATTCTACAGAGAAAGATGGACAAACAGGTACACATTCAGTGACGGCCTACGCACCCAGAAGTTTCTTATCCGTCAGGTGATCAGGATTGATCTGTGGAACTACGCCTCAGATGACTCCGGGAGTTTCGTGAATATCCGGCTGCAAGCAGAACCTTACGAGGCGAAGAAATCCTTAGGGTCCTCCCTGGGCGCGGACATGGAAGGGTTTCTGGGCCTTCGCAATTCCTTCGCCGACGTAATGGAGGAGCTATGTCTTCAGCACCCGGCCATCGACTACTCCCGAAACAACTACTATCTCCAGGTGGGAAGGGCGCGCGTGGACTTAAGTTCACGCCGTAATCTGCGTGGAATTGCGGATTCGCTCTGGGCTAGCGCAACTGCGATGGGTGATGTAGCGGAGATGGCTCTTGCACGTCTGAAGGCGTCCGGCTCCCTGTTCGTGCCCGTCGAAAGTGATGACCGGAACCTGGCCTTTAAGCGCGACTCTGCCTGATGGAGAGACCTGACGAATAACGGGTAAAGCAACACACTGTCAGCGCTCAGTGGAATCTTTTGTGCCCTCGAGCCGATTCGAACGGCCGACACCCGCTTTAGGAGAGCGGTGCTCTATCCCCTGAGCTACGAGGGCATACGGGCCAGCAAGCCCGAAGCAGGAACAAGCCTAACACCTGAATAGACACTCGCTTACGCGGGGTGCGCCATAGTTTTGATGCCGACTCGACAGTGCGGATTTCTCGTTCGGCGCGGTCGGGACTGCCACAGCCGCCCCGGCTCCTAACCAAGTGACTAGCGCCGCTCCCACGCATGTGTCGGCGATGGCGTCTTGTCCCTATGGCGTGAGGGAACAGTCATTACCGGACAGGTGGAGTGGTTGAGCACGGTCTGCGAAGTTGAGCCCAGGAGCATTCCCGCGAAACCCCCTCGCCCGCGAGTACCAACAACCACCAGGTCAACAGCGGTAGAAAACTCCGTCAGAAGAGCCGCTGGACTGCCATCAAGCGCGTGGCGGGCAACCTGTACTTCCCGATCCCCAACAGCGTCCGCGATTGATCGGTCCATGCTGAGGCAGATGTCCGCCATCAGTTCTTCCCGATCCACAGTGGCGGGCATCCAAGACATCATCCCGATTCCTGTAGCGATCGGGACAGCAGAAATGACCGTGAGGTCTGCATTCCAAAGTACTGCTTCGTCCACGGCTTTCGTCAAGGCGGTCGAGGCTACATCCGACCCGTCCGTGCCAACAACGATCCGCTCAACTGGCGTAAAGGGTCGACCCGACTTGTGAACTGGGACTATCACCACGGGACACTTCGCATGTGCGGGGACAGCCGAAGAAACCGTGCCCAAGAACCTGTCTGCAAAGCCGCCTCCACCACGTGAACCGATCACGATCATGTCGGCATCTTCGGAGAGTTCGGTCAGAACGCTGGCAGGGTCTCCGACTTCGGTGCGTGTTCGAGCGATCACGCCTGCTTCCTCCGCCACCCGGCGCGCTTCTTGTACAACCCTCTCAGCGCCTGTCCGGAGGGACTCATCGTCCAAAACAGCCAGGCCCCCGTCCAGGGCTGCCGCACTGTACGAGGCAACGGCGTAAGCGCACACTAGCGTGAGTTCACCTTCACAACGAGCGGTCCTTGCTGCGGCCCATCGCACAGCGACGAGCGCCTCTTCGGATCCGTCCACACCTGCGATTATCTGTTGCGTGTGTGCCACTGGTTCCCCCTCTGGCTTGATTCTTTTCACTCCATTGTGCACCAAGTGCGACTGATCACATATTACGCTGTCGCCCCCTTCGGCACGCGGAAGAGATAAAGCCCTTGTAGTAGTGCCTTTCGAGTTCAGTCTAGTCCCGGCAGCCCTGTGCGCTGCCCTAGGGATCTCGCCGCCTAGAACCAGGAATTCGAAAGTGCCCCGGGGATCTCTCCTCCGGGGCACTTCCGGTATTAGACGTTTTGCGGACGCTAGGGTCCGAAAACCATCCCAGTTGGAACGAACCAACTTTGGTTAGATGCGATTACTCGCCCTTTACAAAGCCAACGTTCTCGATCTGGACCGTGGACAGGCCGAACGCGCCGTAGTTGGCGAGGTTCTTCGGAACAGCGGTCATTTCCATACGGGCGTAGATTGGCAGGACCATGGTGTTTTCCCAGATGATCTTGTCAACTTCGTTGCCCATTTCGAGGCGCTTGTCCTGGTCGGCTTCGACAGCGATCTTCGCTGCGAGCTCATCGATTTCTGGCACGCAGAGACGCGAGAAGTTGGAGCCACCAAAGTTTTCGCAGCCGTAGATCTGCAGAATGTTAGCCAGCGGGTACGGGGTGCCCTGCCACGCGAAGGTGGTCGAGGCAAAGTTACCCGGGATGATGTATTCGTCGAAGAATGCACCTGCGTCAACGTTCTGGATTTTGACGTTTACGCCAATTTCCTTCAGTTGCGCCTGCAAGAGCTCACCTTCAGTCTTCGAGGTGGAGATGTCGGGCATCATGGTGTATTCAAACTCAAGAGTCTCGCCGTCCTTGGTGCGGTACTCTGCACCGTCTTCCAGGATCCAGCCCTGCTCATCAAGTTCCTTCTCCGCGCGCTCCTTGTCGTATGCGTAGTCACCCGCGTTGTCCTGGTATCCTTCCTGGCCAGGCTGGAACAGGTGGTTGTTCTTCACCAGTTCAGCAGGAACCAGGTCCGGAATACCGGCCAAGTCAGCCTCGGTAATCGCGACACGGTCAATGCCGCGAACCAGGGTCGCACGCAGTTCCTTATCCTGGAGAACACCGGACTCAGCGTTGAAGGTGAAGTGACGCCACTGGCGGCCACCGGCGCGACGGATCTCAGCGTCTGCACGCGAGGCGGCCGTGGTGTACTGCTGGGCGTCAATAATGCCATCCAGCACGTCGATTTCCGAGTTCGCAAAACCGGTGCCCATAGCGGCTGGGTCCATTTCGCGGAACGTGATGGTGTCTAGCAGACCTGGCTCGCCCCACCAGTTGGGGTTGCGCTCAAGGGTGACAACCTTCTGAGCTTCATCAACACTGGCGAACTGGTAAGGACCGGCCGTCCAATCGTTGTTGGGGGCTTCCCAACCGTTGTTGAACGTGTCAACGTCTTCAACGCCAGCCTTGGCGGAAACACCGCTCAAAGAGGCAGACCAGTCTGGGAAAGCGTCAACGAAGGTGACGATAACCTGGAACTCATCTTCGCCGGCTTCCACAGATTCCCAGTGGTCGTAGCCGTCGGTCGAAGCACACAGCTTCTCTTCAGCGTCTTCATCCTCAGACGGGACACCGTTACAGGATTCCCAAGTCGCCTTGTAGTCTTCCCAGGTGATCGGCGTTCCGTCGCCCCACTTCGCGTCCTTGTTGAGATCAAGAGTGACGACCTGCTTGTCGCCTTCCTGCTTGACTTCATACTTTTCGACGTAGTTCGGGTTTTCCTTGATGGTCCCATCTTCCTGGTAAACCCAGTTGGACGGATAGACAAATCCACCGATGGTCGAGGCGACGTCAACAGTGTTGCCGTTCACGTGCATCGTGTTGTAGTAGGTGGGCATGGCGCCGATACCGAAGCGGAGCGTTCCGCCTTCTTCTAGGTCGCCACGATCATGTGCATTGATGTCAGCCAACGGAACGGCATCCGAGCCGCCGTCGCCCGACTGTCCACCGCCGGAACCGCTTCCACAGCCTGCCAGAGCAAGCGTAGCCGCGACCCCGATCGCGCCAAGGGCATAAGCCTTGCGTCGCATTCAAAACCTCCAGTTGCGTTTTCTGATTACTTCCAGACTCAAAATCATCCGTGAGGATGATCCCCGTCTGGACCCCGGCGGGAGCGTCGGGCCACATTACGTGTCCAGAAGTTCCGTGCCGGTTGGGATTTGCATTTGATCCGCACCTGCCCCCAGGATCGGTGTCCCTTTTCGAGCGCGCGCTACGGATTCAATGAATCGAAGTACACCGTACCTATAAGAAGTTACAGCTCCCACTCAGAAGCCGGGTTGTCACCGACTTGCTCCCAAAACGTGACCAAAACGCCGCTTTTCGAGACGTGCGTAACACTCAGCGAGCAGCTTTGGCGGCCTTCGTGGACGCGAACACGTCCACTGGCTCTGGGTAGTGGCACGCCGTATCCAAATCATGCGAACCGGGTGGCGGCACCAGCTCTGGGCTGACGTCTATGCAGAGCTGCTGCTTGTCTTCCGGAAGCGTCTTGAACAGCGGGCACCTAGTTCTGAACCTGCACCCAGAGGGCGGATCCGCGGGTGAGGGAAGATCGCCCGTGAGGAGAATGCGGTGACGGCTTCGCTCAAGTTGCGGATCAGGAACGGGGATCGCGGACAGAAGCGCTTGGGTGTAAGGATGTTGAGGAGCGTCAAATACTTCCTCGACGTCTCCTATCTCCACAATCTTGCCCAGGTACATGACCGCAACGCGGTCAGCAATGTGCCGAACCACAGACAGGTCATGAGCCACGAACAGGTAAGAGAGGCCCAGCTCTGCTTTCAGCTCATCCAACAAGTTGATGACGCCTGCCTGAATGGACACGTCAAGGGCAGAAACAGGCTCATCAAGCACCAACAGGCTGGGTTCCAATGCCAGAGCCCTGGCAATGCCGATCCTTTGCCGTTGGCCGCCCGAGAAGTGTCGCGGATACCGGTTCAAGTGAGCCTTCTCCAAACCAACCAGCTCGATGAGGTGGCTGACACGTTCCCGCATCTGGGTCTTGCTGTAACCGTTGTACTTCAAAGGCTCAGAAATAATGTCATAGATCGGCATGCGGGGGTCAAGAGACGCCATCGGGTCTTGGAACACGACCTGGAGATTCTCGCGCACCTTCTTGCGCGCTGAGCGTGACAACTTCGCACTGTCTTGGCCGAGGACGACGATCTTGCCGCCCTGCGGTTGCTTTAGATCCAAGATTTCGAGGAGCGTAGTGGTCTTCCCGCAACCGGACTCCCCGACCAGTCCCATCGTTTCGCCGGCCTTGATCTCGAAGGAGATCTTGTCCACTGCATGGACTGTTCCGACCTGCCTCTTGAAGACTGCGCCCTTCATGAGGGGGAAGTACTTGATCAAGTCCTCGACCTTCAAGACGGCTTCGCGTGAATCGCGGTCACGTCTTCCTGCCATGCGGTCGATGTGGCGCGGAATGGGGTAGACATCCTTGTATGTCCACTTGTTTTTGCTGATCTCCTCGGCGCGGATACAGGCCGACGTATGGATGACGCCTTCCAGTATTTCCTCGTCGATCTCCTTGCCTGCTTCAGCCCCCAGTTTCTTGGAAACCTCTTCGAGATGTTCCCGATCTTCAATCACCGGAACCAACGCGGGCTCCCCGTCCAAGCAGGCAGCCGTTACCAGCGGACAGCGAGGCGCAAACGGACATGCTGTTGGAGCGACAAGCATGGAGGGCGGGTTCCCGTCCAAAGTCGCCAAAGCCGTGCTTGACTTTTCGTCAGGCCGTGGCAGCGCCCCCAACAGCCCGATTGTGTAAGGCATGCGGGGGTTGTAGAAAATGTTGTCAACGTTTGCAAATTCCACGACCCGGCCCGCATACATCACTGCAACCTTGTCGGCCATGTCCGCGACGACGCCAAGATCGTGCGTGATCATTATGACCGCCGCCCCGGTCTCCTTCTGGGCGGTCTTCAATAGTTCAAGGATCTGGGCCTGGATGGTCACGTCGAGCGCTGTAGTGGGCTCATCACAAATGATCAAGTCTGGGTCATTTGCAATCGCCATTGCGATCATTACGCGTTGGCGCATACCCCCAGAGAATTCGTGAGGGAACGACTTGAAGCGGATTTCCGGATTCGGGATGCCAACCAAACCCAAGAGTTCCATCGCCCTTTTCTCGGCGGCCTTGTTGCTCATCTTCTGGTGGATCTGAAGTGCCTCAACAAGTTGCACCCCGATGGAGTAGACCGGTGTCAATGCTGACAACGGATCCTGAAACACCATTGAAAGCACCTTGCCACGAATTCGCGACATGTACGCGTCTGAACGCCCCAAGACCTCAACCCCATGAATCTTGATGGAGCCTTCAACCTTTGCGTTCTCATCAAGCAATCCCATGATCGCCAGAGAAGTAACAGATTTGCCGGATCCAGACTCACCCACGATCCCAAGGACTTCGCCATTCGCAACAGTGAAGTTAACTCCGCGAACAGCGTGAACCGCTCCGTCCTCCGACGGGAAGGTCACCTTCAGGTCTTTGACCTCAAGCACCTGACCGTGGTTCTTGTTTTCAGGGAGCTCCAGGGTTTCAAACTGGACGTTACCGCCCTTTTTCCGCTTGCTCACACTTCACCTCCCGACTTCGAAGTTGGATCAATCGCGTCGCGCAAACCGTCGCCCATAAAGTTAATGAAAATCAACATCGCCGTTAGGAAAGTAGCAGGGGCAAGGAATGTCCAGGGGAACGAGGTGGCCATCTTCTGGCCCTCGGACAACAACACACCCAGGGACGTTTCAGGCGGTTGAACGCCGAACCCGAAGTAGGACAGTACTGTCTCCATCATCACCGCGTTCACAACACCCAGCGTGAAGTCAATGATCAAGAAGGACGCGACGTTCGGAATTATGTGGCGGGTGATCGTTGCCAAAGGCGGCACCGACATATACTTCGCCGCTCTCACATAATCGAGCGAGACAACAGAGAGCGTCATCGAACGAACCACACGTGCGGTCAACATCCAACCAAACGCTGCAAGGAGGAGAACGAACGTAAGCGTTGAGCTCTTCTGCCCCGCCATCTTCTGCGTGATGATCGCAATAAGGAGGAACGAGGGGATAACCAGCAACAGGTCAATAACCCAGAGCACCGCTTTGTCGTAGAAACGGCCAAAGAACGCTGCAGAGGCTCCAATCATTGCAGCAACAAAGGTTTGGATTGCCGCCACTGCCAGACCAATGATCAGCGATTTGCGGAGGCCCTCAACAGTCATTGCGAAAAGATCGCGGCCAGTTTGTCCCGTTCCGAACCAGTGAACAGAGTTCGGTGGTTTCAAGAACGCAGTGTTGTCGACCTGGCGGAATTCCCACGGGCTGATGAAGGGGCCGATCAGCGCGAACAAGACGATCAGGATGAAACCGACAAGGCCCACCATCGCTGTCTTCTGGCGTGAGAATCTGCGCCAAATCAACTGGGTGCGGGTAAGTGTTACCGCCTCTTCGTCAGCTTCTGGGTCTCCAGCCGCAGCAGCCGCTGCCGCAAGCTTAGGATCAGCCTCAATCGCCTCACGGTCGGCCAGCATCCGGTCTTGTTGGGCCACCGCTTGGTGGGGAGTCAAACCATGGTCGGGGTCAGGAGAAGGAAGTTGCGGATCAAACTCGTTCATCCCGATCATGCCGCCGGGAACGCCAAGTTCTCCGGCTGGATCCGGTGACGGAGTCGTGTCGAACCCTTCTACTTCCCGTTCAATCGGGTCACTAGAAAATGGTGGGTGCGACGGATCGGTATCACCGTTTCGGAAGTCTTCATTCTTAGTCATTGCGCCCCCCCTAGCTCACGCGCACGCGCGGGTCGACGACAACGGTAAATACATCTGCAAGCATCAGTCCCACGAAAGTAGTTGCCGCAGAGAAGGCGACGACGGCAACAGTGCCGTTGACGTCATGGCCTGTAATAGACGTAACCGAATAGATACCCATCCCGTGCCACGCGTAGACCTGCTCTGTGATCGTCGCACCTGTGAACAGGCCTGCAATGACGAACGCGAAGTAGGTGGCCATCGGAACCAGCGCCGTGCGCAGGGCGTGCTTGCGAACCGCTGCGCTCTTGCGCAGCCCCTTTGCGCGCGCTGTGCGAACGTAGTCAGAACCGAGAGTGTCAAGCATTAGGTTGCGCTGGTATCTGGAATAAGTGGCGATACCAGTCAGTGACATGGAGATCGTCGGAAGGAGCAGGTGCTGCAAACGGTTGACTATCTCCGCGCCCGGATAGTTGCCGATATTTCCGGTCTCACCAATGAATTCAAAGAAGTTTGTTCCGGTTGCTTGATTGAACTGCGTGGCCAGGATCTGTAAGAGCGTGGCAATAACAATCATCGGAGTCGAGATGATCATCAGCGACAGGATGGAGATTACCCGGTCAGAGGCCTTGTGCTGCCGGGTCGCCGTCCAAGCACCAAGTGCGACGCCTCCTAAGATCCCAACGAAGGATCCAATGGTGATCAGTCGGACAGACACCCAAATGCGGGTGGCAAGGATCTTGTTTACGTATGCTCCCTGAGGAGTCCTCCCCCAGTCCCATTCAGTGACAACACTGGTCATCCAGTTCCAATATCTTTCGAGGAGTGGAACCTTGTTGTTGATGTTGTATTGGGTAAGGAGCGCTTCAACCGAAGCGACATCCAGGTTCGGGTTCGTCCAGTCGAACTGCGTCCTAGGGTTCAAGGCACTACCCGCCAGCAGGTATGCCAGGGACACTGCTATGAATAGGAGCACCAGATAGTTCAGCATCCGGCGGAACAAATAGCGGTACATAGGGCCAATCTTCCAGTCTTCTCCGCAGCCGCAACTGCTACAGAGGCAGCAACCGATCTACAGCGGTCACCCGCTACGCCGTTTACTGAGGCCTAACCATACAGTCCCAAGTCGATGCACTCACACAAAGCGTCCGTTATGGAATCGTGCCACGCAAAATGCCGCGGATCGTCGCCACTGAAATATAGGCTGGGGCCTTTTGCGCCCTCACTGGACCAGATGGGCGAATTAGAGAAGATACTCGTTTGCAAAAATCCTTGAGCCGCGCAATGGCCAACTGTTTGCCCCGGCTGCTTCAGTGGCTGAGACGCGCCTTTCGCGGTTCCAATCAAGTGGCCACTATGGTGATCTCATGGAAGCTCTCGGCCAGCCAAGCCAGTTACCAGCATGGTCACCAGAGGGGCCCGACACCGTGGTGTTGGAGGACAACCAGCGCGTGTTAGAGGAACTTCCCGACGAATCGTTTGACCTCATTTACATTGATCCGCCCTTCAACACGGGTAAGTTGCAACGCCATCAGCGAAGAAAGACGGTCCGTTCCGAATCTGGGTCCCGCGTCGGTTTTGGGGGGAATCGGTACGAGGACGTGCTGGGGAAAGCACTGCAGTACGACGACACCTTCTCTGACTACTTCGCGTTCCTGGGACCTCGCCTGGAACGGGCGTTCAGAATTCTGAAACCCACTGGAACCCTCTACCTGCACCTGGATTACCGAGAGGTTCACTACGCCAAGGTCTTCCTGGACGGAATCTTCGGGCGCGATCATTTCCTAAATGAGATCATCTGGGCCTACGACTATGGGGCCCGTTCGAAGAGGATGTGGCCCGCTAAGCACGACAACATCCTGGTTTACGTCAAAGATCCCAAGAAGTACCACTTCAACAGCAGTGAAGTCGACAGAGAACCGTACATGGCGCCGGGCCTGGTAACCCCAGAAAAAGCTGCGCGAGGGAAGCTCCCCACCGACGTTTGGTGGCACACCATTGTTCCCACGAACGGTCGGGAGCGCACCGGATACCCCACTCAAAAGCCCGAAGGCATCCTTCGGCGCATCATCAATGCCTCCAGCCAGGAAGGTGACTGGGTTCTGGATTTCTTCGCTGGCTCCGGCACAACGGGGGCCGTCGCGGCAGAACTGGGTCGAAAGTTCTTACTTGTAGACCAGAACCCCGAAGCAATCGAAGTAATGGCCCAGCGTTTCCAGCATCTGCCCGACGTCCGCTTCCTAAACAGACCTAAAGTCGATTGACCTCTGTCAGTTGCCCCGGGCAATCAACCGGCGTTGAGCCACGTGAGGGCCGCAGTCGTCAGAGCCGTGATGCCAATGCGTAGCGTTGGCTCAAGCACAGGGGCATAAAGCGGCGAGTGGTTCGAAGGGGTGTTGGCCATTATCTCGATCATCTCTTGAGGAGTGGTGGCACCCTCAAACGTGTCGGGGTCCGCCCCACCCAACAGCCAGTAGACGCAGGGGACGTTGGCGACCCGCGCGAACAGTCCCACGTCTTCGCTCCCCGTCACAGCCCCCGGATCAACAACCAAAACCCCTGGCATCGCTGCGCGGAACGCGTCGACGGTAACCTGGCCGGCATTCTCATCGTTTACTACGGCTGGGAAAGAATAGAGCGTCTCAATTTCGGGGGGTCGCTTAGCGCCTGCTGCCGCACACTCACCTTCGACAATCCGCTTGATGGCCGCCAGGGCTGTCTCGCGGGCCACGGGGGTGAAAGTGCGAAGAGAGATCTTGAGTTCCGCTTCCGAGGGGATGATATTGGCGACCTCGCCCGAACGGATCGAACCGACCGTCAGCACAGCCACATCGCCGGCGGCCAACTCCCGAGAAACAACAGTCTGCAACCTCATAACGATTGAAGAGGCGAGGACGACCGGGTCAACCGTCGCCTCGGGGCGAGAACCATGACCACCTTCGCCATGAATCTTCACAAGCAAAGCGTCAGAGTTCGCAAAAGCGGGACCTGGCTTAAACCCGATGACGCCGGCCGGCATTGGGGAGACATGCTGCCCAAGCACAATTTCAGGGTCTCCAAACCTTTCAAAAAGCCCGTCGTTGATCATCGCGTCAGCGCCCGCGCCTTGTTCTTCATTTGGCTGGAACACTGCCATGATTTTGCCGTTCCATGACTCGTCCTTTGACAGCGCTTCGCAAGCGCCCAAAAGAGCGGTCGTGTGCATGTCGTGCCCGCAAGCGTGCATGACCGGCACCTGGGCGCCGTCTTCCTGCGTGAACATCACCTTTGACGCGTAGGGCAGACCCGTTTCCTCTTTAACTGGGAGCGCATCCATGTCGGCACGGAGGAGGACGGTTGTCCCTTTACCTCGTTCCAGGATCCCGACGACGCCGGTCTTCCCAACCTTCTCTGTCACTTCAAAGCCAAGGCTCCGCAAGCGGTCTGCGACGATGCCCGCTGTTCGGACTTCGTGGAACCCGAGCTCGGGGTGAGCGTGCAGGTCCTTATACACCTCTTCCAGGTTTTTCAACGCCGCCTCAGGGAGAACCGATTTCTTTGCCTCACGTGTCGTTTTCTCGCCACTCATGTGTCCGCTCCTTCGCGTGGGTCAGAGTAGTTTTCTGCTCGGTTGACCATTTGGAACGAACAGACGAAGGGTGACGCCCGCGACTCCTGCTCGTTTTGTTCAAGGATAGAGCCTCTGATGCGCTCAAACACAGTGAATTCGCATGTCCAGCTGACCGTCAGCACTCAGGGAGACCGTGGCGCTGTTAGCGTGGTTGAGCAGAATCATCTTAACACACAAGTCGAAGGAGTCGAAGTATGAGTGCGGATCGGCTAATCCCTCGTCCCCTAAACGTTGCTCCTCAGCAAGGAGAGCGCTTCACCGTTGACGGCAACGTGGTGATAGTGAACGAGGGCGGGCCTGCCATAAGCGGCCTAGCCAAGTTGTGCGAAGCGGAACTGACAACGATGGTGGGGACCGAAATCCAATTGGTGGAGTCGGAAGAACACGTGGAGGCTCGCCGACCGATTCGACTTATTTTGAGTGATCATCCTTCTTTGCCGCAGGGCAAAGAGGCTTATGTCATTACCGCCTCAGCCGACGAGGTGTCTCTGCTGGCACGCAAGCCGAAAGGTCTCAGGGATGCCCTAATAACTCTCCTTCGTCTGGTCCAGTTCGACGCGGAAGGTACCGCTTATGTGGACCCGGTGATCATTGAAGATGCTCCGCGTTTTGGGTGGCGTGGGCTCTCTTTGGATGTGGCTCGCAGTTTCTATCCCGTAGACGAGGTCAAAGAAGTCATCGACCTGATGTTCGCCTACAAAATGAATGTGTTGCATCTTCACCTGAGCGACGATCAAGGGTGGAGATTGGAAATCCCCTCGCGCCCCGAACTCACCGAGATTTCAGGCAAAACAGCGGTCGCCGGCGGGAGGGCAGGCCATTACACGATTGATGACTATAAGGGCCTCGTCGATTACGCTGCGGCGCGCGGGGTGGAGATTGTTCCCGAGTTTGACACCCCCGGACACGTCAACGCCGCAACTCACGCTCACGCCGATCTGAACCCAGACGGGCAGGCGACCGATTCCTACGACGGAATAGAAGTCGGATTTAGCCGGCTGCATGGTGACTTGCCTGAAACCAGCCAGTTTCTAGAAGATGTTTTCAGCGCGGCTGCCCAGGTAACGCCCGGCAAATATATCCATGTGGGTGGGGACGAGGTGTACCGGATGGAGAAGGACGAGTACACGGCCCTCCTCAATGACGCCGCGGAACAGGTTCACCGGTCTGGCAAATCGGTTATTGCCTGGCAGGAGGCTGCCAGCCCTGAGAATTCCCCTGTGGACATCATCCAGTTCTGGCTCCCTTCAGAAAACAGGGCGGATGTTGTAAGAGCTGCTCGCGCCGGAACAAAAGTGGTGATGTCACCCAGCAACCGGGCCTACCTCGACATGAAATACGACCAGTCAACCGAACATGGGGCAACGTGGGCGGGACTGATTGAACTGGATCAGGCGTATGGTTGGGACCCCTCGACCCAAATTAGAGGCGTGCCAGAAGAATCAGTCAAAGGTGTCGAGGCAGCGGTGTGGACG
Organism: uncultured Actinomyces sp.; assembly: GCA_964345585.1. Classification (GTDB taxonomy): domain Bacteria; phylum Actinomycetota; class Actinomycetes; order Actinomycetales; family Actinomycetaceae; genus Scrofimicrobium. Next base: position 5,645 of record CAYFRT010000031.1, on the reverse strand, counting down.
GAGAAAATCCACGACCTTGATGCTCTCATGTACATGCTGTTACCCCGCCTGCCTGCGATCGCGGAGGTCGGATGGTCTGCGCAGGAAGACAGAGAGTTCAGGGATTTCGCGAAGCGAATCGCGGGGGACTCGCCGTGGTGGGACGACCGTAAGTGGAGTTGGCACCAGTCCCCTGGCGTTGACTGGAACTAGCCCAGCGCGTCACAATTCGCTGTCGTTGCGGACAGGGTCAGGCTGAGTTGAACGCCATGCCTCTATGCTTATCCCGTGCAGATTGACAACCTTAAACTCGTGACGCCTGACGTCCGCTATTACGAGTCATTTCAAGAGGCCCACAAGGAGTGGGACGGCGCCCTGCAACACGGGGCTGGCATCCGAGACTTCGACGATGTCGAATCGCCCGAGGGCTTTGCCGCCTGGGTTGATGCCTTGCGCCGCTACGAGAATGAGGTCCTCGACCCCGATTTCGTTACCTGCACATTCAAGTGGATCGTTGACGGAGACAACTACGTCGGATCGATCGCGCTGCGGCACGAGTTGACACCTAATCTTCTGAACTGGGGCGGCCAAATCGGATATGGAATCCGTCCCTCATACAGAGGCAGGAAGATTGCCTCTTGGGCGCTGGAACAAACTCTTCAAGACGCCAAAAGCCGCGGAATGACCAAGGTGCTGGCGACGTGTGATGAAGCTAATGAGGCCTCGTACAAAACCCTGACACGACACGGCGGAGTGTTCGAAGACGTTCGGTTTGACGACGACGGGCGCGGACATCGAAGGTACTGGTTCGACCTTTCCCAACTTTCCTCCGTCAACGCTTAAGCTGACTCAATGATGACACTCCCGAACAAAACCTCAGAACGGCCGGTGGAAACCTGGACTTCCATCCCGCTGGCCGATTTTGCTGAGAAGGTTGCCGGGTTGGGCACTAGTCGTAATGCTGGGTCAAGGGGACCTGTCGTTGTATCGGTAGATGGGCGTGGAGGCTCAGGAAAGTCCACGCTTGGGAGGAACTTAACGGAGGCGCTCCGGGGCGCCGGTCACATGGCGACGCTGATCGCAACCGACGATCTTGCCTGGCACGCACCCTTCTTTGGGTGGGCTCCCGAGACCCTTGAGATGCTTCTGCGCCCCCTTAGTTCAGGCGCCGAAGTCGACTTCGTCCCCGCTGCGTGGAAAGAAAAAGGCAGACAAGGCTCCATTGTGGTTCCCGGTTCCACGGAGTTTGTTGTCTTTGAAGGAGTGGGTGCCTCACAGCGAGCCTTCACCGGGATGGTTGACGTGAGCATCTGGGTCCAATCCGATTTCAAGTTGGCACGAACACTGGGCATTGCCCGCGACCTTGAGACCGGGGTGAACGGAGACGAGGAACAGACGGCTGCGTTCTGGGATGAGTGGCAGTCCCACGAACTGCCCTTCTTGGAACAGGACAAGCCTTGGGACCGCGCGGATTTCGTTGTGGCCGGGAACGGTCCGCGACCGCTACAACACGACGCAGTTTCGTTCACCACATCAGTTTGATCCCGACGCTATCTGCTGGGCGTTAAGGTTGCCCTATGACAATTCTGCCTATCCGCATATACGGTGACCCCGTTCTTCATTCCCCTACCGAACCTGTGGGGGAGATAACTGACGAGATTCGGAAACTAGTGGACGACATGTACGACACCATGGATTTGGCTCCAGGCGTCGGCCTTGCAGGACCGCAGGTGGGGGTGGGCAAGAGCATCTTTGTTTACTCGTGGGAGGACGAGGACGGCACCGAGTTCCGCAACGTCGCAATCGACCCCGTCCTTTGGGTGGAGCCAACGGTCCCGGACGCGTTGCTGCCCGTGGAGGAGGACGAGGAGGAGGGGTGCCTTTCCGTACCCGGCGAACGGTACGCGTTGAGGCGCTCAGATCGGGTCCTGCTAACGGCGCGCAATATTGACGGCGAACTCTACGAAGTGGAGGCCGAAGGCTGGCTGGCACGCATCTTCCAGCACGAATTCGATCACCTAGGCGGCGTGGTCTACGTTGACCGCTTGGATGCCCCCACCCGAAAACGGGCTTACCGGGTGATCAAACGGCGCGGGTGGAACGTGCCGGAGAAAAGTTGGGTGCCCGGCGAAGACAACCTGGAAGGCTAACCAACCACGGCTTCAATTACCTTTTGAAACTGTGCCTCAGTGAGAGCCCCACGGTCACGCAACGCAACCAGTTGTGTTATGTCATCCACCCTGCTGCCTTCTTTTCGAGGAGAAGCGGCAAGGAAGGGTTTGGCCAAGATCGGGAAATGTTCGGGCGCGATCACCGACTTGATGAAGGCGTACGGATCAGCCGATACGCCACCCTGGTTCATTGCCACGTCGAAGCGAACAATGTTCTTCGGGTGAGATTCAGCGAATTTCTTGACTGCACCAGCAGATAGCACCAACGCGTCACCGGTGTTCCGCGCTTCTTCTCTAACTTCCGGGTGTAACTCGGGGTCTATGAGCACCGCCCCTCCCAGGTACGGACTCACGAACAACGTTGGAACATCCCATACCTGACCCGACCCGTCACCCATAAAATTCTTCAAGCGAATCTGTGAGGCCTTAGCTGCAGCACTTGCTTTGACGCTCCAAAGACTTGTTGCGCTGTCCAGCAGATCTTCCAGGTCGAAGCCGTCAACGTTGTGACCTGCGGGTGCGGTCAGGACACCGGCAGACCACGCTGCGCAAGCCATTATCCACTCGGCTCCGTTTCCGAATAGGAACCTGAGTCCGCGGTCTGTTGGGTTTGCTGCGGTGAGCAGCGAGGAGAACGCGAACTCCACTTCCCGGCGAACCTCACGGTTTGAGTCAAGATGGTCCCGCAAGGTGTCGAAAGCCTTTGAACCGCTAGTTTTGCTGGCATCAAAACCGGAGGGTGGAACCCTACTTGACGCCTCAGGCATCCCCCGATTGCCGGAATCGGGCGCGATGGCGTCCCATCCTTCCAATGGCGCCTCTCTCATCAGCTACTCCCCTCTTTTACGCTCACAGCCAGTCGCGCACTGTTCGCCAGAGACAGCTCCAACAGAGCTATCGACTGTGCCACAAGGAGCCGAGTGTCCGTGAAACCGACCTAGGGGGAACATACTGTTTGCATACACAAGTTCCATCCCTTCCAGCGCTTTTTCTGTTAGGAGTGCGTGGTTTAGCCGACCAACTAGGTCCTGACCGTGTTTAACGTTCTCATTCTTACGACCCGCATTCAGTTTCACGACGATGTTCACGTCTTCGGAAGCCCGCAGTGCATCAATCATTTCTTGGCTGCCCGGGGGAGCATTCGCAGGCACCGGCGTACTTAGAAGTACGCGCTTTGGAAGCGTCACCCCACCGTCCAGTGCCCGCCACCAAACATAAGGAACCGATGAGTTTAGGACCAGTGCAACAAGATCACGATCTTCTTTATCACGGAAGTGCAAGCGAACCTTGGAGCCGCGGTCCAACGGTCTAAATGATGCGGAGACGTAATACCGAGGCGTAGTGGCTACATCCAAGAAGTAAGGGGTTTGTTCTGCCACCACCAGGTCCTGCACTGCGCGAGGCCAATCTTCAAGTTCCTGCCACATAACCCTTGATTCGGGTGCCAGCTTCACCCATTCTCCGAATGGGCCTGTGCGCCGTCTGCTTAGCAGTTGGGGCGCCTCCTCAAACATCGCTTCCCGATCACCGATCTGCCACCGCAAAATAGGCGTGACCTGCCATTCTTTGGCTTCAGGTGAGCACACTGTCACTGCCGCACGAACGAAGTTTGTTTTTGAAGTGTTTCGGGAGCCGTATTTGAAACCGCGAAACAACGTGTCAGGCACATTGTCGAACACGTAGACATGCCCGCCCTTGAAAGAGTCATCAAGGACGGCTCGAAGCGGGCTGAACTTGGGTGCAGAAAGGTACGAAGCCGGCGTCACAGCAACGAACCCCCGGGAGGTGGTCGCCACCTTTTCCAGGAAATATGCGAAAAGATCACGGGTGGTGGCCGTGAAGAAGTTCCTGCGTTCAGGAGCCTTTGCGTAAGGGGGGTTAAGAATTGCGAAGTCGTATGGCGGCAGCGGGGCTTGGGCCAAAAAATCTCTACGAACTGCGCGGCCCGCCAGTTTGCGTAGAGCATCGCTGTTGCCCGGAGAGGCAAAGCGCGCCCCGATTAGAGCCACGGCCGTCTTGAGCGCGGTGTCATCCCGATCCACAAGAACCAAATCGTCTTCAATAAATCGGTCTGGATGAGGTTGAATGCCCGCAAGGTGCCATGACAAGTTCCCCACCCCGCAACACGGGTCCAGCCACACTCCTTTCGGAAACTCCAAGGACTGCTTAGCCATGAACACTGCCGCATCATCGGGAGTGAAGTACTGTCCAGAACTCTTGCGCTTATCGCGGTCGATCTGGGCCAAGAGCGCTTCGTAACACACACTGATTTCCCCTATCGACAACCCGTCTAAGAGATCACTTGGTGCGGCTGCCACCCCCAAAACTTCCAACAGCGCCGCCCTGATGTCAGGCCTTTTCCCTACGACGTGCGCCGCGACTGCGGAAAGCCATTGCTTTCTGGTCGCAGTCTTGTTTCTGCCGATCAGCGACCGAACAACGGTATTGACCCGGGCGGCCGAGAACACTTCAGAGGCGCCTTCAACCCAGCCAGCTGTTGCGTCAATCGGATCATTGCCCAACCCGTGATCCGGCGAAGGGTTTTCGGGCAGGGAAGGACCCTTTGCTCCCTCCAAATCAAGTAGACGAGGCACGCTCCCCTCCGATTCATTTCAGATGACAAGTCCACTGCTCCTTGACTCAGAGCTTCCCATGCCGCTCCGACAGATTCGCCAGCGTCGTCAGTTATTCATGATCACAGTCAAGCGTTCCAGTTCATCCAGCATCGCGTTCGTCTCTGCTGCACGCCGATCAGTGGGCTGGAAGTTGCCTTGCTCCCAATCAGTAAACAGGCCGAAGTTCATTTCAGGACGCGTTCCTGGCATCGAAAAGTTCGCGACAATTTGGCGCCACTGTTCAATGGCCCTCACTCCGCCCACCGAGCCAAGTCCCGCAAATGCCACGGGCTTTCCAACCCATTCCGCCCCGAGGTTGTCCACCGCGTTCTTGAATCCGCCGGGCACGCCGTGGTTGTACTCAGGTGTCACGAACACGAAAGCGTCGAAGCTATCAATTGTGTCGGACCAGCGTTGAACGCGGGGATCCTCGTACTTCTTCCCCGCCTGCATCGGATGGGTTGAACTGGAAAAGATGGGCACGTCAAAATCAACAAGCCTAACCAGTTGGTACTCCGTGTCCCGGCCCCTATTGGCTGCCACGTCGTAGATGTACTTGGCAACCGTCTGGGTATTGCCGTTTGCCCGAGTCGAACCGCTGATGATCCCGATCTTCATTGATGTGCCGCTCCTCTTTTTAGAATGCTCGTTTACGTCTTTTAGAATGCTCGTTTACGTCGCGATGGCTCACGGGGGCTAACTTCCGCGGACTAAGTTCACTGTAGTGAGGAAGGTCAACTGGGCCAGTGCACGTCTGAAAATGAACGCCGACACGTCTGCTCTCTACATCTGAGTACCCTGTAAAACGACGCATCCAATGACCTCAGATTTGAGAAGAGAACTAATTGTTGACCGCTTTATCGGCTGTCGTACCGACTCT
>CAYFRT010000030.1:3495-20645 GCA_964345585.1 uncultured Actinomyces sp. | reverse complement strand
CCGCGCGCCAAGGGCTTCGCGTGGCAGTCGGCAAGTTTTGCTCCAGCAACCCTGACCGTAACGGACGGTGGAAACCCCACCGTGCAGGTGTTGAACCAGTACCGCGCCGTCGACACCCCCGTTGGCGGGTTCTCCCTGTCGGCGGGACTGGCGGGAGTGAATGCGTCCGAGTTCCCGCCCGGTGCAACAATCCCCGTGACAGCCACGTGGACCGCCAACGGGAACAAGGTGTCGGTCGCATACGAACTAACCCTGGACGGAGCGCCGGTGCAAGGGCCCCAGGACATCCCGGTTGGCACCGACGTCACATTCACGGCGCCGACCTCCCCCAACCTTCCAGAACACAGGGCCTCCGGAATCTCCTTTTCCACCAGCACTCTCACCATTTCGGAGGGCGAGGACCGCCAAGTCACCGTGATGTCCTCATACCGCCCTGCAGTTGGCGCCGAGGGCAGTTGGACCATCGCGCTGCTTGTCGCACTGGCAGGAGTGGCTCTGAGTGTCGGGGCGGTCCAGTTGTATCGGCGCGCTCGGCGGACTCAGCAGGTGACCGAGGACCAGATCTTGGGATAAACCGGTGCTGAGCGAGCCCTTTGAGCGCTTCAACACGCAAGAGTGAGTGAAACGCGTCGCAGCAGGCACGGCGAGCTTGGCCTAATTGGTCTGAACGTGCCACACTATTCAGGCTGCTTCGCGCAAGCGAGGCGATTTGGGCGCGTAACAACGCGTCGCACAGAGGGTGATCGACGAATAAATGTCGAGAGTCGTTCGGTGCAGGTCGCGGACCGGATCGCGTGATATCCAATCGGATTCACGGCTGATCAATGAGGTCCTCGAACGAACACCCGGCTTCAACGCTCATGTGTGACTGATACGCTGCCCAAGTTCTTTTGACAAGACAACGGCCCTTCGGAGCCACTCCGGAAGCCGCGTTCATGTGTGTCGAAACTTAGACACGCCCGAATGCGGGGGCCGGTGACGAATCTGTACGAGAAGAGGTAACACGGCATGACGGGACAGAAGATCCGCATCCGGCTTAAGTCGTATGACCATGAGGTCATCGATAGCTCGGCGCGCAAGATTGTCGACACCGTTCAGCGTGCAGGCGCAACGGTTGTAGGCCCTGTGCCGCTGCCGACGGAAAAGAACGTATTCGTAGTAATCCGTTCCCCGCACAAGTACAAGGACAGCCGCGAACAGTTCGAGATGCGTACGCACAAGCGACTCATCGACATCATCGATCCCACTCCGAAGGCTGTTGACTCCCTGATGCGTCTCGACCTTCCGGCGGACGTGAACATCGAAATTAAGCTCTGAGGACATCTGCAATGACTACTGACACCAAGCACGCGGCTGCGCCGGTTAAGGCGTTGCTAGGCCGCAAGCTCGGCATGACCCAGGTGTGGGACGACAAAGGTAATGTCATCCCCCTGACCGTCGTGCAGGTCGGCACGAACGTCGTTACCCAGGTGCGTACCGAGGACAACGACGGCTACTCGGCCGTCCAGATTGGCTTTGAGGACATTGATCCTCGACGCGTGACCAAGCCGATGCTTGGCCACTTTGAGAAGGCTGGCGTAGAGCCTAAGCGTCACATTGCGGAGTTCCGCACCTCGGACGCCGACTCTTACGAACTTGGCCAGGAACTTGATGCGACCACGTTTGAGGTCGGCTCCAAGGTGGATGTCACTGGCACCACCAAGGGCAAAGGGTTCGCAGGCGCCATGAAGCGTCATGGTTTTGCTGGCGGCCCTGCCTCGCACGGTGCTCACAAGATCCACCGCAAGCCCGGTTCCATCGGCGGAGCATCAACCCCGGGCCGCGTCTTCAGAGGGCAGCGCATGCCCGGTCGGATGGGTAGCGATCGCCGCACCGTTCAGAACCTGGAGATCGTGGGCACCGACGCCGAAAAGGGCATCGTCCTCGTGAAGGGCGCCATCCCTGGCCCAGCGAAGGCTGTTGTCATGGTACGTACCGCTGTGAAGGGGGCATGATGGCGAAAAAGACCGAACTGCAGGACCGCACCGTTGTGGTGTTGGACCTGGCCGGTGAAGAAACCGGACGCGACGCCGCCCTTCCAGGCGTGCTGTTCGACGTTCCACTGAACATTCCGCTGATCCACCAGGTTGTGGAAGCGCAACTGGCGGCTGGCCGTGCAGGAACCCACGCGACTAAGACTCGTGGCGAGGTTTCCGGTGGCGGCAAGAAGCCTTGGCGGCAGAAGGGAACGGGTCGTGCTCGTCAGGGTTCGACCCGTGCACCGCAGTGGCGTGGTGGTGGGGTGGTCCACGGACCACAGCCTCGCGACTACTCGCAGCGCACCCCCAAGAAGATGATTGCTGGCGCTCTGCGTTCCGCTCTCTCTGACAGGGCTCGCAACGAATCCATCATCGTCATGGAAGATCTGGTTGCTGAGGACAGGCCCTCAACCAAGGCCGCTATCGCCACTTTGGCGAAGGTGACCAACGGTGGGTCTGTGCTGATCGTTGTCGATCGGGACGAGGATGGCGCGGAAACCGTCGTCAAGTCCTACAACAACATCCCCAAGGTGCACATCCTGTGGTCAGACCAGCTCAACACCTACGACGTGGTGAACGCCGACCAGGTCGTCTTCACGGAAGACGCTCTGTCCTCGTACGTTGATCGCGCAGTCAAGACTGCCCCTGGGGCTCGCGCCGACAAAGCAGCAGTTGCTGTGGAAGAGGCCGAACCGAAGGAAAAGAAGGCCGCCAAGAAGGCTGACGGCGCTGACGACGGAACTAACGTTTCGGCGAAGAAGGCCGCCAAGAAGGCCGACCGCAAGAAGGCTGAGAAGAAGAGCGCGAAGGAGGACGCCAAGTGAGCATCCTGGAATCCGCCAAGAACCCGCGCGACGTCATCCTGCGTCCCGTGGTGACTGAGAAGTCATCGCGTCTGCAGGACGAAGGCAAGTACACCTTCGAGGTCGACCCGCGCGCTAACAAGACTGAAATCAAGGTTGCAATCGAGGAGATCTTCGACGTGAAGGTCGAAAAGGTTGCCACCATGAACCGGGTCGGCAAGACCTACCGCCGTCGTGACGGCGTTGGTAAGCGTCCTGACCGCAAGCGTGCGATCGTTACGCTCTCGCAGGGCTCGATCGACGTCTTCGGCCAGGCCGGGATCTGAACCGGAAGGTAAGAGAAGAAAATGGCTATTCGCAAGTACAAGCCGACCACGCCGGGTCGTCGCCACGGGAGCGTCTCAGATTTTGCTGAGATCACCCGGACTGAGCCGGAGAAGTCGCTGGTTCGTCCATTGACGAAGACCGGTGGACGCAACTCTTACGGTCGGATCACTGCCCGTCGCCGCGGTGGGGGCCACAAGCGTGCCTTCCGCGTGATTGACTTCAAGCGCAATGACAAAGATGGCGTACCCGCAGTTGTTGCGGAGATCGAATACGATCCGAACCGCACCGCGAACATCGCGCTGCTGCACTACGCCGACGGAGAAAAGCGCTACATCCTTGCTCCTAAGGGAATCAAGCAGGGAACCCAGATTGAAAACGGCCCCAAAGCTGACATCAAACCGGGTAACGCACTTCCAATGCGCAACATCCCCCTTGGTACGGTTCTGCACGCTGTGGAACTGAATCCGGGTCAGGGTGCGCGCCTCGCTCGCTCGGCTGGGTCCTCGATCCAGCTGGTTGCGAAAGAAGGTCGTTTCGCCCAGTTGCGTCTGCCTTCAGGGGAGATCCGCAACGTTGACGTGGACTGCCGCGCCACCGTTGGTGAAGTTGGCAATGCCGAACAGGGGAACATCTCCCTTGGTAAGGCTGGTCGTGCTCGCTGGAAGGGACGTCGTCCTAAGGTCCGCGGTGTCGCCATGAACCCGGTGGATCACCCACACGGTGGTGGCGAGGGCCGCACGTCTGGTGGCCGTCACCCGGTTAGCCCATGGGGCAAGCCCGAAGGCCGCACACGTCGCCCGAACAAGCAGAGCGATAAGTACATTGTCCGTCGTCGCCGCACCGGCAAGAAGCGTTGATAGGAAGCCTGGATTATGCCACGTAGTTTGAAAAAGGGCCCTTTCGTAGACGCCCACCTGCAGAAGAAGGTTGAAGAGCAGCAGGCAGCCGGCGCGAAGAAGCAGGTCATTAAGACCTGGTCGCGTCGCTCGATGATCACTCCGGATTTCCTGGGTCTGACTTTTGCTGTTCATGATGGCCGTCGCCACGTTCCGGTGTTCGTCACCGAATCGATGGTGGGCCACAAGCTGGGGGAGTTTGCGCCTACGCGCACCTTCCGCGGCCACGTGAAAGATGACCGCAAGGGGCGTCGCTACTAAGCGACCCGGGAAGTGAGGAACCGAGAGATGGAAGCCAAGGCGCAGGCGCGCTTTGTTCGCGTCACGCCCCAGAAGGCACGTCGGATCGTTAACGAGATCCGCGGGAAGTCCTATCTGGAGGCGGACAACATTCTGCAGTTCGCCCCTCAGCGGGTCGCAGGTGACGTTCGTAAGGTGCTGAACAGCGCCGCCGCTAACGCCGCTGTGATCGCGGAGAACATGGGCGAGTCGGTGCAGGATGCCGACCTAGTGGTCCTTGAGACATTCGTCGACGAGGGCCCGACCATGAAGCGCTACCGTCCCCGAGCACAGGGACGGGCAGGACAAATCCTGAAGCGCACCAGCCACATCACTGTGATTGTGGGTACCGAGGATGAGGAAGGGGTTCGCTAGATGGGCCAGAAAGTAAACCCCACCGGTTTCCGCCTGGGGATCACCACTGACCACCGTTCGCGCTGGTTCGCTGACTCGACAACTCAGGATCAGCGTTACCGTGACTACGTCGCGGAGGACGTGAAGATTCGTGAGGCTCTGACTGATGGTCTGGAGCGCGCGGGTATCTCCCGCATCGAGATTGAGCGTACCCGTGACCGTGTTCGCGTGGACCTTCACACCGCCCGCCCGGGCATTGTGATTGGGCGCAGGGGTGCCGAGGCAGACCGGCTCCGTCAGGATCTGGAAAAGCTCACCGGCAAGCAGGTTCAGCTGAACATTCTTGAGGTGAAGAACCCAGAGATTGACGCGCAGCTTGTTGCACAGGGTGTTGCCGAGCAATTGGCAGCCCGCGTCTCCTTCCGTCGAGCCATGCGCAAGGCTATTCAGTCAGCGCAGCGTGCCGGAGCGAAGGGAATCCGCGTCCAGGTTTCTGGGCGTCTGGGTGGCGCTGAAATGTCGCGCAGCGAGTTCTACCGTGAGGGCCGGGTGCCTCTGCAGACTCTGCGCGCCAACATTGACTACGGCTTCTTCGAAGCCCGCACTACCTTCGGCCGTATCGGTGTGAAGGTTTGGATTTACAAGGGTGACATGACCGAACGTGAGTTCGCCCGTCAGCAGGCCGAGCAGGCCGGACGTGGTGGCGCACCGAGGCGTGGCGACCGCCGTGGTGGTGGCCGCCGTGGTGAGCGTGGCGACCGTCGTGGTGGCGGCCGTCCTCAGGCTCAGCAGCAGGAAGGCGGCGCTTCCGCACCGCAGGCTCAGGCCGACGCGGCCGAGGCACCTGCTAAGGCACCCGAAGCTACAACTACCGGAACGGAGGCCTGAGCAAATGCTCATTCCCCGCCGCGTTAAATTCCGCAAGCAGCACCGTCCCAAGCGGGGCGGTATGGCTAAGGGCGGCACTGAACTGGCATTCGGTGACTTCGGCATTCAGGCCGTTGAAGGTGCATACCTGACCAACCGCCAGATTGAAGCAGCGCGTATTGCAATGACCCGCCACATCAAGCGTGGTGGCAAGGTGTGGATCACGGTGTTCCCGGATCGTCCTCTCACCAAGAAGCCTGCGGAAACCCGCATGGGTAAAGGTAAGGGCAGCCCGGAATGGTGGGTTGCACCCGTCAAGCCTGGTCGTATCATTTTCGAGCTCGGTGGTGTCACGGAAGATCTTGCCCGTGAAGCCATGCGCCGCGCTCGCCACAAGTTGCCGATGAAGACCCGTTTCATCGTCCGAGAGGGTGTTGAGAGCTGATGGCAGACAACGTTTTGAAGGCGGCTGACCTCGACGCGATGGATGATGCCGCGCTTCGCAAGGAGCTGGAGCGGAACAAGGCTGAACTGTTCAATCTCCGTTTCTCCCAGGCTGTTGGCAGCTTGGAAGACCACGGTCGCATGAAGGCAGTACGCCGCAACATTGCCCGCATCTACACGATTGCGCGTGAACGGGAACTCGGCTTCCGCACCGCGCCAAAGAGCACTGAGGAGTGAACCGGATGTCTGAAACTACCGCAGCCCCAGAGCGCAATCAGCGCAAGGTTCGTCGTGGCCTTGTTGTCAGCGACAAGATGGATAAGACCGTCGTCGTTGAACTTGAAGACCGCATGAAGCACCCGCTGTACGGCAAGGTCGTTCGCAAGACCAAGAAGGTCAAGGCGCACGATGAAAATAACGAATGCGGCGTGGGCGACTACGTTCGCATCATGGAGACCCGTCCCCTTTCCAAGACAAAGCGTTGGCGAGTGGCGGAAATCCTGGAGAAGGCCAAGTAGCAAACTGCCGCTTAGCCGGCGCAGCGAAAAGTATTTTCCGAATAAACACATCCGTTCGGCCAGGCTCTGCCCCAAAGGACAACGCTTTGGAGGGGCAGAGAACCAGCACGACGACAGGAGTCACAAGACATGATCCAGCAGGAGTCGCGACTAAAGGTCGCCGACAACACGGGAGCGAAAGAGCTTCTCACTATCCGTGTGCTCGGCGGCTCCAGTCGGCGTTACGCCGGAATAGGCGACACGATTGTCGCCACCGTCAAAGACGCTATCCCCGGTGGGAACGTCAAGAAGGGCGACGTGGTGAAGGCGGTTATCGTCCGCACCAAGAAGTCCGCACGCAGGACCGACGGTTCCTACATTCGTTTCGATGAGAACGCAGCGGTGATCCTGAAGGGTGACGGAGAGCCTCGCGGCACCCGCATCTTCGGTCCCGTTGGCCGTGAACTACGCGACAAGCGCTTTATGCGTATAGTCTCGCTCGCCCCGGAGGTGATCTGATGGCCGCCAAAATTCGTAAAGGCGATCTGGTCGAGGTGATCCGTGGTCGTACCTCGGACGCCAAGAAGATCGACGCGCGAAACCAGCGTCGCATGGACGAAGGCCTTGAGCCTTTGGATCCGGGCGACAAAGGCAAGCAAGGACGCGTCATCAAGGTCTTCCCCGAAGAGGGCAAGGTGCTTGTCGAAGGTGTCAACTTGAAGACTCGGCACGTCCGTCAGGGCCAGTCCGGTCAAGAAGGTGGCATCACCACCGTTGAGGCCCCCATCGCAATCGAAAAGGTTGCCCTGGTGGACCCCGACACCAAGAAGCCTGTGCGTGTTGGCTTCCGTGAAGACGTCATCGAACGTGACGGTCGCAAGCGCACCGTTCGTGTTCGTGTCGCACGCGGAGGAACCCGTCGCGGCATCAAGCCGGGTAAGGAGCTTGACGCATGACCCCCCGTCTGAAGGAAAAGTACAACGACCAGATCAAGACTGAACTGATTGAAGAGTTCAAACTTGAGAACCCGATGATGGTTTCGAAGCCTGTCAAGGTAGTCGTGAACATGGGCGTCGGAGACGCTGCGCGTGACTCGAAGCTGATGGACGGAGCGATCCGTGACTTGGCGCTGATTACAGGGCAGAAGCCCCGTGTGAACCGCGCGAAGAAATCCATCGCCCAGTTCAAGCTGCGTGAAGGTCAGCCGATTGGTGCTTCGGTAACGCTGCGTGGCGACCGGATGTGGGAGTTCTTGGACCGGTTGCTGGCTACCGCCCTTCCGCGTATCCGCGACTTCCGTGGCCTGTCACCGAAGCAGTTCGATGGTCACGGCAACTACACGTTTGGTCTGACTGAGCAATCCATGTTCCATGAGATCGACGTTGACGACATCGATCGGGTTCGCGGCATGGACATAACTGTCGTGACCTCGGCAAACAACGACGAAGAGGGCCGCGCTTTGCTGAAGAAGCTCGGTTTCCCATTCAAAGAGGACTGAGAGTAAATGGCTAAGACATCATTGAAAATCAAGGCCGCTCGCAAGCCCAAGTTTGCGGTTCGCGCCTACACACGCTGCAATCGCTGCGGCCGTCCCAAGTCCGTCTACCGCAAGTTCGGCCTGTGCCGCATTTGCCTGCGTGAGCTAGCCCTGCGTGGCGAGCTCCCCGGAGTGACGAAGAGCAGCTGGTAACACTTACGGAGCAGGTCCGCCAGCGGCAATTGCTGGCGGAAACCACGCCGAGGAAGGGGCACGCCCCAAATGACAATGACTGATCCGATCGCAGACATGCTGACGCGTCTGCGTAACGCCAACACGGCTCAGCACGAGTCCGTGTCAATGCCCTACTCGAAACTGAAGGACGCCATCGCGCAGATCCTCGTTTCTGAGGGCTACATCAAAGGCGTCCGGGTCGAAGATGCACGCGTTGGTAAGACGCTTATCCTCGACCTGAAGTACGGTGGCCGTCGCGAACGCGCCATCACTGGCCTGAAGCGGGTTTCAAAGCCTGGTCTTCGCGTTTACACAAAGTCAACTGAACTGCCGCAGGTTCGCGGTGGCCTGGGTGTGGCAATCCTGTCCACGTCCTCGGGGCTACTGACCGACCGGCAGGCCGCGGATAAGGGTGTGGGTGGGGAAGTCCTCGCCTACGTCTGGTAAGGGAGAGGGAACATGTCACGCATTGGCAAACAGCCCGTTGTGCTCCCGGCCGGAGTAGAAGCAAAGGTCGATGGCCAGCTCGTAACCGTCAAGGGTCCTAAGGGAGAACTCACCCTGACCATGGCGGAGCCGATCACTGCAAAGGTGGAAGGCAACGAAGTTCTGGTTATGCGTCCCAACGATGACCGCACGTCTCGTTCGCTGCACGGCCTGACTCGCACCCTGATCTACAACATGGTGGTTGGTGTCACCGAGGGCTACTCGAAGTCTCTCGAGATTGTTGGCACCGGTTACCGCGCGGTTGCCAAGGGCAAGAAGGTTGAGTTCGCCCTGGGCTTCTCGCACCCCGTCGTTTTCGAGCCGCCCGCGGGCATCGAGTTGGCTGTTCCGTCTGCCAACAAGGTGATCGTGTCTGGCATCGACAAGCAGATGGTGGGCGAGGTCGCCGCGAATATCCGCAAGCTGCGCAAGCCAGAGCCTTACAAGGGCAAGGGCATTCGCTACGAGGGCGAAGTTGTGAAGCGCAAGGTTGGAAAGGCTGGTAAGTAATGTCTTACACGGTCAAAGGCAAAGGTAAGACCATTGCACGTAAGCGCCGGCACCAGCGCGTCCGTCAGAAGGTAAGTGGCACGGCTGCTCGGCCTCGTCTGGATGTGACTCGGTCCAACCGTCACGTGTTCGTGCAGGTTGTTGACGACACGGAAGGCAAGACACTGGTCTGGGCTTCCACCATGGAACCCGAACTTCGGGAAATGGACGGCAAGAAGGTGGAGAAGGCCCACAAGGTCGGATCTTTGATTGCCGAACGTGCGAAGGAAGCGGGCATCGAAGAAGTAGTGTTCGACCGCGGCGGCAATAAGTACCACGGCCGCGTGGCCGCAGTAGCGGAAGGCGCCCGTGAGGGCGGCCTGAAGCTGTGAGCGCGAGAAAAGAAAGAGAGAGCATCTGATGGCTGCACCGCAGCAAGATAAGCAAGATCAGGGCAACTCCGCGCGCGAAGGCCGCGACGGAGACCGCCAGGGCCAAGGCCAGGGACGCGGAGGACGGGGAGGCCGCGGCGGAGACCGCCGTGACTCTCGCCGCGACCAGGACCGGAACCAGTACCTTGAGCGCGTCGTTACGATCAACCGTGTTTCCAAGGTTGTGAAGGGTGGACGTCGTTTCTCCTTCACAGCACTGGTAGTGGTTGGTGACGGCGAAGGAACCGTCGGTGTCGGCTACGGCAAGGCTAAGGAAGTTCCTGCAGCGATTGCGAAGGGCGTTGAGGAAGCGAAGAAGAACTTCTTCCGCGTCCCGATGATCCGTCGCACCATTCCTCACCTGGTTGAGGGACGGGAAGCAGCAGGCATTGTCCTTCTTCGTCCCGCATCACCCGGTACCGGTGTTATCGCCGGTGGCCCGGTGCGCGCCGTCCTGGAATGCGCAGGCATTCACGACGTGCTGACGAAGTCCCTGGGATCCTCGAACGCCATCAACATCGTTCGGGCAACTGTCGACGGTTTGAAGCAGCTCGAGGAACCAGAAGCGGTCGCAGCGCGTCGCGGGCTTCCTCTGGAGCGAGTCGCCCCAACCCAAATGCTTGCAGCGCGAGCAGCGGGCTTGGCCGAGCGCAAGGCAGAAGCCGAGAAGAAAGAAGCCGAAAAGGCAGCTTCGGGGGTGAATAGCTGATGGCGAAGCTGAAGATCACGCTGAAGAAGTCAGCGGCAACCCAGAAGAAGAACATTCGCGAAACTGTGCACACCCTGGGTTTGCGCAAGATCGGCCAGAGCACCGTGCGTGAGGACACTCCCGTGATCCGCGGGCAGATCCGCACTGCGATGCACCTGGTTGAAGTGGAGGAGATCGACTGAGATGGCGAAGCAATCAAGAACTGCCGCCCCTCAAGAGGGTGAAGTCCTAAAGCTCCACCACCTGGCACCTGCTCCCGGAGCCAAGACCGCTAAGACCCGTGTTGGTCGCGGTGAGGCGTCGAAGGGCAAGACGGCCGGGCGGGGCACCAAGGGCACCAAGGCACGCAACACCGTGCGCATTGGTTTCGAAGGTGGACAGATGCCGCTTCACATGCGGCTGCCGAAGTTGCGCGGTTTCAAGAACCCGTTCCGGGTTGAGTACCAGGTTGTGAATCTGGACAAACTGAACACACTCTTCCCAGAGGGTGGGACCGTCACTGTAGAGGATCTGGTAGCCAAGAACGCAGTGCGTAAAGGCGAACTGGTCAAGGTGCTTGGCACCGGTGATGTTGATGTCGCACTCGACGTCATTGTTGACAAATGGTCCGCTTCCGCAGAAGAGAAAATCAAGAAGGCCGGCGGGTCGTTAACCGTCCGCTGACTGAGTGAGGGAGGGTACCAGGACCTGGTGCCCTCCCTTGTTCTGCCCACAACCGTTACTCTGTAGCCACTGTCCGGATATGCTTATCCGGATTCTAGGCCGCACAATTAATCATCTTTCAGCCCAGGAGGAAGCTTGCTACGTGCTTTTGGCCAAGCGTTCCGCACCCCGGATCTGCGAAATAAGATCTTCTTTTCGCTACTGATCATGGCCCTGTACCGTCTCGGTACTTTCGTTCCTACCCCTGGTGTGTCCGCGGAAAACGTGCATGCTTGCATAAGCCTGCAGGACAGCACGTCTTTGCTGGACATGTTCAACCTGTTCTCCGGGGGCGCGCTACTACAGCTTTCTGTCTTCGCGCTGGGCATCATGCCTTACATCACCGCGTCGATTATCATTCAGGTCCTACGAGTTGCCGTTCCCAGGTTCCAAGACCTCCACATGGAAGGTCAGTCGGGTCAGTCAACTCTTACCCAGTACACTCGGTACCTAACGATCTTCCTGGCTATTTTGCAGTCCACGACGATGATCACGATGGCTGCTTCGGGAAGAATGTTCCCGAACTGCCCGGATCCTGTTATCCCTAACGCGACACCTTGGACCTACTTGTTTATGGTGCTCGTGATGACTGCAGGTACCTCGGTCATCATGTGGTTCGGTGAGCTGATCACTGAACGCGGCGTCGGCAACGGCATGTCCCTGCTGATCTTTACCTCGATCGTTTCGACCCTGCCGCTGAACCTCCTGGACATCGGTCGCACCGGCGGATGGGGCAAGGTCTTCGTAATCATCCTGATTATCTTGGCGGTTACAGTAGCCGTCGTGTTCGTGGAGCAGTCACAGCGCCGAATCCCGGTGCAGTACGCAAAGCGGATGGTGGGGCGTCGCACCTATGGCGGCACAACCACCTACATCCCTTTGAAGATCAATATGGCCGGTGTGATCCCGGTGATTTTCTCCACCTCGATCCTCGCACTACCCCCGCTTATTGCACAGTTCGGTGAACCGACTGACGGGTGGGTCCTGTGGATCAACAGGACTTTCTCCTCACAAACGTGGGGCTACATGCTGACAAATGCGATCCTGATTTTTGCGTTCGCATTCTTCTACACGTCCATCACGTTCAACCCGGATGAAGTCGCCGACAACATGAAACGTTATGGAGGCTTCATCCCCGGCTTCCGTGCGGGCGCACCCACCGCTGCCTACCTGAAGTACGTAATCAACCGGCTGACCACAGTTGGCGGCATCTACTTGGTAATCGTTGCGATTCTGCCTTCGCTCTTGATGATGCCGCTTGGCCTCACTCAAAACCAGATGCCCTTCGGTGGTACGACACTGTTGATCATGGTGGGTGTTGGGCTTCAAACCGTCAAGGAAATCAACTCCCAGTTGCAGCAGCACCATTACGAGGGATTCTTACGATGAGCACCGTCGTCTTACTGGGCCCTCCAGGAGTGGGTAAGGGAACGCAGTCGGTCGCATTAGCGGACTGGTTGAGGGTTCCCGCGATCTCCACGGGGCAGATTTTTCGAACAAATATCGCAGACAACACCGAACTTGGCCGTTTAGCCGAAAGCTATATTTCGAAGGGACAGTTTGTCCCGGATTCGGTCACTACGCCGATGGTTGCTGTCCGGCTGGCGGCACCCGACGTTCAGGACCACGGTTTCGTCTTGGACGGGTATCCGCGGACAATCGCTCAGGCTCACGCCCTGCGAGACATCCTGGCTGTCGAACACATCAATCTGGACCTGGTGCTGGAGTTCTCCGCACCGGAAGATGTCTTGGTTGAGCGCATGATCCACCGGGCCGCCGAAGAACACAGGTCGGACGACAACGAGGCCACGTTCCGCAAACGACTTCATGACTACTACGAACTCACTGAGCCACTGGCAACGTACTACGCAGACCAGGACTTACTGGAGGTCGTTGACGCCACTGGAGACCCGGACGCGGTAGGTGAGCGGATGATCAACGCTCTGAAAGCACGTGGCTTGTGCGCGGTTGAGCCGCAGAACGGCTAGGGCGATTTGAGGAACAGAAGACGCCCTGGTCTTTTCCCCCTGAAGTCGGCTGCCGACATCGAGAACATGCGGGTTGCCGGGAACATTGTGGCCCACAAGTTGCAGGCTCTTCGAGAGGCAGCTCGGCCAGGGGTGACCACCGCTTACCTAAATGACATCGCTCACAAGGCTGTGATCGAACGTGGGGCGAAACCAAACTTCCTCGGATACGCGGGTTTCCCCGGTTCCGTGTGCATCTCTGTCAACGAGGAGATCGTTCACGGAATTCCTGGAGAAAGAGTTCTCCAACCGGGTGACATTGTGTCTTTCGACGGAGGCGCGGTCATCGAGCTTGACGGCAAACCCTGGCACGGGGACGCGGCCATCACAGTCGTCTTGGAGGGTGGAGACCCAGAGGTAACGAAGCGTAGGCGAGAGCTTTCCGCCATGACTGAAAAGGCGATGTGGGCCGGAATTGCCGCGGCCGCCCAGGCACGCCGCGTCGGAGACATTGGCGCCGCGATTGAGAGAGACGTTATCGCCTCGGCCGACACCTATGGGTGGGAAGCCGACATCGTCGAAGGTTACACGGGGCACGGAATCGGCAATGCTTTGCATGAGGACCCAGAGGTCTACAACTACCGCACTCGTACCCGCGGTCCGCGTGTTCTTCCAGGAACTGTGATTTGCATTGAACCGATGCTGGTGGCTGGCGATGCGGCAACGACCGTCCTCGAAGACGACTGGACTGTAGTCACCGTGAGCGGCGCGGATGCAGCTCATTGGGAGCAAACCGTAGCAATTGGAGAAGCCGGCATTTCCGTTCTCACCTCGCTAGATGCGGGAGCGGCGGGCCTAGCACCCTACGGGATCTCGCCTGTCACTCATTTCTGAGTGAGTTCGCTAACTACCGGACCTCCGAGCTTTCGTCGGAAAGATGCCTGTATTAGGCTTGACAGTCGGGCATGCTCACTGCAATGCCGACTATCAGAACAAAGGACAAGCGGAGGATATGGCAAAAAAGGACGGCGTAATCGAGGTCGAGGGTAGTGTCGTCGAGGCGCTCCCGAACGCAATGTTCCGTGTCGAACTTGAAAACGGACACCTGGTACTGGCACATATTTCTGGAAAAATGCGTCAGCACTACATCCGCATCCTGCCCGAAGACCGTGTTGTAGTTGAACTGAGCCCGTATGACTTGTCTCGGGGACGGATCGTCTACCGCTACAGGTAACCACTTCACCTTGTGCCCTCGGGCGTGAGATGAACAGGACCTCGACAAGACTGCCCCGTGCAGCGAAGGAAGCGCAATGAAAGTTAAGCCAAGCGTCAAGAAGATCTGTGACAACTGCAAGGTGATTCGTCGCCACGGCAAAGTCATGGTTATCTGCGAGAATCCTCGCCACAAGCAGCGTCAGGGCTGACGACCTGACCAACGCAACCTCTGGGACACAACCCAGAGGCTGCAAAACCCGCAAGCGTCTCCCAACCGGAAAACACATATTCCGGACCCTTGGCCCGGGGGCTGAGGTCACAAACAGGTGGCAGGGAAGACGACAACCCTCGGAATTTGATGGAGAAATGTAATGGCACGTATCGCCGGCGTAGACCTCCCCCGCGATAAGCGGATGGAAGTGGCGCTCACCTACATATACGGCGTGGGACGCACCCGCGCAGAAGAAACACTGGCTGCGACAGGAATCAGTCCTGATCTGCGGGTCAAGGATGCCTCCGAAGAGGACCTTGTTGCGCTGCGCCAGTACATCGAATCGAACTACAAGGTTGAAGGTGACCTGCGCCGTGAGGTTCAGGCTGACATCCGCCGCAAGATCGAAATCGGTAGCTACCAGGGCATGCGCCACCGTCGTGGGCTCCCTGTCCACGGGCAGAGGACGAAGACGAACGCTCGTACCCGCAAGGGCCCGAAGCGCACAGTCGCCGGTAAGAAGAAGGCTAGCTAGAGGTAAGGCAACGGTTTGGTGACCGTTAGTCGGTTACCACCGAAGAGACTTTGTAGGAGAAACATAAATAATGGCTCAAAATACCCGCGCCACCGCCTCACGCAAGCCGCGTAAGAAGGAACGGCGCAATATCGCGCAGGGGAACGCTTACATCCGTTCCACTTTCAACAACACAATCGTTTCAATCACGGACCCGGCGGGGGGCGTCATTGCGTCCTCGTCCTCTGGTCAGGTTGGGTTCAAGGGTTCACGCAAGTCGACCCCGTTTGCTGCCCAGCTGGCTGCCGAGGCCGCCGCGCGTCGTGCCCAGGAACAGGGAATGCGCAAAGTAGACGTATACGTAAAGGGCCCCGGCTCCGGACGTGAAACCGCTATCCGCGCTCTGCAAGCCGCAGGCCTTGAGGTGGGTTCTATCCAGGACGTCACCCCGCAGGCACACAACGGTTGCCGGCCACCGAAGCGTCGTCGCGGCTAGTTGCGTTTAGGGACCCCGGGTGTGAGGCTGCCAGCCCGCGCCCTGAGGGACTCTCTTCATAGGACCACGGGTCCTTAGAAACACTAGGTATAAAATCCTGTTCCGCAATGGCGGAAACCCCAATCGGCGTCATATGGCGGGCGTCGATAAGAAAGGAACCGAACGTGCTGATTGCACAGCGACCCATCCTCACCGAAGAAGTCGTTTCGGACTATCGTTCCCGTTTTGTCCTGGAACCGCTGGAACCTGGGTTTGGATACACGCTTGGTAACTCCTTGCGTCGTACCCTGCTCTCCTCGATTCCGGGCGCAGCAGTAACTTCTGTCCGCATCGAAGGCGTCCCCCACGAATTTGAAACCATCGAAGGTGTCAAAGAGGACGTCGCCGAAATCATCCTGAATGTGAAGCAACTGGTGTTGTCCTCTGACAATGATGAGCCCGTTGTGATGTATCTACGCAAGTCCGGCCCGGGAGAGGTCTTGGCTAGCGAGATCATTCCGCCGGCAGGCGTGGAGATCCATAACCCGGAATTGCGCATCGCGACGTTGAACGAGCGCGGGAAGCTGGAAGTTGAACTGACGGTGGAACGTGGCCGTGGCTACGTGTCTGCTGCGCAGAACCAGCACCCGGATGATGACTATGACGCGATTCCTGTCGACTCCATTTACTCGCCTGTACTGAAGGTTACGTACCGCGTTGAGGCGACTCGTGTCGAGCAGCGCACTGACTTCGACCGTCTGATCCTTGACGTGGAGACCAAGCCTTCGATCCTGCCGCGTGATGCAGTTGCTTCAGCCGGTAAGACGCTGGTCGAGCTGTTCGGCTTGGCGCGCGATCTGAACGTTGAGGCGGAGGGCATTGAGATCGGGACGACCACTACGGATGAGACTCTTGCTGCAGACTTGGCGCTGCCGATCGAGAGCCTGAACCTGCAGTCGCGTTCATACAACGCGCTCCGTCGTCGGGGAATCCTCACGGTTGGTGAACTGGTTGCTCATTCAGAGGCGGACCTGCTTGACATCCGTAACTTCGGAACGAAGTCGATCGAGGAGATCAAGCTCGCCCTTGCAGGCCTAGACATGGTCCTGAAGGATTCGCAGATGCCTGAGACGGAGCCGTCTGACGATTCAATCTTCAGCGATAACGCCAGGCCGTAGCGCCTGGAGCGGTAACGCGGCGGGTACGTAGATATAGCGGGTCCGCCGCGGACCCCGCGAAGACTTACACACACTTTCAGATTTTCGAGAAAAAATACCAGGAGCTCCAATGCCCACTCCTAAGAAGGCCCCCGCACTTGGCGGTAGCGCTTCCCACCAGCGCAAGATACTCGCCAACCTGGCGACGCAACTGATCGAACACAGGTCCATCACGACCACCGTTCCGAAGGCGAAGGCGCTACAGCCGTACTTTGAGAAGCTGGTGACCAAGGCTCGTCGCGGCGACATTCACGCACGCCGGGTTGTTGCCAAGAAGCTCACCAGTCGCGACGCGGTCTACGAACTGTTCGACGTGATCGTGCCGGAAATCGACGCTGAGCGCGCCGGCGGCTACACCCGCATCACGAAGATTGGGAACCGCAAGGGCGACAACGCTCCCATGGCTGTCATTGAGATCATCACGGAGCCCGTGATGAAGAAGGCCACTGTCCGGGCGGCCGAGGCCCCAGCGAAGGCGGCTGTGAAGGCCGACAAGAAGGCTGCGAAAGAGGAAGTCGTCGAAGAGACCGTCACTGAG